>JACVRR010000056.1 GCA_014534345.1 Thermoleophilia bacterium | reverse complement strand
GGGGGGGGGGGGCGCGCTGCCGGCGGGGTAGCCCGGGCCCCTCGAGCGGGGGGGGGCGCCCGCGGGGGGGCGTTGCCGGCTCGTCCTGTGGGTATTGGGCGCGCCCCCCCGCGACGCGCCGGGCACCGACGGCGACCGCGACGACTACTGCGCGTTCGTGCGGGCCGCGCTCGCCTCGTACCCGCAGGTGCGCGACGTCGTGATCTGGAACGAGCCGAACAAGCAGTACTTCTGGCTCCCGCAGTACTCCGAGAGCGACGCCAGCGTCGCGCCCGCCGCGTACGTGGCCCTCCTCGCGCGCTGCTGGGACGTTCTGCACGCCTTCCGCGCCGACGTCAACCTGATCACCAGCACGTCGTCGCGCGGGGGAGACAACCCGGATGCGAGCTCGAACGTCTCGCACTCGCCGCAGCGGTTCGTCGTGGCGATGGGGCAGGCCTACCGGGCGAGCAGGCGCACGCGCCCGATCTTCGACACCGTCGGTCACCACCCCTACGGCGACACCGCGCGCGAGCGGCCGTGGCGGCGGCACCCGCTGTCGTCGACAATCGGCCTCGGCGACTGGGACAAGCTCGTGCAGGCCTACCACGACGCGTTCGCGGACACCTCCCAGCCGAACCCCGGCCGCTGCGTCGCGGGCAGGTGCGCGCCGATCTGGTACATGGAGAACGGCTACCAGACGACCGTGGCGCCCGCCGTCGCCGGGCTCTACAGCGGGTCGGAGAACGTCACGGTCGTCCCCGCCGATGGGCCGGGCGACCCGGCCGGCTCGGTGCCCGACGAGCGGAGTGTCGCGCCCGACCACGCGACGCAGCTGACCGACGCAATCCGGCTCGCGACCTGCCAGCCGTACGTCGGGGCGTACTTCAACTTCATGCTCGCGGACGAGCGCAACCTCGCCGGCTGGCAGTCCGGGCTGCTCTGGGCCGACTGGTCGCCGAAGCCCGCGTTCGCCGCCTTCGCGGCGGCGGCGGCGGAGGTGCGCGCCGGCCGGGTCGACTGCGCGGCGCTGAAGGGATTTCCCGCGGGCAGCCCGACGGCGGCGACGGGCGCTCCGCAGGCGAACGCGCTCTTCCCCGGGCCACGGACGGACGTGCCCGTCCTGCGGACGCTGTGGCCGCGCGCGCGGCGCTTCAACTGGCGGAACGACCTCTGGCGCTTCCGCATCGCGGCGGGAGAGGACGCGGTGTACGCGGCGCGGCTCGTCGAGCTCGGCCGGGGCGGCCGGGAGCTCGCCGCGCGCACCGCGCGCCCGCGGCTGCGGGCGCGCGGCTCGCTCAAGCGCGCGTACCTTACGTGGGTCGTCTTCGAGCGCCGGCGCCTCGCCCCCGGGCGCCACTACCGGATGGAGATCACGCTTACGAGCGTCGCCAGCCGGGCACGGACGGTGCTCGTCGCCGGTCCCGCGTTCTACGTCGCGCGGCCGGCGAGGGGCCGGACGGGCCGTTAGGGCGGCGAGCCCGGCGGGAACACTCCGGAGCGAGAGCAACCGGAAGGAGGTCGCATGGCCATCCCAGACCTGTGGACGTACCGCGACCAGACGGTCACCCAGACCGATCTCGCGGGCTTCGAGGTCGAGGCGCGCGACGGCGGGATCGGCAAAGTCGACGAGGCGACGTACGAGATCGGCGGCAGCTTCCTCGTCGTCGACACCGGCCCGTGGATCTTCGGGAAGAAGGTGATGCTCCCGGCGGGCGTCGTCGACCACGTCGACTACGACACGCAGACGGTGTTCGTCGACCGCACGAAGGACGAGATCAAGAACGCGCCCGAGCTCGACGAGACCCGGTACGGCGACGAGACCTACCGGACCGAGCTCGGCTCGTACTACGGCACGCCGCGCGATCGCTTCACCGACGAGGGCCCGCTCGTCTAGCCGGATCGGTCGCTCTCGTTAGCGCCGGCGGCCGGGGAGACCCGGCCGCCGGCGCTCAAGGGGTCGCCCGCAGTCGCCGACAACTACAACGGCGGCGGGCGGCCGGCGCGGGGGACTGACGGCAATCGGACTCCTGTCGGCGCGCTCGCCGCATTGTCAGCACGCCGCCGCGCGGATTGCAACGCTACGAACGGGTGGTCTTCCAGCGAGGACAGGCGGCGCCGGCGGAGGTCGAGCGTGTCCTGGCGGCCGCGCGCCGGGTGCTTCCCCTCGCGCGCTCGGTGTCGGCCGGCGTCCGCACGCTCGCGCTCGTCGCGCTCGCGGCCGCCGCCGTCATCGTCGCTTCGGTGCTCGCGCGGGAGTTCCCGAGCTCGGCCGGCGGCGCCGTCGGCGCCCTCCTCCTCAGCGCGGTCGTCGCCGCGCCGGGCGTGGTGCTGCTGCTCTTCCACTTCGCGCTGCAGGAGCTCGTCCAGCTCCCCGGCCGGCTGCGCGCGCTCCCCCGCGAGGGCCGTGCCTACGCCGACGAGCTCGCGCGGCTCGAGGGGGACGCGCGCGAGCGCGGGCGCGCCAGGGGCTGGCGGCTCCCGCTCGCGCTCTGGCGGCTGGTTGCGTCCCTGCGCGGATCGGGCTGGGTGCTCCGCCCGTACGCGCCGGTGGCCGCCGTGCTCAGCCCGACGCTCCTGCTTGCGGTGGGGCTGTCGGTCCTGGCGACGCCCTTGCTGGTGCTGGGCGCGTTCGTCGCGGCGTTGGCGGCGCTCGCCGCCTAGCGGGGCTCCGCGGGGCAGAGGGGCGCGCGCCGGGCGGCGCGCGCCCGGCTGGTGTCAGGAGTCGACGGGTCCCTCGATCGGGAGCGTGGAACCGCCGCCCAGGCCGCCGCCCTTCTTGCCGTGCAGCTCGAACTCCTCGTCCTCGCTGTCCTCGGCCTCGGCTTCCGCCTGATCCTCCGGAATGCGCATCTCGTCGGCCATGCCTCTCCTTTCCGAATACGGACCCTTTTGCTCGCAAGACGGGCTCGCGTATCGGGATCTTCCTGCGTCGCGCGGCGGTTTGCAACCGGCGTGCCATGCTCCGCGCCGTGATCGAGGACGTCCGGGCACGCCTGCACGAGTCGCGGACGGCGGTCGCAGCGGTCTTCGGCAACCGCGCGCTGCGGCGCGTGGAGCTTGCTCGCCCCGCGGCCGCCCTGTCGGTGTCGGCGTCCAACGTCGTCTTCCTCGTGGTCGCGTTCGTCGCGGGCGGCGCGAGCGGCGTCGGAACGCTGCTCGTCGTCCGTACGCTCGTCATCGCGGTCGCCGCGCCGCTCGGCTCCCTGCTCGGCGACCGCTTCCCCCGCCAGGCGGTAATGGCGGCGGCGGACGTCGTCCGCGCGGCGGCCCTCGCCGCTGCGGCCGTCCTCCTCTCCGGTGACCCGTCGCTCGTCGCGACGCTCGTCCTCGCGACGGTCGTCGCCCTCGCGGGCAGCGCAGCAGCCCCCGCGCGAGGCGCGCTCATCCCGCTGCTCGCGCGGACGCCCGAGGAGCTGACGGCCGCGAACGTCGTCGCCAGCACCACGCTCAACGTCGTCTCGTTCGTCGGCCCGGCGACCGGCGGCGTGCTGCTCGCGCTCGGCAGCCCCGGAGCGGGGTTCGCGCTCTCGGCGGCCGCGTCGATCGCCTCCGCCGCGCTGGTCACGGGTGTCCGCGTCCCCCGCGAGCGCGCCGGCGAGCGAGCGGCGCCGGGGCGCGCGTCGCGCTTCGCGCTGGCGGGGTTCCGGGAGCTGCTCGTCGATGCGCCGACGCGTCTCGTCGTCGGCATCTACTCCGCGCAGATGTTCGTCAGCGGCGTTCTCGCTGTCGTGATCGTGATCGCGGCGGTCGACATGCTCGGCGCGCAGGCGAACACCGGCTTCCTCTACTCGGCGATGGGTGCGGGCGGCCTGGTCGGCGCCGTGCTCGCGCTCGCGGTTCCCGACCGCCGCTTGGGACGGACGTTCGCCGTCGCGCTCCTCGCGTGGGCCGTCCCGCTCGCGCTCGTCGGGGCGTGGCCGGCGCTCCTCCCGGCGCTGGTGCTGCTGGCGCTCAGCGGCGCGGCCGACTCGGTCGTCGACGTGACCGGACTCACGCTCCTGCAGCGGCGGATCCCGAACGAGGTGTTCGCCCGCGTCGGCGGCGCCGCCGGCACGGCGCTGCTCGGCGCGGCGACGCTCGGCAACGCGGTCGCGCCGTTCCTCGTCGAGGCGGTCGGCCCGCGCTGGTCGTTCGTGGTCGCAGGCCTGGCCGTCCCCGCGCTCGCGCCGCTGTGGTGGCGTCCCGTCGCGAGGCTCGACGCCGTCGCACCGGCGGCCCTGCCGGCCGTCCGTTCGACCCCGTTGTTCGGGACGCTCCCGCTCCCCGCGCTCGAGGCGCTGGCGCGGAGCGCCGAGCGGGTCCAGGTCGGTGTGCGCGAGACGGTCGTCCGCCAGGGGGAGCCGGGCGACCGCTTCTACCTGGTCGTCGACGGCGAGGTCGAGTTCGCCGTCGACGGCCTGGTCGTCGGCACGGCCTCGAACGGCGACCAGTTCGGCGAGATCGCGCTCCTGCGCGACGAGCCGCGGACGGCCACCGTCACCGCGCTCGAGGACACGTACCTGTTCGCGGTCGCGCGGGAGGACTTCCTGTCGGCGGTGCGCGGGGAGGCGGGCGCGCTGTCGGCGGCCGAGGAGCTCGCCGGCGCGCGCCTGAGCCGCGCGCGCCCGGCCGGTCAGCTCGCGTGAACTAGGCGACGGCGCGGCGCAGCCGTTCCAGCCCCAGCGCGAGCGTCTCGTCCGAGACGGCGAGCGACAGCCGCGTCCAGCCGCGGCCCCGGCTGCCGAACCCCCCGCCCGGGGCTACCGCGAGCCGCTGCTCGACCAGGAGCCGCTCGGCGGTCACGCCCTCCGGCAGGCGCAGCCACACGTAGAAGGTGGCCTCGGAGTTCACGCTGTCGACGCGGCTGCCGGCGAGCGCGGCCAGCACCGCGTCCCGGCGGCGCTCGTAGCGTGCCGCGCGCTCGCGTACGTGCTCCTCCGGCGCGGCCAGCGCGGCGACGGCCGCCTCCTGGACGGCGGCGAACACGCCCGCGCGGGTGTGGTCCTGCAGCACGTTGAGACGCTCGACGAGCTCCGCGTTCCCGACGACGAACCCGAGCCGCCAGCCCGCCATCCCGTAGCTCTTGGACATGCTGAACAGCTCGACGCCCACCTCGCGCGCGCCGGGAGCCGCGAGGAAGCTCTCCGCGCTCCGGCCGTCGAAGACCAGATCTCCGTAGGCGAAGTCGTGCACGACGGCCGCGCCGGTTCGCTCCGCGAAGCGGACCGCGTCTGCGAACGTCCCGGGCCGGACGGCGACGGCGCAGGGGTTCGAGGGGTAGTTCAGGTAGAGGGCCGCGACGTCGCTCGCCCGCACCGACCCGAAGTCGGGGGCCCACGCCGCCAGGGGGTCGAGGGGTAGTGGCGCCACCGCGGCGCCGGCGAGCGCAGCGCCCGAGTGGTAGTCGGGGTACCCGGGGTCGGGAAGCAGGATCGTCGTCCCTCGCTCGGCGGTCGCGAGCGCGGCCTCCACCAACGCAGTCTTCGTGCCGGGAAGGACCGCGACCTCTCGTTCGGGATCGAGCTCGACGCCGTAGCGCGCCGCGTAGCGAGCGGCGATCGCCTCGCGCAGCGGCGGCAGCCCGCGGAACGGCGGGTAGCCGTGCACCGACGGCCGGCGTCCGGCGTCCACGAGCCGCTCGACGACGTGCCCGGGCGGTCCCACCTCGGGGTTGCCGCGGCCGAGGTCGACGAGCGGCTCGCCTTCCTCCGCGGTCGCGCGCGCGACGCGCGCGAGAAGCCCGGTGAAGTACTGCTCGGGAAGCCGCTCGAGCCGCGCCGGACGCGCTCGCATCGCGCGATCGTACTGGCCGCGATTGGCGTGCTCCCGCGGTGGGAACTCGCGGCGCATGGCCGACGCGAGCACAGGATCCAACACCGAGAAGGACCCCGACGAGTGGACGACCGGCGACGAGCCGATGACCGGAGCGCAGGCGTCGTACCTGAAGACGCTGTCCGACGAGGCGGGGGAACCGTTCGACGAGGGGCTGACGAAGGCGGAGGCGTCCAAGCGGATCGACGAGCTGCAGCAGCGCACGGGCCGCGGCGTCGACGGCTAGCGACCGGTCGCCCTAGTGGGCGTCGTGCGCGTCGTGCGCGTGCTGCCCGTGGTGCGCGTGGACGACGGCGTGCCCCTTCCCGCGCGCGATCAGCCAGCGGTTGACCGGGAAAGTGATCACGAACGCCACGGCGAGCGCGAAAGCGAGGCTGCCCCAGAACAGCGGGTCGGCGAGGCCGGCGTCCATCGCGCCGGGGATGGCGAGGATGACCGCGTTGTCGACGATCTCCATCACCGTGATCGAGATCGTGTCGGCCGCGAAGGCGATCCCGGCGATCTCGCGGAACGGCAGCCGTGACTTCACCAGCGGCCGGATCGTGAGCGAGTAGCCGAAGAGGAACGCGAGCCCGACCGCGAGCGCGATCGTCGCCGCGTCCGACAGCCCGGTGGCCGTGCCGATCGCGAGCCCGAGCGTCTCGCCGATTCCGCAGCCGGTCAGGCAGTGGACCGTCGCCGAGAGCGCGAGCCGGTTGAGATCCGCGCGCGCCGCCGCCCCGTCCACCCGCGCACGCTAGCCGCTGCTAGCCGAGCCCGCGCCGCTGCGCCACAGACAAAGGGCCGCCATACAGAAAGTTGACATCTGCGCAATATTCCGGCACTCTCCCCGCGCTTCCCCCCACCGGGAAGGGGTCTGGCTCTCGCCCGCGGCGAGAGTCCCGGAAAATCGAGAGAGGAGTGACATGCCAACAGGCTTCATGCGTCGGGGGCTGGCCGTGGTGGCGATCGCTCTCGGTGTGGCCGTTCCGACCGCGTTCGCCGGGGCCACCGGCGAGCTCGTCGTCGTCGGCTCACTGCCGAGCGCGGACAGCACCACGCCGGTCGCCGAGAGCACGAACCTCTGGTTCGTCCAGCTGAAGAGCGCGCCGGCGGTCAAGGGGACCAGCGTCGCGAGGCTCAACTCGGAGAAGCAGGCGTTCCGCGCCGAAGCGGCCGACGCCGGCGTGACGTACACGGAGCGCTTCGCGTTCAACCAGATCTGGAACGGTCTGTCCGTTCGGGCGGAGCCTCACGAGGTCTCCACGATCTCGCGCCTCCCGAGCGTCGCGGCCGTGTACCCGGTACTGGTCGCCAGCATTCCGCCGACGTCGACCATCAGCCCCGACCTCGCGACCGCGATCAACATGACGGGCGCGAACGAGGCGCAGGACGCCGGCCACACGGGCGCGGGCGTCAAGGTCGCCGTCATGGACACCGGCGTCGACTACGACCACGCCGATCTCGGCGGGGACGGCGTCAACCGCGAGAACAGCGCGAGCTTCCCGACCCGCCGCGTCGTCGCCGGCCACGACTTCGTCGGCGACGCGTACAACGCGGACTCGAGCTCGCCTGCGTTCAATCCCAACCCGAGTCCGGACGCGCGGCCGGACGACTGCAACGGGCACGGCACGCACGTCGCCGGAATCGTCGGCGCGAATCCCGCTTCACCTTCCGGCGTGAAGGGTGTCGCGCCGGGCGTCACCTTCGGCGCCTACCGGGTGTTCGGGTGCGCCGGCTCGACGACCGCCGACATCATGCTCGCCGCGATGGAGCGGTCGAAGAACGACGGCATGCACGTCCTCAACATGAGCATCGGCTCGGCGTTCAACACCTGGGACCAGTACCCGACCTCCCAGGGGTCGAACAACCTCGTCGCGAGCGGCATGGTCGTCGTCGCGTCGATCGGGAACAGCGGCGCCAACGGGACGTTCTCCGCGGGCTCGCCGGGCGTGGGCAAGGACGTGATCGGCGTCGCGTCGTTCGACAACTCGCACGTGAGCGCGCTCACGTTCGACACGAACCCGACTGGCGCGTCCGGATCGAAGATCGCGTACCTGCAGATCGGGAACAGCACCGAGGCTCCGACGAGCGGGACGACGCCCGAGATCGTGTACGTCGGCCGTGGGTGCCCACAGGCAGGTCCTTCGTGGAGCCTGCCCCAGGCCGATCCGTACCTGGCGGATCCGAACGGGAAGGTCGCGCTGATCGACCGCGGCGTCTGCACGTTCGAGGGCAAGTACCAGCGGGCGATCGACGCCGGCGCAGTCGCCGTCGTCGTCGCGAACAACGCCGCAGGCCTGTTCTCGGGCGGCGGCATCACCGATCGCGGGTTCCCCGCCGTCGGGATCTCGCTGGCGGACGGCAACACGCTGAAGTCCCAGATCGCGAACAACGCACCGGTCACGCTCACGTGGACGAGCGAGCGCCTGAACGCGCCGAACCCGACCGGCGGGATCATCTCGACGTTCAGCTCGTTCGGGCTGGGTGCCGAGCTCGACCTGAAGCCGGACATCGGCGCGCCGGGCGGCCTGATCCGCTCGACGTATCCGCTCCAGCGCGGGGCGTACGCCATCGTCAGCGGTACGTCCATGTCCTCGCCGCACGTCGCGGGCGCCGTCGCACAGCTCCTGCAGGCCCGGCCGGGCACGTCGCCGGCCGACGTTCGGACGCTGCTCCAGAACAGCGCAGACCCGCGAGCGTTCTCGGCGACGTCGGCGCTTCTGGACAACGTGCACCGGCAGGGCGCCGGCATGCTCGACATCGACGACTCGATCCTGGCACCCACGCTCGTGACGCCGGGCAAGCTCGTCCTCGGTGAGGCCGGGCCGGCGTTCACCGGGACGCTCACGCTCGCGAACCGCAGCGGCTCTGCGATCACGTACGACCTCGCGCACCAGGCTGCGTTGTCGACCTTCGGGAGCACCTTCGCGCCGTCGCTGACGACGTCGGGGGCCACCGCTGGTGGACCGGTCACGTTCAGCCAGGCGAGCGTCACTGTCCCGGCCGGCGGGACGGCGACCGTGAACGTCACCATCCCGCGTCCGGACTTCGGGGCCGCAAACAAGCTCATGTTCGGCGGCTGGATCCGGTTCACTCCTCAGGGTGGTGGGCAGGTGCTCCGAGTCCCGTATGCGGGCTTCGGCGCCGACTACCAGGGCTTCCCCGTCATGGCGGGGACCGGCGGGAACAACGAGGTGCAGAGCGTCGCGATCACCGGCTCGCCGACCGGCGGCAGCTTCACGCTGACGTACACGCCGCTCGGCGGCGGCGACCCCGAGACGACCGCTCCGATCGCGCACGACGCGACCGCGGCGGCTGTCCGGACGGCGCTTGCTGCACTGCCGAGCATCGGCGGTACCGGCAACGTCGCGACGGCCGGGGGACCGCTGCCCGGTACGGCCGTCAGCGTCACGTTCACCGGGGCCCTCGGCTTGAAGAACGTGAACCAGATGACCGCCGACGGGGCGGGCCTAACCGGCGGTACCGATCCGGCGGTCGTCGTCTCGACCACGACGCAGGGCGTCTTCCCGTACCCGAAGCTGGCCAAGCGGGTCGGGTTCGTCGCGGCGAACAACTACACGCCGACGTACAGCCTGATCGACTTCGACTCGGTCACGTACACGATGGAGAAGACGAACGTGTTCGGCCGGCTGGTGGCCGACGTGCCGACCGTGGCCGTTCACCTCGACCACCAGGTGCGGTCGCTGAAGGTGACCGTGCTGACCGCGGCCGGGAACCCCGTTAGCCTGGAAGGCGGGACGACGGACCCGGTCGGCATCGTGTCGGAGTACCTGCCGAGGAACTCGACCTCGGGCGGGTTCTTCGCGTTCGGCTGGGACGGCAAGCTGGCCGTCACCAACAGGCAGGGCAAGACGGAGCTGAAGAAGGTGCCCGACGGCAACTACAAGCTGAAGGTCGACATCCTCAAGGCCGGCGGAACCGCGGGTACCGCGGGCCACACCGAGACGTACACGTCTCAGACCTTCACGATCGACAGGCCGGGCGAGTAACCCTCCCCCGGAGCGAGTAGGAACGAGAAGGCCGGCGGAAACGCCGGCCTTCTCCGTTTCGGGGTTCGCCCGCCGTTACTTCGAGATCTCGCCGACGACGTGACCGGCCTTCTCTGCCGGGGCCTCGATGGCCACGTCGGCCTGGGCGACGATGCCCACCAGCCGTCCGTCCTCCTCGCAGACCGGGAGGCGCCGCACCTGGTGCTGCGCCATCAGCCGGGCCGCCTCGTCGAGCGGCTGCTCGGGATCGATCGTGACCAGCTGCTTGGACGCGACCTCGTGCGCGGTGACCGACTGCGGGTCCCTGCCCTCCGCGATCGCGCGGACGACGATGTCGCGGTCGGTCAGCATCCCGACGACGCGCTCCCCCTCCACGATCGGCAGCGGCCCGACGTCCTGGTCGCGCATCAGCCGCGCGGCCTCGACGAGCGGCGTCGACGGCTCGATCGCGGTCGGGTCGGGCGTCATCACGTCGCGGATCTTCTGGTGCTCGTGGTGCATGCCCCTCCTTCGCTCGCTTCCACGTCCCGGGCGCGCGGGAGCGCAGCCCACAGTTGATTAAACGCACACGCCCGCGGCGCGGGTACGGGTCGAGGCGTAGACTCACGGCACCGTGACGCATCCTCCCTGGTAACTCCGGGCTCGCCGCCGGGGCGGAGCTCCCGGTGCCCTCGCTCTCCTGCTCGCGATCGAGCTGCTGGACGAGCTCGTCGGCTCGGCGCGCGCCGCCGCCTGGCCGCTGATTCGCGACGACCTCGGGCTGAGCTACGCCGAGGTCGGGCTCGTGCTCGCGGTCCCGGGGTTCGTCGGGAGCGCGCTCGACCCGCTGGTCGGCGTTCTCGGCGACACTGCGCGCCGGCGCGCGCTCCTGCTCGCGGGCGGGCTCGTCTTCGCGCTCTCGGCGGGGCTGACGGCCGCTTCGGTCGGCTTCTGGACGCTGCTCGTCGCGCTGGTGATCGGCAACCCGGCGACGGGCGCGTTCGTCAGCCTCGCGCAGGCGACCCTCATGGACCTCGCGCCGGAGCGGCGCGAGCGGAACATGGCCTGGTGGACGCTCGCCGGCTCCGTCGGCTACCTCGGCGGGCCCGTGCTCCTCGCGGCGGCACTCTGGCTCGGGTTCGGCTGGCGGGGAGTGATGCTCGCGCTGGCGGCCGCGACCCTGCCGCTGGTCGTGCGGGCGCGGCGGCTGCCGGTGCGGAGCGCGGCCGGTGACCTGCCGTTCCGGGCCGCGATCAGGTCGGCGCTCGCGGCGCTGCGCCGGCGGGAGGTGCTCCGCTGGCTCGCGCTGCTCGAGGCCGCCGACCTGCTGCTCGACGTCCTGCACGGGTTCCTCGCCCTCTACCTGGTCGACGCGGCGGGGTTCGGGGCGGTCGGCGCCGCGCTGGCGCTCGCGGTCTGGACGGGCGCCGGCCTGGTCGGGGACGCGCTGCTCGTCCCGCTGCTCGCGCGGGTGCCCGGGCCTCGCCACCTGCGTTGGACGGCCGCGGCGGCGCTCGTCGTCTACCCCGCGTTCCTGGTCATCCCCGGCATGGCGGGCAAGCTGCCGCTGCTGGCCGTCCTCGGGCTGCTCAACGCCGGCTGGTACGCGATTCCGAAGGCCGGGCTGTACGCCGCGCTCCCGGGCCGGAGCGGTGCCGCCGTCGCCGTGGGCGGGGTCGCGGGAGTCGTCGGCGCCGGCGTGCCGCTCGCGCTCGGGTTCCTCGC
Organism: Thermoleophilia bacterium; assembly: GCA_014534345.1. Lineage (GTDB taxonomy): Bacteria > Actinomycetota > Thermoleophilia > Gaiellales > Gaiellaceae > JACVRR01. The sequence goes on along the minus strand of JACVRR010000056.1, from coordinate 3,250 downwards.
CGAGGTCGTCGGGATCGCAGCGACGATGTGGCTGCTGGCGCTCGCGCCGGTCGCGCTGCTGGCGCTCGTGCCGCGCCGGTGAGCGCCTCACTCGGCCGCCTCCACGCGGAACACGGGGTGCCCGCCGGCCTCGGCGACGAAGTCGGCGAGCGGCGCGTCGGGCTTGGCGCCGAAGAACCGCCGCGTCGAGGGGTTGGCGGCGACGTACCGCTTGAGCACGGCGCCCGCCTCCTCCGGCGCCACGGGCGTCACGCGGACACGCTCGGTCCGTCCGGCGCGGCTGAGCTCGACCCGGCCGGCCGCACGTGCGTTCTTCACCCAGCTCCGCTCGCCGTAGGGCGCGACCAGCCAGCGCTCGCCGTCCTCGACCAGCGTCACCGGCGTCGAGTACGCGCGGCCGGTCCGCCGACCGGGAACCGTCAGCAGGTAGGTGTGGCGGAGGACGACGCCGTAGCGGATCAGCGGCCGGACGAGCAGGTTCACGAGCCGACGCGGCAGCGACAGGCGGTAGTAGCGCTCCACGGCAGGGTTCTAGCTGCCGAACGACCTCTCGCGGACACGTCCCGACAACTGGTTACCGGGAGACGTCACCGCCGGACACTCTCGCCTGCCGGCGACCCCTCGGGACATGTCCGCGCACCTGGTACGCGGACCTGTCCGAAGCGCCGGTCAGTCGGCCTCGGGGATGTCCTCGGCGTTCGTGTCGCCGGTCGTCGGATCCGGGACGGGTGACTCCTCGACCTGCTCGTTGCGGTCGTCGTTGCGGCCCGGCCCGTCCGCGACTTCCGCGGCCCGGTCGGGCGAGGTCTCCTTCGAGGGCGCCTCAGTATCCTGGTCTGCCATGCGCGTGATCCTTCCCGACTCCTCGGAACTGGAACTTCCCGACGGTGCGACGGGGCTCGACGCCGCGCGCGCGATCGGGCCGAAGCTGGCCGAGCAGGCGGTGCTCGTGCGCTCGAACGGCGCCGTGCGTGACGTGCGTCTCCCGCTGCAGGACGGCGAGCGCATCCAGATCCTCACGACGCGCGACAAGGACGACCCGGACGCCCTCGCCGTCCTGCGGCACTCCTCGGCGCACCTCCTGGCCGAGGCGGTCCGCCGCCTCTACCCCGGCGTGAAGATCGCGATCGGGCCGCCGATCGAGAACGGCTTCTACTACGACTTCGAGTTCCCCGAGCCGATCGGCGAGGGCGACCTCGAGCGAATCGAGGCCGAGATCCGGCGCGAGCTCGAGGAGGGCCGGTCCTGGGAGCGGCAGGAGGTCTCGCGCGACGAGGCGAAGCGGTACTTCGCCGAGCAGGGTGAGGAGTACAAGGTCGAGCTCGTCGACGCGGCCGACGGCGAGATCACGTTCTACGACCAGGACGGGCAGTTCACCGACCTCTGCCGCGGCCCGCACCTCCAGGACTCGCGGCCGATCAAGGCGATCAAGCTCACCGGCCTCGCCGGCGCCTACTGGCGCGGGGACGAGCGGAACAAGCAGCTCACGCGCATCTACGGCACGGCGTTCTACGCGCGCGAAGACCTCGAGCGCCACCTGCGGCGGCTCGACGAGGCGAAGCGCCGCGACCATCGCCGGATCGGGCCGCAGCTCGACCTCTTCCACTTCGAGGACGTCGCCCCGGGGATGCCGCTGTGGCACCCGAAGGGCATGGCGCTCTGGCACGCGCTCGAGGACCTGCGGCGCGCGGAGAACGCCCGCCGGGGCTACCTCGAGGTGCGCACGCCGCTGATGTGGGACACCGAGGTGTGGAAGCGCTCGGGCCACTGGGAGAAGTACCGCGACGCGCTCTTCCTCGTCCCGCACGGCGAAACGACGTTCGGCCTGAAGCCGATGAACTGCCCCGGCCACATGCTGCTCTTCGCGAGCCGGCTGCGCAGCTACCGCGAGCTCCCGCTCCGCTACGCGGAGGCCGCCTCGCTCCACCGCGACGAGCCGACGGGGACGCTGCACGGGCTCCTCCGCGTCCGCCAGCTCACCCAGGACGACGCGCACGTCTTCTGCACCGAGGAGCAGGTGCAGGACGAGATCGACGCGATGTTCGACTACGTGGGCTTCCTCTACGACCGCTTCGGCGTGCGCGAGCTCGCGCACGCGGAGCTGGCGACGCGCCCGGAGAACAAGCTCGGCAGCGACGAGCAGTGGGACCACACCGAGGGCCTGCTCCGCACGGCGCTCGAGCGCCAGGGGATCCCGTACCGGGTGATGGAGGGCGAGGGCGCCTTCTACGGCCCCAAGATCGACCTGTTCATGGACGACGCGATGGGCCGCCCGTGGCAGATGGGGACGATCCAGCTCGACGGACAGCAGCCGGCGCGGCTCGGCTGCGCGTACGTCGGGCCGGACAACCGCGAGCATACGCCCTACGTCATCCACCGGGCGCTCTTCGGCTCGCTCGAGCGCTTCCTCGGCATCCTGATCGAGCACTACGGCGGCGCGTTCCCGCTCTGGCTCGCGCCGGTGCAGGTGCGGGTGATCCCGGTCGGCTCGGAGCACCGCGAGCCGGCGGCCGCGATCGTGCGCGAGCTCGGTGAGCACGGCTTCCGCGCCGACGTCGACGACCGCGACGAGACCGTAGGCAAGCGCATCCGCGACGCGGAGCTGGAGAAGGTGCCGAAGGTCGTCGTCTACGGCGACCGCGAGTCGCGCGAGACGCTGGCCGTGCGGGACCGCGGCGGCGAACGCTCGACACAGAGCGTCGACGACCTGCTCGCCGAGCTGCGAGCCGCCGGGACGCGCGCCTGACCCCGCAGCGCGAGGCTGCTACCCTGTGGCTCTGGCAAGCAGGGGCCCCGCGTTCCTCACCTCTCGGGCACACGGCTCGCGGAGGTTCAACCGAGTCGAGCACGACGAGGATCGCCGACCGCTGCCTGCCAGCGGTTTTTCGTTGTCCAGCAGAAAGGGGAAGCACCTGAGCTTGGTGAACGTCCTTTGAGGCCGAGACGGTTCGTCGAGCCCGTCCGCCCGGTCAAGCAGGATCGGATCAACGACGCCATCCGCGCTCCGCGGGTGCGCCTGATCGACGCCGACGGCGCGCAGCTCGGCATCAAGACGTCCGACGAGGCTCGCGAGTACGCCTACGGCAAGAACCTCGACCTGGTCGAGGTGGCGGCGAACGCGGATCCGCCCGTCGTGCGCGTCATGGACTACGGCAAGTGGAAGTACGAGCAGGAGCAGAAAGCCAAGCTCGCCCGCAAGCACCAGTCCCAGGTCAACGTCAAGGAGATCAAGTTCCGGCCGAAGATCTCG
>JACVRR010000042.1 GCA_014534345.1 Thermoleophilia bacterium | reverse complement strand
TAGGCCGCGGCGACGGCGACGGTCGCGAGCATCGCGGCGTCGAGCGCGAGCCCGCCGCGGACGAGCGCGGCGACGCCGAGCGCCATGCCGACCCCGAGCGCGGCCAGCGAGGCCGCGGCCGTCGCTCGCCCGAGCCGCTCGAGCGCGGCGAGCGGTGGGACAGGCAGGCGGAGGATCGTCCGCTCGTGCCGCTTGAGCCGGCGCTCGTGCCAGAGGTAGAGAGCTGCGAGCGCCGCGGACACGGTGAACCCGGCCAGGGCGGCGAGCATCGCCGCGACGTGGAGCGCGAGCAGCGCGTCCAGGGGCTCGCCGCGGTCGGCCATCCCGCCGCCGAGGTACGAGAGCGCGAGCAGGACGGCCGCGGGCGGGAGCACGACCAGGCCGAGCAGGCGGAAGCGGGGCCGGCAGCCCCAGATCAGGTAGCCGCCGACCACCAGCCAGACGAACAGGTTCAGCGCGGCGGCCCGGCTCGACCACGCGAACCCGTCCCACGACGCCGCCTGCACGACGAGCAGCCCCGTCTGCGCGAGCCAGCCGAGCCGGACGCCCCAGATCGCAGCGCGGCCTGGCCAGCCCGGCCGGCGCGCCTCGCCGACCAGCGCGACCGACGCCTCGCCGTACGCGACCAGCGCCGGCCAGAAGAACAGCTCAGCGACCAACCGAGACCTCCTCGCGCTCGGCGTCGCGCTCGCGCGCCGCCGCCTGCCGGGCCAGCTCGGCCACCTCGCGCTCGAGGCGGACGAGCCGGAGCGAGTGGATCGCCAGGTAGACGAGGACGGCGACCAGCACGACCACGTACGCGGCGGCGAGGTACCCCTCGCCACTCATCCCAGCGCCTCGCGGAGCTCGCGCAGCCGCGCGTCGAGCCGCTTCCCGGCCAGCTCGTTCAGGTAGAGGGTGGCCGCGAGGGCAGCCGCCCCGGCCAGGCAGACCACGAAGGCGAGCAGCATCTCGCCGGGAAGCTGCGGGTCGGTGCGGGTGACGATCGGCCCCGGGTGGACAAAGTTCTCGGCCAGCCGCACGGCGAGGAAGCTGACCGGCACGAGGACGACGCCCATCAGCGCGTAGACGGCGGAGATGCGCGCCCGCGCGGGCCCCGGGTCGAGCGAGTAGCGGAGCATGAAGTAGGCCGAGTAGAAGAGGAAGAGGATCAGGAAGAGCACCAGCTGGCGGTCGCTCCACTCCCACCACGTGCCCCACGAGGCGCGCGCCCAGATCGACCCGGTGACGAGCGTGAGCAGGCCGAAGATGACGCCGACGTGCACGGCGGTGTAGCTCTCCAGGTCGTACGGCTCGCGCCCCGTCCACAGCAGCCGCAACGCCTTCCACGCGCCCCAGCCGAAGAGCGCGTACGCGGTCAGGGCGACCGGAACGTGGAGGTAGAAGATTCGCTGGCTCGGGCCCTGGTCGGCGTCCTCGGGGGCCCAGAGCAGGCCGAGGGCCACGCCTCCCCCCAGGAGGACGACGGTCGCAAGCGAGAGCAGCAGACGGCTATTCGGTGACGACGTACTCAAACCCGGCCCACGCAAGTATCGCGAAAACGGCGTCGTACAACGCCAAAAATCCCAGGTAGCGCGCGGGGTCGTCGGTGACGGTCGCCCCGACCCCACCGACCAGCACCGGGAGCGCGACGGGAAGGAAGAGCACCGGCAGCAGCAGCTCGCGCGCGCGCCCTCCCACGGCCATCGCGGCGAGCAGCACGCCCGCCGCGCAGAGGCCGACGTCCGCAAGCGCGACGGCGGCCAGGGCGGCGACCCCCAGGCCGCCGAAGAAGAGCCAGAAGGCGGCCAGCGCGAAAACCTCCACGAGGACGAGGAAGGCGATCGTCGCCACCGCCTTGGCGAGCCAGATCGCGCTCCGGTCGCAGGGCGCGAGCACGAGCGCGTCGAGCAGCCCCTGGTCGCGCTCGGCCGCGAACGCGCGCGTAAGTGCGAGCAGGGCCGTGAACAGGATTGCCACCCAGAGCAGGCCCTTGGCCGCCTCGCTCTGCTCGCCGGGCAGCGCGAAGCGGAACACGACGAGCGCGCCGACCGCGAAGACGACCATCGCGGGCACCGTCTCGCGCCCGCGCAGCTCGAGCAGCAGGTCCTTGCGCGCGAGGGCCGCGACGTCCCCGACGTAGCTCACGCGAGCCGGAGGCGGGCGGTCGCGGGCACCGCCAGGCGGTCGGGGTCATGCGTGGCCACCACCAGCGTTCGCTCCCCGCGCGCCGCCTCCAGCTCGCGGTCGAGCAGCGTGGCGCCCTCGACGTCGAGCGCGTTGAACGGCTCGTCGAGGAGCAGCAGCTCCGGTTCGTGCAGCAGCGTCCGGCAGAGCGCGAGCCGCTGGAGCATCCCGCGCGAGAACGTCCCGACCGGGTCGTGCCGAGCGTCCCACAGGTCGAAGCGCTCGAGCAGCATCCCGATCCGCTCACGCCGCTCGGCGACGCGGTACAGCCGCGCGTACAGGTCGAGATTCTCGACCGCGGTCAGCTGCCGGTAGAGCAGTGGCTCGTGCGCGAGGAATCCCACCCTGGCGCGCTCGGTGGCGACCTCGAGCGCGCCGCCAGTCGGCGCGGCGAGCCCGGCGAGCAGGCGGAGCAGGGTCGTCTTGCCCGAGCCGTTCCGGCCGGTGACGAGCAGGAACCCGCCGCGCGGCACGTCGAGGTCGAGGCCGGCCAGCGCGACGCGCGTGCCGAACCGCTTCGAGAGGGCGCGCGCGCGGATCACCCGGCGAGCGCGTCCGCGAGCACGAAGGCGAAGAAGACGGCGCTGATCACGCCGTTGACGGTGAAGAACGCCGCGTCCAGCCGGCGGAGGTCGTGCGGACGTACGAGCGAGTGCTCGTAGACGAGCAGGCCGCCGACGGCACCGACGCCCAGCCAGTAGAGGGAGCCTACGTCGAGCCCGAAGCCGGCCGCGGCGAGCAGCAGGACGGTGGCGAGGTGGCACACCCGCGCGGCGGCGAACGTCGCCTCGACCCCGAAGCGCGCGGCGAAGGAGTGCAGCCCCTGCGCGCGGTCGACATCGAGGTCGAACAGCGAGTAGAAGAGGTCGAAGCCGGCGATCCAGACGGCCACCGCGGCTCCGACCGTCCACGCCTCCCACGGAAGCTCGCCCGTGATCGCCACCCAGGCGCCGACCGGCGCGAGCCCGTCGACCGCGCCGAGCCACAGGTGCGACGTCCAGGTGAACCGCTTCAGGTACGGGTAGACGACGAACCCGGCCACCGGGATCGGCCACAGCCAGCGGACGAGCGGGTCGAGCTGCCACACGGCCGCGAGGAACACCGCGAGCGAGACGGTGCAGAACACCGCGACCTGCCACGGGCGAAGCCGTCCGGCCGGCAGCTCGCGGTCGGCCGTCCGCGGGTTGCGGGCGTCGATCCGGGCGTCCACCAGCCGGTTGAGCCCCATTGCGAGCGAGCGGGCGCCGACCATCGCCACCGTGATCCAGAGGAGGTCGCGGGCGCCCGGCATGCCGTCGACCGCGAGGACGGCGCCGACGTACGCGAACGGCAGCGCGAAGACCGTGTGCTCGATCTTGACCAGCGACGCGAACCGCCCGGGGACGCGCGCAAGCGCGGCCGGCGAGCTCACGGCGCCGTCTGCCGGTGCGGGGTCTCCTCGCCCGCGAGGAGCGCCAGGGCGTGCCCGAGCGCGGGGCGGAGGACGGCGAACCCGTCCCGGCAGCCGCCGGTCGACCCCGGCAGGTTCACGACCAGCGCCCGCCCCCGCACGCCCGCGACGCCGCGCGACAGGAGGCCGTGCGGCGTCCGCGCGACGGCGTCGGCACGGATCGCCTCCGCGATCCCGGCCGCGATCCGGTCGAGGACCGCCGCGGTCGCCTCCGGCGTCACGTCGCGGGGGGCGAGGCCGGTGCCGCCGGTCGTCAGGACCAGCTGCGCCTCGTCGGCGAGCGCGGTCAGCGCCGCCTCGATCGCAGAGCGGTCGTCGGGGACGACACAGCGCACGACCTCGTACCCGTCGGCTGCGAGCAGCTCCTCCAGGAGGTCGCCGCTCGCGTCCTCGCGCGTTCCCGCGCTGACGCCGTCGGAGACGGTCACGACGGCGGCCCTCACCGCGCGACCGGCTCCTTCGTCTTCTCGAGCAGCCGCACCTCCCGGACGACGACGTCGCGGTCCACCGCCTTGACCATGTCGTAGACCGTCAGCGCGGCGATCGACGCCGCGACCAGCGCCTCCATCTCGACGCCGGTCGGCGCGACGGCTTCCGCCGACGCGACGATCTCGACGGCGCCGCCGGCGACCTCGACGGTCACCTCGACGTGCGTCAGCGGGAGGGGGTGGCAGAGCGGGATCAGCTCGGCCGTCCGCTTCGCCGCCATGACGCCGGCCAGCCGCGCGGTCGCGAGCGCGTCCCCTTTCGGGAGCGCCCCGAGCCGGGCCGCCGTCTCCGCCGCCATCGTCACCGTCGCGGCCGCGCGGGCCCGCCGGCGCAGTGGGGGCTTCCGCCCGACGTCGACCATCCGGACGTCGCCGGTCTCGTCGACGTGCGAGAGCTCGGCCACGCTACCCCGCCCCCGCCGCGGCACGCTCGCCCGCACCGCGGTCGAACTCGGCCAGCTGGGCGTCCACCCACGCGCCCACGTCGTGGCCGCGCACGTGCTCGCGGATCGCCTCGGCGCGCGCCTGCCGCTCGTCCGGCGGCAGCTCGAGCGCGGCGTGGAGCGCTTCCGCTTGCCCCGCCACGTCGAACGGGTTCACCGTCAGCGCCCAGCGGCCGATCTCCTCGTGCGCGCCGGCGTTCTCGGACAGGACGAGCACGCCCGCGCGCTCGTTCACGAGCGGCCCCTCCTTCGCTACCAGGTTGAGCCCGTCGTACACCGCGTTGACGAGCAGCACGTCGTACTGCTTGTAGGCGGCGACCGAGGCGGCGAAGTCGTCCTCGATCCGCAGGTCGATCGGCGTCCAGCCCGGCCGCTGGAAGCGGTCGTTCACCGCGCGCGCCGTCCGCTGGATCGCGCCGAGGTACTCCGAGTACTCGGGGATGTCCTGGCGCGACGGGTCGAGCAGCGCGAGCATGCCCACCCGCCCGTGCGTCTCGGGGTGCGCGGCGAGGTAGAGCTCGAACGCCCGGAACCCGCGCACGACGTTCTTCGAGGGATCGGTCCGGTCGACCCGCAGGATCAGCCGCTCGCACCGCTCCGCCGCCAGGCGGCGCTCGGCCGCGAGCACGGCCTCGCTGCGCGCGAGTTCGTCGAACTCGGCGGAATCCACCGAGATCGGGTGCGCCCCGACCAGCACCCGCCGTCCCTCGTGCGTCACGCGCCCCTCGGCGTCGTCGCACTCGGCGCCGAGGATCTCCTCGCTCGCGCGCAGGAAGTTCCGCCGCCAGCGCGCGCTGTGGAAGCCGACCACGTCGTTCGCGAGCAGGCCGTCGTGGATCGCCTCGCGCAGCTCTCTCGGCAGGACGTGCCAGTAGTCGGGCTGCGGCCACGGAATGTGCACGAAGTGCGCGAGCGCGGCGTCCGCACGCGACTCGCGGACGAAGCGCGGCGCGAGGTACAGGTGGTAGTCGTGGAAGAAGACGGTCGCCTCCGGCGTCCGCTCGAGCTCGGCGAGGACGGCGTCGGCGAACGCGCGGTTGACGGCGACGTAGCCGTGGTCCCAGGCGTGGTGGACGCCGGGGCCGAGGTTGGGCGTGGAGCCGAGATTCCACAGGTAGTGCTGCGCGAACCAGAGCAGCGGGTTCGCGACCACGTTGTAGTACCAGTCGTACGCCTCGGGCGCGTGGACGGCGAGCCGCAGCCGGTAGGGCGACCCCTCGCGCGAGCGCTCGTCGATCGGCTCGTCGCCTGCCTCCCGGGCGACCGCGCGGTCCTCGGCGGTCATCGCGCTCGCGATCCAAGTGACCTCGTGGTGCTCGACCAGCGTCCGCAGCGCGGTCACCAGCCCGCCCCCGCCGCGGCGCGCCACCCGCGTGCCGTCGGCGTTCCGCCCGTAGGCGACCGGCCCGCGGTTCGAGACGACGATCAGCTTCCGGCGCTCGGCGGCCACGGCGCCCAGCGTATCGCCCGCGGCGCGCTCCCTACGGCGGGACGACCGGTTGCCGCGCGAGGTCGAGGTCGACGCCGGCCGTCTCGTTCCCGAGCTGCCGGTTGAACAGGGCGAGCCAGTCGCGAAGCAGCCGCGGCGTCAGGAAGTTGCGCCGGACGTGCTCCTTCCCACGGAGCGCGCGCTCGCGCGCGGCGGCGGGGTCGCGGAGGATCTCGCGGCACGCCGCCGCGGCCTCGTCCGCCGAGTCGACCAGCCAGCCCGTCGCCCCGTCGTCGATCTGCGTCACGATCCCGCCGACGCGCCCCGCGACGACCGGCCGCGCCTTCCACAGGGCCTCCGCCACCGTCAGCCCGAACCCCTCGCGGACCGACTTCTGGAGCACGGCGGCCGAGTGGACCTGGAAGGCGTTCACCTCGATCGCGCCGACGTTGTTGAGGTTCGAGAGGATGAAGACGTCGGGGTCGCCGCCGGCATACGACAGCGTCCGGTTGTAGTAGTCCCAGCCCTCGGGGTCGTCATGCGCCATCGAGCCGACGAGCGCCAGCTGGACCTCGGGAAACTCGTCCTTCACCCGCCGGTAGGCGTCGATCACGCCCAGCGGGTCCTTCCACGGGTCGAAGCGCGAGACCTGCGTCAGCAGAGGTCGGCGGATGTCGATTCCGAACTGGTCGACGATGTACGCGGCGTCCTCGGCCGACAGGGCCATGTTCTTCGGCGCCAGCGGGTCGATCGCCGGCGGCCACACGAACGCCGCGGGCAGGTCGTCCGCGGCCGGGACGTACTGGTGCATGTGGAAGACCGCGGCGTCGTACCGGCAGATCCACGGCAGCACGAAGGCGAGGATGCCGCGGTTCGGCGTCGACAGGTCGATGTGGCAGCGCCACGTCCAGCGCGCGCGCGAGCCCGGGAAGTGCGCGATCATGCCGACCGGCTGCGGGTCGTGGACGATCACGAAGTCGTAGTCGTCGACGAACCCGGCCGCGTTCAGCTCGGTGAACTCCTCGTAGACGCGGCGCTGCTTCGCCGTGAGGACCGCGTCCGCTCCCTGCAGCGCGTTGTGGATCGTCTTCGTGACGTCGAAGAACTCCTCGCGCCCGTGGATGACCCGCCATTCCACGTCGAGGCCCGCGTCGTTCATCAGCGGGATCAGCGTGTAGTTGATCTCGGCGACCCCTCCGCCGAACGCCGTCGCGGACAGGTGGACGACCCGCTTGCCGGCCAGCGGCTCGGCCAGCCGCCGGATCTCGTCCATCAGCCCGCGCGTCGCGATCGTGGCGTAGTCGGCGAGCGACTTGTGACCGACGTTGACGCGCTGCAGCATCAGCGGCCGGTGCATCCCGGGCGGGACGCCGCCCGCGCGGGGTCGCCGCCGAGCGTCACCCGGGCAGCCGCTTGACGAGGCGGAGGGTCGCGCCACGGCCGCCGGCACCCGGGCCGATCTCGAGCTCGTCCGCGATCGCCTCGATGATCGCCATCCCGAGACCGCCCTCGGACAGCTCGCTCGCCTCCAGCCGCGCACCGGGCGGGCGCGCGAACCCGGCACCGCTGTCGGCGACCTCGATCACGAGCCGGTCGGGGAAGAGGTCGTAGACGACCTCGACGATCCCGTTCGCCTGCGGATACGCGTGGCGGATCGAGTTCGTGCACGCCTCCGTCAGCGCGAGCTTGAGGTCGGCGACGAGCTCGTCGTCCAGCCCGCGGGTCCGGCCGACGCCGGCGAGCGCCAGCCGGCAGAGCGAGATGTACTCCGCGCGCGCCGGAATGGCGAGACGAACCGTCTGGCCTTCTCGTATCGAGGATCCGGGCACGGGTGTGCGAACGGTGCTGGACACGGTCACGGTGTGGGAGCGGACAGCAGCGTCATTCTTACCCGGCGGGGCCGACGAACTCACGCGTCCTGCCTGGCGTTGTCAAGTTAGGCAACAAGCGGCCGTTTTCACGTGGAAACGCCGGCTACCCCGCGGCCACCGCCCGGCGCCGCTCGGCGCGCGCCGCGGCCGGAAGTGTGAGCGTGAACGTCGTCCGCCCCGGCCGCGAGCGCAGCTCCAGTCGCCCGTCCATCAGCGTCGTGAGCTCGCGGGCGATCGCGAGCCCGAGGCCGCTTCCCGACGCGCGCGGTCCCTCGACGCGATAGAAGCGCTCGAAGACATGCTCGGCGTGCTCGGCCGCGATTCCGGGGCCGTCGTCCTCGACCACCAGCCGCGCCCGGCCGTCGCCGGGCTCGGCGCGGACGCGGACGTGCGTGCCGGGCGGGGTGTGGCGAAGCGCGTTCTCCACCAGCGCCCGACCGATCTGCAGGACGCGCTGCCCGTCGCCGACGGCATCGGGCGCGTCGGCGTCGACGACCGCCTCGAGCTCGTGGCCGGAGGCGCGGGCGAGCGCGCGGAACTCGTCCGCGAGCACCTCGGCCGTCGCCGCCAGGTCGACCTCCTCGCGCTCGACGCGTAGCTGGCCGGCGTCGAGCCGCGAGAGATCCAGGAGCTCGACGGCCAGGCGGGTGAGGCGCTCGACCTGTTCCTGCATGGACCCGAGGAACTCGGCGCGGGTCTCCTCGTCCAGTTCCTCGCTGCTCAGGAGCTCGAGGAACCCGGCGAGCGAGAAGATCGGCGTGCGCAGCTCGTGCGACGCGTTGGCGACGAACTCCCGCCGGGCGTGGTCGAGCTGCGCGAGGCGCCGCCGCATGTGCTCGAAGGCCGACGCCAGCTGTCCGACCTCGTCGCCGCCGGTGTCGACCACCGGCTGGTCGAGGTCGCCGCCCGCGATCCGGTCGGCCGCCCGCTCCAGGCGGCGGAGTCGCCGCGCGAACACCGAGGCCGCGGCCGACCCGAGGACGAGCGCGACCACCAGCGCCACCGCGCCGGCAGCGAGCACGCGCCGCTGGACCGAGCGGACGTTGGCCAGCGTGTCCTCCAGCGGCGTGACGAAGAGGACGACCCGCTCGCCCTCCCGCACCGGCACCGCCATCTCCGCGAGCCTGCCGGTGCGAAGTGGCACGGCGACCTCGGCGTACTGGTCGCCGCCGCGCGACACGGTCCCGCGCTGCCGTGTCCCCGTTCGCGCGGCCCGCGCGGCGATCGGGTCGTTGAGAATCGCCGTCTCCGTCGCTCCGTGCGTTCGGGAGTCGCCGACCGCAGTCATGGGCGGGGGCTCGCCGAGGTCGCGGCGGAGGATGACCACCCGAGCGTCGACACGCTGGCCGAGCCGCTCGGCCTCCGGCTGGTCGGGCTGGGCGGGGTTGGCCTGTACTCGGCGGGACGCGCTGTCGAGCTGGTCGACTCTCGCGTTCACGAGGTTCCGCTCGAGCGGCGGGACGACGATCGCGTAGAGGATGACGAGCGCGACGACGACGACGCCGGCCAGCGCGAGGCTGAGTCGCGCTCGCAGGCTCCGGACGGCGATCATCCGTCCCGGAAGCGGTAGCCGACCCCGCGCACGGTCTCGATCAGCTGCGGATCGGCAGGGTCCGGCTCGAGCTTCTCGCGCAGGTGGCGCACGTGCACGTCGATCGTCCGCGGCTCGCGGTACGCCGCGCTGCCCCAGAGCGCCTCCAGCAGCGCCTCGCGGGTGAACACGCGGCCGGGATTCGCCACCAGGATGCGCAGCAGCTCGAACTCGACGTAGGTCAGGCGGACCGGCCGGCCGTCCGTCTCGACGGTGCGGCGGCCGACGTCGATGACGAGCGCGTCGCGTTCGATGACCTCCTCGCGCGCGGCCGTGTGCGGCGGCGCGGCTGCCCGCCGGAGCAGCGCGCGGACGCGGCTGCGAAACTCGCGGATCGAGAACGGCTTGGTGATGTAGTCGTCGGCCCCGAGCTCGAGGCCGAGGACCTTGTCGAGCTCGTCGCCGCGCGCGCTCAGCATGATGATCGGGACGGTGCTGTCGGCGCGCAGCCGCCGGCAGACCTCCAGCCCGTCGAGCTTGGGCAGCATCACGTCGAGGACGACGAGGTCGACCGGCTCGGCGGCGAAGCGGTGCAGGGCCTCCTCGCCGTCGCGGGCCGCGAGCACGTTGAGGCCGTCCCGCTCGAGCGGGTACGTGAGGAGCTTCAAGACTGCGTCCTCGTCGTCGACGAGGAGAATGGTCGCGGGCTCGGGCATCGGAGCCAGGCGGGCGGCGGGGCCCGGGCCGCCTACTATAGCCGCGCATGGCGGCGCCTCCGCCCCGTCGCCCGCGGCGCCGGCCGCGGCGTGGCTCGCTGGAACGCCCGGTGAACGCGCGGACGTACCGTGGCACCTGGCTGCTCGTGGGGCTGCCTTTGCTCGTCGCCGCGTTCAGCGTCTCCCGCGTGAACGCCCTGCCCGCCCCGGCGCTCCCGGCGACCTTCGACGCTCCGACGGCGCGCCTGCTCGCGAGCGACCTCGCGACCCGCTTTCCGGGGCGCGCGCCCGGATCGCCGGCGGCGAGCGAGGCCGCAGACTGGGTCGCGGAGCGCTTCCGGGAGTACGGGTTCCGGCCGCTGCGGCAGCGCTTCGAGGCGGACGTGGCGGGCCTCGGTCGCCGGCGGCTGACCAACGTGCTCGCGGTCGTCCCGGGGAGGTCCGACTCGACGATCGTCGTGTCAGCGCACCGCGACGGACTCGCCGGGGCGCAGGGCGCGAACGACAACGCGTCCGGCACCGCCACCCTGCTCGAGCTCGCGCGGACGTACGCGCGCGCGGGCGCCGAGGAGCGGGCCGTCGTGCCCCGGCACCGGCTCGTCTTCCTCTCGACCGACGCCGGGGCGTACGGCGGGCACGGGGCCGCGTTCTTCGCCGAGACGACCGCGTTCGCAGACGCGATCGTCGCCGTGGTCAACCTCGACTCGCTCGCCGGCCGCGGCCCTCCGCGGCTCGTGCTCGCCGGCGAGGCGCCTCGCGCGCCGCCACCGGTGCTGCTCGCGACGAGCGCCCAGCGCATCCTCGAGGAGACGCGCACGGTCGCCCGCCGTCCCTCGGCGCTCGAGCAGCTCGTCGACCTCGGCTTTCCGTTCAGCCTGTACGAGCAGGCCCCGTTTCTGGCGCGCGGAATTCCCGCGGTCACGCTCACCAGCGGCAGCGAGAAGCCCGTCGGCGGCGTCTTCGACTCGCCGGAGGCGCTCGACCGCGCGCGGTTCGCCCGTCTCGGGCGCACCGCCCAGCAGCTGCTCGTCTCGCTCGACGATGGGCTCGAGCAGCGCGCGGGAACGGCGGCGCTCGTGTTCTTCGGCGAGCGCTCGGTGCCCGGCTGGGCCGTGGAGCTCGTCCTGATCGCGAGCATCCTCCCCTTCCTCGCGGCGACGGTCGACCTGTTCGCGCGCTGCCGGCGGCGCCGCGTCGCGCTCATGCCCGCCCTGCGCGGGTACGCCGCCCGGTTGACCTTCTGGCTGATCGCGGGGGCCCTGTTCGCGGCGTTCGCGCTGCTCGGAGCATGGGCGAGCGGCGAGCCGCGGCCGGTCGCGCCGGCCACGGGCGCCGCTGATCCGCCGGCGGCGGCGCTCGCCGTGTACGCCGCGCTCGTGGCCCTCGTCTGGCTCGTCGCACGCGATCCGCTCGTCCCGCGCCGGGCGGTGACCCGCGAGGAGGAGCTGGCCGGGTACACCGCTGCGCTGCTCGTGCTGGGGGTGGTCGCCCTGATCGTCGTCGCGGTCAACGCGTTCGCGCTCGTCTTCCTCCTGCCCTGCCTGCACGCCTGGGTGTGGCTGCCGCAGGTGCACAGCCGCGGCGCCTGGGCGCGGCTAGCCGTCCTGGTGGCCGGGATGTCGGGCGCGGCCCTGCTCCTCTGGTCGTTCGCGACCCGCGTCGGGCTCGGCCTCGACGCCCCCTGGTACCTGGTCGCACTCGCCGGCCTCGGCTACGTCGAGCTGCCGCTGCTGCTGCTGGGGATCGCCTGGCTCGCGGCCGCGGGGCAGCTCGGCGCGCTCGCCGGCGGCCGGTACGCGCCGTACCCGAGGCGCGCGGAGCGGCCTCCGCGGGGACCGGTCAGGCAGCTGGTGCGGCGCGCTGTCCGCGCCCGGCGGCGGCGCGAGGAGCCGCGCCTGCGCGCACTCGGCTGACACCGGCTCACGGGAGCGGGAGGTAGCCGACCCGTGCCCCGCGCGCGAGGTCGCCGTCTCCCCGCTCGACGAGCACGAGCGCGTCCGCCGCGGCTGAACGGACGATCATGTGCGACTCCTGCCCGGAGAGCGGGTCGAGGACGACTCCGTCGGCGCTCGCGCTCGCGCGAGCGCGCAGCAGCTGATCGCGGGCCCGGTTCCGGCGCACCGCCCGTGCAAGGACGCCCGGCTGGAACTCCGGCCGGGCGCGCGGGTCGCCCTCGAGCGCGCGCACGGCAGGCAGGACGAAGAGCGCGAGGCCGACGAGCGACGAGACCGGGTTCCCGGGCAGCCCGAACACGAGCGTCGAGCCGCGCACGCCGAAGGCGAGCGGCTTGCCGGGCTTGACCGCGACGCCCCAGAAGACCTCCTCGACGCCGAGATCGGCCGCCACCCGGCGGACGAGATCGTGCGGCCCCACGGAGACCCCGCCCGAGGTGACGAGCACGTCGGCCGCCTCCAGCCCGCGCGCGAGCGCGCGGCGGTGCGCCGCCTCGTCGTCGGCCACCACGGGCAACGTGCGGACGGCGGCGCCCGCACGCTCGAGCGCAGCGGCCAGCATGGCGCCGTTCGCCTCGTAGATCTCGCCCGGCGCCAGCTGCTCGCCCGGCCGCCGGAGCTCGCTCCCGGTGGGGAGCACGGCGACGCGCGGCCGGCGGCGGCAGTCGACCGCGTCCACCCCCGCGGCCGCCAGTGCGCCGATGCGCGCCGCGGTGAGACGAGCGCCCGCAGGGACGGCCACCTCGCCCGCCCCCACGTCGCCGCCCTGCGGACGAACGCTCGCGCCGGCGCCCACCGGAGCCGGGACCTCGATCTCGTTGCCACGCAGGACAACGTCCTCGATGGGAACGACGGCATCCGCACCGGCGGGCAGCGCGCCGCCGGTCGCGATCGCGACGGCCTTGCCGGCGCCGACCGCAGCAGCAGCGGGCTGGCCCGCTGCGCTCGCGCCGACGACGCGCAGGCGTCCCGGGACGTCGGCCGCGCGAGCGGCGTACCCGTCCATCGCGGACGTGGCGAACGGCGGGAGGTCGACGACCGCCAGCGCGTCCGCCGCCAGGACGCGGCCCGCGGCGGCGGCGAGCGCAAGGCGCTCCGTCGCGAGCGGCGCGCAGCGCGCGAGCACTGCGTCGAGCGCCTCGGCCAGCGGAACGAGCTCCCGCACCACGGGGATACGCTAGTCCGCGCCGCCACCGCTAGGCTCGCGGAGTGGTCTCGGTCGTCGTTCCCGTGCACAACGAGGAGCGGAGCGTCGCGCAGCTGGCCGCCGAGCTGGAACGGGCGCTCGCGGACGTGGGGGCGTGGGAGGCGATCTTCGTCGACGACGGCTCCACGGACGGGACGTTCGCCGCATTGACCCGACTGCACGCGGAGCGGGACAACGTTCGGGTCGTTCGCCTGCGACGGAACTTCGGCAAGGCAGCGGCGCTCGCTGCCGGCTTCGAGCACGCGCTCGGCGACGTCGTGGTCACGATCGACGGCGACCTGCAGGACGACCCCGACGAGATCCCTCGCCTGCTGGCGAAGCTCGACGAGGGCTTCGACCTGGTCTGCGGGTGGAAGACGCAGCGCCGCGACCCCCTCGTCCGGCGCCTCCTCTCGCGGCTGTTCAACCTGGTCGCGAGCCGCCTGGCCGGAACGCGCCTGCATGACATGAACTGCGGCCTCAAGGCCGCCCGTGCGGAGGCCGTCCGCGGCCTCGCCCTGTACGGCGAGCTGCATCGCTTCATCCCGGTGCTCGCCCACTTCGACGGCTACGGCGTCGCGGAGCTGCCGGTACGGCACCGGCCGCGACCGCACGGCCGCTCGCGCTACGGGCCGGAGCGCTACCTACGGACGTTCTTCGATCTGATGACCGTCTCGTTCATGGGCCGCTACCGCTACCGGCCGCTCCACCTGTTCGGGACCCTCGGCCTCCTTCTCGGCGCGGTCGGGACGGCCGTGCTCGCGTACCTGACGGTGCTGAAGCTCGGCGGCCAGCCGATCGGGCACCGGCCGCTGCTGACGCTGGGGATCCTGCTCGTGGTCGTCGGGCTGCAGTTCTTCTCGCTCGGGCTGATGGGCGAGCTGCTGACCAGCCACCACCAGGAGCGCGCGCGAACGCGTGACGGGAAGCCCGCGCACGTCGACGAGATCCTCTCCTGACCGGCTCCCGCCCGCGGGCGGCGTCGCGATCGAGGAGCCCGCGCCCGGGGAGGCGCCGCGGCCGGCCGCCGGAGTACGCCCGCGGCGTCCCGGCCTCACGCTGGGCCTCTCGGTGGCGGCGTTCGCCTGCGTTTACGCCGCACTCGCAGTGCTGCGCCACCGCGCCTTCTCGACCGGCCGCTTCGACCTGGGGAACATGGTGCAGGCCGTCTGGTCGACGACGGAGGGCCGGCCGCTGGAGGTCACCGGCGCGCGCGGCGAGCAGTTCGTCCGTCTCGGCGCGCACGTCGACCCGCTCCTCGTGCTGTTCGCGCCGCTGTGGGCGCTCTGGCCCGAGCCCTCGTTGCTGCTCGTCGTCCAGGCGAGCGCGCTCGCGCTCGGCGCCGTCGCGGTCTACCTGCTGGCGATGCGCCACCTGCGGTCGGAGGCGGCGGCGCTCGCGTTCGCGCTCGCGTACCTGCTCTCGCCCGCGCTCGGCTGGATGGCGCTGGCCGACCTCCACGCCGTCGCCTTCGCCACGCCGCTGCTCGCGTTCGCGTTCTGGGCGCTCGACGACGACCGACTGCTCGTCTTCGCCGTCCTCGCGGCGCTCGCCGCGGCGTCGAAGGAGCACGTCGCGCTCGCGATCGCCGGGCTGGGGCTCTGGTACGCGCTCGCGCGAGGGCGCACACTGGCAGGAGCGGCGATCGCGGCCGTCTCGCTCGCCTGGACGGCGGTCGCGGTGGGCGTCGTCGCACCGCACTTCAGCCCGACGGGCTCGCTGCGACACGAGCCGCGCTACGCCGAGGTCGGCGGCTCGCCCGTGGGCATCGTCAAGACGGCGCTGACCGAGCCCTGGCGGGTGGCGGCCGAGGCGTTCGACGAGCGCGGCCTCGAGTACCTGCTCGCCCTGCTCGTCCCGCTGGCGGCGCTGCCGCTGCTCGCGCCGCTGCTCACGCTCGCGGCCGTACCGGAGGTCGGGCTCAACCTGCTCTCCGCGCGCGAGACGCAGACCTCGATTCGCTACCACTACGAGGCGGTCTCGCTGGGGGTGCTCTTCCCCGCGGCGGTGCTCGGCACCGCGCGGCTCGCCCGCGGCAGGCCCGCGATCGCCGTCCGGGCCGGGGTGGTCGTCCTGGTGCTCTCGCTCGGCTCTGCGTACCGCCTCGGCCCGCTGCCCGTCTGGCGCGCGCTCCCCGGAGGCGACGGGCTCCGCCTGTCGGCGATCCGGCCCGACTCCCACGACGCCGTCGTCCGGCGGGCGCTCGCCCAAGTCCCCGAGGGCGTCCCGGCCAGCGCAGTCAACTCCGTGGGCGCGCACCTGTCGGCGCGGCGGCGGATTCACGTCTTCCCGACGGTGGCCGAGGCGCGCTGGGTCGTCGTCGACCGCAAGGAGCCCGGGTGGATGGAGCGCCCCGACCGGGTGCGCCTGCGGATCGCACTCGCCGCGCTCCGGGAATCACCGCCCTGGCGCATCGTGTTCGCCGAGGACGGTGTCGTCGTCTTCCGCCGGGAGGCGGCCTCCGCGACCAGGTAGCTGTCGCACGAGCCCGGGACGCTCGCGCGTCCCCTCAGAGCGGGATCGTCTGCGGCAGGAGGTACGCCGAGAGCGCGAACGACAGGCGTCGTGCGGCGGCGTCTTCGCGGGCCGCCGCGAGCGGCACGAGCCAGGCGAGGTACCAGGGGGCCAGGTACGGCGTGGTGAGGAGCAGCACGCCGGCGGCCAGCCCGAGACGCGCCCGGCCGCCGGCGGCCTCGCGCAGCAGCCACGCGTACGCGGCCGCGAATGCCGCCAGCGCGAGGCCGAGCGCGAGCCAGCGGGCGAGGCCGAGTTGCGTGAGCCGGTGCGGGACTGCGTACTCGGTCTCCGTCCGCGCATTGCGCGCCAGCGGCGCGATCGCCTCCAGCCAGCCTGCGCCGTAGCGCCAGCCCGCGAGGAGGGCGATCGCGGCCGCCACCCCGGCGGCGCCGAGGGCCGCGCGCGCCAGCCTCCCGCGCCCGCCACGCAGCTCGAGCGCGCGCAGCGGGACGAGCGCCAGCGGAATCCACTTGACCAGCGCCGCGGCCGCCCAGGCGGCGCCCTCCCCGGCCGGGCGCCCGGCGGCGCCGAACGCCAGGGCCGCGAGCACCAGGGCGGCCAGCCAGGCGTCGTTGTGGCCGCCGCCCGCGAAGTGGAGCGCGAGCACCGGGTTCCAGGCAACCAACGCGAAGGCCGCCGCCCGCTGCGCCGCCAGCCGCGCCGCCAGCGCGGCTGCGGCCAGCAGCGCGAGT
>JACVRR010000142.1 GCA_014534345.1 Thermoleophilia bacterium | reverse complement strand
TCTTCACGCTGACCCAGTTCCCGACCGTCGACGCTGTGACCGGAAGCTGCGCGGAAGGGCGGCGTCTCACGCGGGCCTCCTTCGAGGACGCCGCACCCGCGATCCTCGTCGAGTCGCCCCTCCTCGACCAGGCGGTCTCGAGCCCGCTGCGGATGAGCGGCAGCGCCAACACGTTCGAGGCGACGTTCCAAGTGGAGATCGTGGATGCCCGGGGCCGCGTCGTCGCCGAGGACTTCGTGACCGCAACCTCGGGCTCGGGCACGCGCGGGACGTTCGAGGCGTCGCTGCCCTTCGAGGTCGACCGGCCGGGCGGGAAGCTCGTCGTCTACGAGGCCTCCGCCAAGGACGGCTCCCGCCTCCACGAGGTCGAGATCCCGCTCCGCCTCCAGCCCTAGCGGAAGAGGTCGCGCTCCGGCGGCATGACGAGGTCGCGCGCGCGGCCGTCGCCGGCGAGGTGGGCGAGGCCGCGGACGATCGCCGCAGGCACGCCCGCCGTCTTTCCCATTACCAGCTCCGCCGCGCCGGCGATCTCGTCGGCGACGGCGATCGTCGTGCCCTGCAGCTCGTACCCGGTCGCGTCGCGCGTGCCCTTCAGGTCGAGCAGCACGCGCAGGCCGGCGGCGCCCACCGCGACGTCGGTCGTCCCCTGCCGCCAGGCGCGTCCGAAGGAGTCGCTGACGACCACCGCGACGGTGCGGCCGGTCAGCTCGCGCAGCCGGGCCCGCAGCCGCGCGGCCGACGCGTCGGGGTCCTCGGGCAAGAGCACCAGCCACCCGGGCGCCGGGGCGTTCGAGGCGTCGACCCCCGCGGACGCGCAGACGAAGCCGTGGCGCGTCTCGGCGATCACGAAGCCGCGCCGCGCGCGGACGAGCCGCGCGGACTCGCGCAGCACCGTCTCGACGTGGCGCGCGTCGTGCCCGTCGGCGAGCGCGACCGCGGGGGGCGAGGCGTCCACCCGGTCGAGCTCGACGACCCGTCCTTCCGCCTTCGAGACGGCCTTGTGCGCCACGACGACGACGTCGCCGTCGTCCAGCTCGGCGGCTCCGGCGATCAGCGCCGCGAGGTCGTCGCCCTGGCCGACGGCCCCGAGCCCGCGCACGGGCAGCACCCGCAGCTCGCTCACGGGACGCCGGTCAGCCGGATCCCCGCCATCGCGCCGCGGTGGCGCTTGTTGACGTTCAGGATGACGGAGGTCAGACCCTCGAGCGCCCGCGCGTTGGCGAGCGGACCGACGTTGAACACGCGGCCGCGGATGAGGCGGGCGGCGACGTCCATCGCGAGCCCGCAGGCCGGCTCGTCGCCGCAGACGAGCGCGTCCTCCTCGGGCGGGTCCGCCTGGACCAGATGCGCGGCGGCGAGCGTCTGCAGGCCCGCGGCGACGGGGCCCTCGACGATGTCGGCGATCTCCTCCGCGAGCGAGCGGCCGAGCCGCCCCGGGAGGACGCCGACGTCGGTGAAGCGGAGGTCGGCCCCGACGGAGAGCAGCGGCGTCGTCCCGATCGCGCCGGCGAGCTCGCGGGCGGTGTCGACCGCGGCGTTCGAGCGAACGGCCAGGACGACGAGCTCGGCTTCCCGCACGGCGTCCTCGTTCGCCGCTCCGGCGACGCCGTGGATGACGCCGATCTCCCTCGCCCGACTCGCGTCGCGCGAGCCGATCACCACGTCGTCGAGACCGCGGAGGCGGTGGACGAGGGCGCGGCCGAACGTGCCGGTCCCGCCGACGATCGCGATCCTCATGCCGCCACGGCGACGACCGCGGCCTCCGCGAGCCGACGCCGAGCAGCGCGGTCGTGCATCAGCGTCCGCGTGACGATCGGGCGGACGCCCACGGAGCGGAGCTCGTCGGCACGCTCGGCATCCGCCTCGTCGACGATCAGCGCATCGATCAGCCCCGCATAGCAGGAGGCCACGTGGACCGGATCGGTCCCGCCCGCGAGCCGGGCGAGCATCCGGTCGGCCGGGCCCTTCACCGACCGGCCGTCGACCAGAGGGCTGACCGCGATGGCCGGGACGCTGCGCCGCTCGAGCGCCGCGCGGACGCCGGCGACGGCGAGGATCGGGCGGATGCTCACGTAGGGGTTGCTCGGCGCGAGCAGGATCAGCTCCGCCGCGGCCAGCGCCTCGAGGACGCCGGGCGCCGGCCGTGCGCGCTCGGCGCCGCGGTAGTCGACGTCCAGCACCTCGTCGCGGTGCCCGCGAGCGACGAACCACTCCTGGAAGGGGAAGGCGCCGGCGGGCGTGTCGAGCCACGTCCGGAGCGGGTCGTCCGTGGCCGGGAGCAGACGCGCGGGAAAGCCGGCCGCGGACGCCAGCCGCGCGGTGACCGACGACAGCGGCTCGCCGGCGCGAAGCGCCTGCGTGCGGACGAGGTGCAGCCCGAGATCGCGGTCGCCCAGCCGGAACCACGTCTCGCCGCCGAGCAACGCAACCGTGGCGAGCGCGTGCCAGGTCTCCTCCGCGCGGCCCCAGCCCCGCTCCTCGTCGCCGAGGCCGGTCAGCGCGTACAGGATCGAGTCGAGGTCGGGCGACACGTGGAGGCCCAGCACGTCGACGTCGTCGCCGACGTTGCCGACCACCGTGACCCGCTCGCCGTCGACGACCTCCACCAGCCCGCGCAGGAAGCGGGCGCCGCCGACGCCGCCCGAGAGCGCGACGACGTTCACGCCGCGAGGCCGAGGGTGGCGATCGCCGCCTGCGTCCGGGGGCCGGCAGTCACCGCGACCCGGCGCACGTCGGCGAGCGTGTCGACGTCGGCGACCGCGTTCGGGACGGCGGCGGTCATCGACTCCGCGCCGACCGCGGCCGCGTGGTCGCGGAAGCGCGCGGCGCTGGCCGACCCGTAGAGCGGCGCGAAGAGGCCCGGGTCGGAGAGCGCGAGCGCGTTCGTCGAGCCGTCGTCGGCCTCGACCAGCGCGAGCCCGCCGGGCGGCACTGCGCCGAGCAGCGCTCGCAGGTCACGGGGCACGACGCACGGCAGGTCGGCGTTGACCACCAGCACCGGGCCGCCCTGGACGCGCGTCAGTGCCGCGGCTACGGCCCGCCCCTGCCCACCCCCGGGATCCTCCTCCACCTGCGCGCCGAGCTCGCGCGCCAGCTCCGCCGCCTCGTCGTCGGGCGTCACGACGACCGTCGGCCCCACCGCGCGACACGCAGCGACGACGTCGCCGAGCATCGCGAGCGCGAGTACCTCCCGCTCCGCGTCCGGCAACTCGAGCCGCTGCTTGCCAGCGCGAAACGGCACGACGACGGCAGCCACCCGAACAGCCTAGTCGCCACGGGGGAACCGCTGGCGACGGCCGGACGGCGGGCTCGCGGCGCGCCGCTCGCGGACCCCGGCTCGTGACCCCGGCAGCCGCGTCGCTCAGGGACACGCCTCGGTGTCAGGCACCCGGACACGGCCCTTCGAGCGAGGCGAGGCGAGCAGCGAGAACCCGGGCTGCATGCGAGCACTGCGGATCGATCCGTGCACTCCTGTGATCCTCGAGCCACACCTCCGTGACGGTGTCTGACACCAGGACACGGCACGAGAAGACGCGTCCGTCGGAGCCACGAGGGGTCCGGGGCGGGAACCGCAGGTCCCCCGCACGCCCTAGCCCGTCGCCGCGTTCCTCCCGACGGTGCGCGTCCACTCGGCCAGCTCGAACCAGTGGCTGGCCGCGAGCGCGCGCGCGAGCCCGGCGTCGGTGTGCTCCGGGTTGAAGACGTTGTGCTCGCGGTCGCAGCAGATCGTCACGTCGACGAGCGAGACGTCCGGGAGGTTGACCAGCGCGTCGGCGGGGAGACGCGCCTCCGCGAGCGTGTAGTGCTTGAACACGAGGTCGGGCGCCCGCTCCAGCAGAGCGGGCCAGTCGGGGCAGGCGCGCGAGCTCACGTGCTCCCGAGTTCGGCGGCGGCGGCGATTTCCTCCCTCGTCCAGCGGCCCTCGAGCCGCAGCGGCCCGCGCTCGTCACCGCCCGGGTAGACGAGGAAGGCGGCGGCGTCGTCGAGCTGGTGGTAGAGCCGTCCGGTGTCGGGATCCAGCAACCCGAGCCGGAGGCGGAAGCGACCGTCGGCGAGCGGGAGCCGGTCGACGTCGAACCGGAGCGCGAGCTCGCCGCGCTCGTCCCAGCCGAGCTCGCTGGTGTCCTGGCTGCCGGCCGCGAGCAGCAGCCCGCTGTCGGTGCGCAGCTCGTAGGCGAGCTGCGGCGGCGGCAGCGCGCGCTCGGCGACGAGACGAATGCGGACGCCGAACGGCTCCCCCGCGACGTACCGGGCTCGCTCCTCGCCCTGCGACCCGAGCAGCGCCACGGAGGCGATCCGTGCCTCGCCCGTCCCCCACTCGCGCAGGCCGGCCGCGCGCTCGGCAGGGTCGGTCTCCTCGGCCAGCAGCCGGTGGTAGCGGACGATCGCCTCGTGCGTCGGCCCGTCGAACTCCGCCTCGCCCGCGCGCAGGAGGATCGTCCGCTCGCACAGCCGCTCCACGGCGGGCGCGTCGTGGGAGACGAACACGATCGTCCCGCCGTTCTGCTTGAACTCGACGATGCGACCGAAGCACTTCCGCTGGAACGCCTCGTCGCCGACGGCGAACACCTCGTCGAGCAGCAGGACGTCCGCGTGCAGGTGGGCGGCGATCGCGAACCCGAGCCGCATCGCCATCCCCGAGGAGTACGTCCGCACCGGCACGTCGATGAACCGCTCCAGCTCCGCGAAGGCGACGATCTCGTCGAGGTGGCGGCGCACCTCGCGGCGGGAGAGCCCGAGGATGGAGCCGTTGAGGTAGACGTTCTCGCGCCCGGTGAAGTCGAAGTGGAAGCCGGCGCCGAGCTCGAGCAGCGAGCCGACGCGGCCGCCGATCGCCACGCGCCCGGTCGACGGCTTGATGATCCGGGCGATCAGCTTCAACAGCGTCGTCTTGCCCGAGCCGTTGCGACCGACCAGGCCGACCGACTCGCCGGGCGCGATCGAGAACGTCACGTCGCGGAGGGCCCAGACGTCGCGGCCGCGCACGCGGTCGCGGGCGACGAGGAGCTCCTTCAGCGTGCGCGTCTGCTGCGGGTAGACGCGGAAGCGGCGCGAGACGTGCTCGACCTCGATCGCGCCGGGGGTCACGAGGCCGCGACCTCCACGCGCGCGGTCGCGCCGCGGACGATCGCCGCCAGCACGCGGACGAACCGCGCGTCGTCGTTCGGCATCGGCGTGCGACCGAAGCGGACGCCCAGTCGCTCGGCGTGCTCACGCGCCTGCGTGTCGAGGTCCCAGCGGATCTCCAGGTGGTCGGAGACGAACCCCAGCGGGCACGCGAGGATGTCGCGCACGCCCGCCGCGTGCAGCTCGTCGAGGTGCTCGAGGATGTCCGGCCCGAGCCACGGCTCGCCCGTCGGCGACGCGCTCTGGTAGGCGAACGACCAGCGCTCGAGGCCGGCCTCGGCGGCGACCAGGCCCGCGGAGGCGAGCAGCTCGTCCTCGTACGGGTCGCCGTCGGCGAGCACGCGGGCGGGGAGGCTGTGCGCGGTGAAGACGACGTGGGCGCTCGTCCCGCGGAGCGCGCCCGCGAGGAAGGAGACGAACCCCGGATCGGTCCCCCAGCGCTCGACGACGCAGAGCTCCGCCCGCCCGGCAACCGCCGCCTCGAGCTGCTGCCGGTACGCGCCGACCGAGAGCCGCGAGTAATGGGGCGCGAGCACGAGGCCCGCGAGCCGCCGCACCCCGCCCGCGAGCGCCCGCTCGACCGCCTCGCCGATGCGCGGCCGCCAGTGGCGCATTCCGGTGTACACCGGCACGCCGAGCTCGCGCTCGAGCGCCGCCCGCGTCCGCTCGGTGATCTCGTTCAGCGGGTTGCGCGTCTCGATTCCCAGCCGCCGGTAGCGCTCGACCAGGTCGGCGAGGTGCTCGGGCGCAATCGGGCGGCCGCCGCGGACGTCGGCGTAGTACGCGGGCACGTCCTCGAGCCGGTCGGGGCTGCCGTAGGCCATGAGGATCACCGCGTCGGTCATACGCGCGCCTCCACCGTCGCCTCGTGGACGAACGCCGCCAGGCGCGTCAGCGCGTCGGGGTCGGTCGCTGGCAGGACGCCGTGGCCGAGGTTGAAGACGTGCCCCCGGCGGCCCTCCGCGCGCGTGAGCACGTCCCGGGCGGCGGCCTCCACCCGCTCGGGCGGCGCGAGCAGGACGGCCGGGTCGAGGTTCCCCTGGACGGCGCGCTC
>JACVRR010000138.1 GCA_014534345.1 Thermoleophilia bacterium | reverse complement strand
AGCGAGTCGGCGAGGCGCGCCAGCGCCGGCAGCACGTCGTGCACCGCCTCGTCGAGCGCGGCGAGGTGCACCGCGGAGGGGAAGACGTCGTTCGACGACTGCCCCATGTTCACGTCGTCGTTCGCGTGCACGTCCTCGCCCGCGAGCGCGGCGATGACCTCGTTCGCGTTCATGTTCGACGACGTGCCCGACCCCGTCTGGAACACGTCGATCGGGAACTGCTCGTCGAGCTCACCGGCCGCGACGCGATCGCCGGCCTGCGCAATCCGCTCGGCCTTGTCCGGGTCGAGCAGGCCGAGCTCGGCGTTGACGCGCGCTGCCGCCGCCTTCACGCGCCCGAGCCAGCGTGCGACCGGGACCGGGATGGGCTCTCCCGAGACGGGGAAGTTCGCGATCGCCTTGCGCGTCTCGGCACCCCAGAGCTCGCGCCGCGCTTCCGTCTGGCTCACGGCGCGGACTCTAGCGAGCGGTGCGCGGCGGAGGACGCACGCTCGCGAGCGCCGACGTCACGTCGACGTCGCCGGCGGCGGGAAGCTCGTCGCGCAGGCACGTCGTCGTCGCCAGCGCCTTCGTCGCCTCGGCCTCGGTCCAGGCGGCGAGCGACGTCGGCGCCACCCGACGCGCGAGCTCGCCGCGCCGGATCTGATCGGCGAGCAGGTCGCGCGCGAGGGCGACGTCGAGGCCGTGGCGCCGCAGCGCGGCGAGGTACGCTCGCCGCTGCCCGCCGAACCGCTGCCCGACGAGCGCCCGCTCGGCGGCGAGGATCGCGCGCGCGGGCACGCGGACGGCCGCGCGCTGCACGAGTCGCGCCAGAAGCGCCTGCTTCGCCCGTTCGCGGTCGCCCGTCGCGGCCGTTAGCCGCTCGATCGTCCTCGTCGTGATGACGCCGCCGGCCGTCGTGCACTCGACGCCCGCCGGAAGGGCGATCTGCCCGTCGGTCAGTGAGGTGTTGAAGCCGCCGTACGGCGCCGCGGCCGCCGGCGCGTCGCACAGCGCGGGGTCGCGCGTCCAGAGGAAGACGCAGGCGGCCACCGGCTTGTCGGGATCGTCCGCCGCGGAGAAGCTCCCCCAGCCCCACGACCAGATCGTGCCGGCGCCCGTGTCGGCGCCGACTTGGCGCGCCGCCAGCGTCAGCCACTTCGTGACCTCGAGCCACGCCGGCAGCGGCTGCAGGCCGACCCTGCCGTAGAGCCCGCCCGACTGGAAGCCGAGCATCAAGCCGACGCGAGCGGGTGGAATGCCGACGGCGGCGAGTGTCGAGACGGCGCGGCGGAGGCGCAGGCGGATCTCGCGGCTGCCGAGCAGCGCCCCCTGCTGCGCGAGCAGCGGGCCGGGGACGTACACCTCGCGCACGACGTCCGCGACGGTCGCGGCCTGCCGCCACCAATCGGCCGACTCTCCGGCCGTGTTCGGGTTGGAGGGCACGAGCAGGAACGGGCGCGCGCCCCGCGCCGCCAGCTCTCGCAGGAGCGTCAGCACGTTCGCCCGGTACTGCGCGTTCGTCGGCGTCCACGGCGCCGGCACGGTCGGCGACCAGAGCTCGTTCAGCGCGATGAGCGGCGTCGGGCACGCAGACGAGCGGACGGCGCGGTCGAAGAGGGCGCCGGCGGCGGCGGGGATGGAGCCGGGGTCGGCCGGCGCGTCGGGGGTGCCGACGAGCCGCGGCAGGTTCATCTCCCAGTGAATCGTGGCCGCGCCGCCCGCACGCAGCGACTGGGCGACGGCGGGGCCGCTGGTCGCGAGCACGAGCCCCGGGCGGCGGAAGATTGCCTCGCGGAACTTCACCGAGCTCTCCGCGTAGTCGATCCACAGCGGCGTCGCGTCGGGCAGACCGCACGCGGCGGCGCGCGCCGGCGCCGACGCGAGCGCGAGCGGCGCCAACGACAGCAGCGCGAGCAGCAGGAGCCGCTTCACACGGTCGCGCCCCGCCGCGCGGACGAGCCGCGCGCGGCGGCGAGCAGCTCGTCCCACGTACAGAGCTTCACGCGCGGCCGGCTCTGCTCCGCGCCGCGGCCGCGCTCGAGCGCGTCGATCGCCTCCCAGCCGCTGTACGCAACGACGTCGACCCCGCGCTCGGCGAGCAGCGCGAGGAGCGCGTCGTCGTCGCGCGCCGGCGGAGCGAGCGCGCCGGCGGAGGCGTCCTCCAGCAGCGTGTCGACCGTCTCGGTCGCGTCCTTCTTGTTCGTCCCGATCACACCCGTCGGGCCGCGCTTGATCCAGCCCGTGCAGTAGACGCCGGGGACGGGCCGGCCGTCGGCGTCGAGCACGCGCCCGCGATCGTTCGGCATCGTCCCGCGCGCCTCGTCGAAGGGGATGCCGGGCAGCGGCAGCCCGCGGTAGCCGACGCTGCGGAAGACGACGCCGCAGGGGATGACCTCGCGCTCCTCGGTGGGCACCGCGCTGACGCGGCCGCGCTCGTCCGCGACGAGCTCGTTGCGGACGACCTCGACCGCCTCCACGCGGCCGTCGCCATGGATCTCGACGGGCGAGACGCGGAAGCGCAGGCGCACGATCCTCGGCTTCCCGGTCGGCTCCCGCTGCGCGTAGTCGCGCAGCACCTCGAGGTTGCGCTGCGCGATCGTGTCGCTCGCGAGCGCCGCCTCGCTCGCCGCATCGAGCTCGAGGTCGGCCGGGTCGACCGCGACGTCGGCGCCCGCGAGCTCGCCCAGCTCCTTCAGCTCCGGCGTCGTGAACGCGCCCTGCGCGGGGCCGCGGCGGCCGAGGATGACGATCTCGCGGACTCCCGACCCGGCGATCGCCTCGATCGCCGCGTCGGTCGTGTCCGTCGGTGCGAGCTCCTCGCGCGTGAGCGCGAGCATGCGCGCGACGTCGAGCGCGACGTTCCCCGCGCCGACGACGACGGCGCGCTCCCCCGACAGGTCGAACGTCAGCTCCTGGAAGTCGGGGTGACCGTTGTACCACGCGACGAACTCGGTCGCCGCCCACGAGCCGGGTAGGTCCTCCCCGGGGATGCCCATGCGCCGGTCGCTCTGCGCGCCGAAGGCGTAGATCACGGCGTGGTAGTGGTCGAGCAGCTCGGCGTGCTCGACGTCGCGGCCGACCTCGACGTTGCCGAAGAAGCGGAATCCCGGGCGCTGCGCGATGCGCTCGAACGCTCGCGACACATCCTTGATCTTCGGGTGATCGGGAGCCACGCCGAGCCGGACGAGCCCCCACGGCGTCGGCAGGCGCTCGAGCATGTCCACGTGCGCGGGGACGTCCGCCGCGAGCAGGTGCCCCGCGGCGTAGAAGCCCGCCGGGCCGGAGCCGACCACGGCGACGCGCAGGGGCTCGATCAGCTCGCGCTCGCCCTCGCCCACGGTCAGGCCGCGGGCGGCGTCACGCCGCGTGGCAGCTCCTCCGCCGGAGCCCGCCACGCCGCGGCCACGAGCCAGCCGGACAGCCCGAAGATCGCGAGCGCGTTCGCCGCGTGCAGCACGCCGAGGCCCGCGACCGACGAGGCGATCCACGCGAGCACGACCTGCAGCACGAGCAGACCGAACAGCGCGGCCGTCCAGAGCGTCCGGCGCCGGTCCCAGCGGGAGCCGAGCGCGAGCAGGACGAGCACGAGCGTCGCGAGCGCGATCAGGTAGCCGAGAGCGGCGTGCGGCCCGAAGCCGTCCTCGACGGCGTCGCTGTCGACCGAGCCGCGGTCCTCAGCCTTGTCGACCGCGTTGAAGGCGCCGTAACCGGCGAGCGCGACCTGCACCACGACGGCGAGGAACACGATCGCCGCCCACCACCGGTACGCGCTCCTCAGCGCCTGCACGCCCTGCTCGCTCCCGTCGCCACGGCGACCCCCCCAGGCAGGGCTCGTGCGTCAGTGGCCGCAGCCCGAGCCGCAGCCGGCGTGACCGGCGTCGGCGGGGCCGGCGGCGTCGTCCTCGACGGTGAAGGAGTGCCCGCACCCGCACGAGGCGACGGCGTTCGGGTTCTCGATCTTGAAGCCGGACTCCTGGATCCCGTCGAGGAAGTCGATCTCGGCGCCGCGCAGGTAGGGCGCGCTGAACATGTCGACGACGACGGTGACGCCGTGCTGGTCGAGCGCAACGTCGTTCTCCTGCGAGCCGCGGTCGAAGCCGAGCGCGTACTGGAAGCCGGAGCAACCGCCGCCCTGGATCGCGACCCGCAGCACCTCGGCGTCGCCCTCGGGCTCCTCGGCCATCAGCTCCTTGACCTTCGCGGCGGCGCGCTCGGTCAGCGTGATCGTCGTCGTGAACGGCTGCTCGGTCGTGGCCACGATGCGTGTGTTCCTCTCCGTCGCGGTTGCTGAGCTCTGATGGTAGCAGCGGCGGACCGCGACCGACCCAGTGACGACCCGGTTTGTGACACCGATAACGGGTTGTTCACGCGAAAACGCGGTCGGTTCGTAGCGGCCTTCCGGTCTGCTACGTTCCCCTCGCCGCGCACGGATTCACCCCTCGGCGGCGGGGGAAGGAGGCTCCCCGACGTGCTCGAGAACTGGCTGCCCTTCCTGATCTACGGTCTGCTCGCGGTGGCCATCCCCACGTCGATGGTGGTGATGTCGTTCGTCTTCTCGACGCGCCCGCGCCGGCGCTCGCGAGCACGCCTCCTCCCCTTCGAGTCGGGCGTCTCGCGCGGCGTCCCCAACGTCAAGCGCTTCACTGTCAGCTTCTACCTGACGGCGATGCTCTTCATCATCTTCGACATCGAGATCGTCTTCCTCTACCCGCTCGCGGTGACGCTCGACGCGATCGGCTGGTTCGCCTTCACCGAGCTCCTCTTCTTCGTCGCCATCCTCGTCGTCGCCTACGTCTACGTCTGGCGCAAGGGAGCGCTCGAGTGGCAGTAGGCAAGAAGAAGCGCCTCGCCGACTACGGGCTGCAGTCGGAGCGGCTGCTCTGGCCGACGAAGGGGCCGGGGGCGTTCGAGCAGGAGGTGGAGAGCCTCGAGCAGCGGCTGGGGCTGACGACGCTGGAGAAGGCCGTCGCGTGGTCGCAGACGAAGTCGATGTGGCCGGCGACCTTCGGGCTCGCCTGCTGCGCGATCGAGATGATGTCGATCGTCTCGTCGCGCTACGACATCGCGCGCTTCGGCATGGAGGCGTTTCGCTCGTCCCCGCGCCAGGCCGACCTGATGATCGTCTCCGGCCGCGTCTCGCAGAAGATGGCGGCGCCGCTGCGGCAGATCTACGACCAGATGCTCGAGCCGAAGTGGGTGATCGCCATGGGCGCCTGCGCGAGCTCGGCAGGGATGTTCAACAACTACGCGGTCGTCCAGGGCGTCGACAAGATCGTCGCCGTCGACATCTACGTGCCCGGATGCCCGCCGCGACCGGAGGCGCTGATGGAGGGGATCATCCGCCTGCACGAGCGCGTGCTCGCCGGCATCCCGCCCGCGTACGAGATGCGGCAGGTGGCCAGCTAGTGGAGGGCGCCGCCGTTCCCGGCCTCCTCGAGACGAAGGAGGAGCTCGGCGAGACGACGATCGTCGTGCAGCGCGAGCGGCTGGTCGAGGCGTGCGAGCACCTGCGCGACGTCGAGGGCTTCACCTTCCTCTCCGACATCACCGCCGTCGACTACCTCGGCTGGCGCGGCAGCGGCGTCGCCGGCTACATCGGCACGCCCAAGGGGCGGAACATCAACGAGCCCATGACCCAGGGGCTCGCGCGGCTGCCGGCGCCCGTGCCCAAGCGCTTCGCGATGAACTACCACCTGCTGGCGCTCCGCCGCCCCCCCGCGCGCGTGCGCGTGC
Organism: Thermoleophilia bacterium; assembly: GCA_014534345.1. Taxonomy (GTDB): domain Bacteria; phylum Actinomycetota; class Thermoleophilia; order Gaiellales; family Gaiellaceae; genus JACVRR01. Next base: position 621 of record JACVRR010000138.1, on the reverse strand, counting down.
AGGTGTGGCTCGACGACGGCGAGGCGGTGCCGAGCGTCGTCCGCATCTGGCCGACCGCGGACTGGCACGAGCGCGAGGCGTGGGACATGATGGGCATCCCCGTCGCCGAGCACCCCAACCTCGCGCGCATCCTCATGGACGACGACTGGGAGGGGCATCCGCTGCGCAAGGACTACCCCATCGGCGGCGAGCCGGTGCGCTTCTCGGGGGAGGAGTAGTGGCCACAGCCGCCCGCCTGCGCGCCGCCACCGCCGCAGCGGTCGATCCCTCCGTCGTTCGCGGCGCCGCCATCTACGAGGGCTCGCGGATCCCGCCCAACATCCCGACGGTGCTCGAGGTGCCCGAGGAGCTGCGCGAGACGGAGGACGTGCTCCAGGTCAACTTCGGGCCCAACCACCCGTCGACGCACGGCGTGCTGCGGCTGATCGTCGACCTCAACGGCGAGAGCGTCGTCGGCCTGCAGTCCGTGATCGGCTACCTGCACACCGGCTTCGAGAAGAACATGGAGCAGAAGACGTGGTGGAAGGCGATCACGTACCCCGAGCGGATCGACTACGTCTCCTTCCAGAACAACGAGCTCGTCTTCGTGCTCGCGATCGAGAAGCTGCTCGGCACGACCGT
>JACVRR010000028.1 GCA_014534345.1 Thermoleophilia bacterium | reverse complement strand
CGCCCGTCGGTGCGCGCCGGGGGGGGCTACGCCGATCACGGCGCGCATAAGTCCGGCCCGCCGGAGTGCGGCGCGCGCGCCTGCACAACGTGCCGGCCCTCGGCGTTGCCGGCGAGCGACGCGCGCCCGAAAGCGTTCCTCCAACCGTCGCTCGCCGACAGCGGCCAAGGCGGGAGCTAGTGCTTGCACTAGCGACCGCCGAACTGATGGAGGCGGGGATCGGCGCAGCCCACCCCCGTCTCCACCGCGCGAACCGTCGCCCCGCCCCCAAACCGCGCCGCGTGATCCTCTCTTCGCGCCCGCGCGACCGCGCTCCGCGGGCGCGACCGCTTCGCCGCGCGGACCTCGTCCGCGACGCGGCGCCAGCCGCTTCGCGGATAGGATCGGCCCCCGTGGAGGGCTTCCCCTTCGTCCACCGCGAGCGCGTCCGCTTCCGCGACCTCGACGCGATGGGGCACGTGAACAACGCCGTCTTCCTCACCTACCTGGAGCAGGCGCGCTTCCGCTTCCTCGAGCACCTCGGGCTGGCGCAGCTCGAGCAGGAGCCGCCGCTGATCCTCGCCCGGGTCGAGATCGACTTCCGCTCGCAGGCGACGTTCGGGGACGAGCTCGCGGTCGGCGTGCGCAGCGGCCGCGTGGGGACGAAGAGCTTCGAGCTGGAGTTCGAGCTGCGGGTCGCCGACCGCCTTGTCGCGGAGGCGCGAAGTGTGCAGGTCGCGTACGACTACAGCGCCGGTGAGACCCGCGAGCTCGACGAGCGCTGGCGCGAGCTCCTCGCCGCGACCCAGATCCAGGCAGTCTGATGGCCGGCACGGTCTACGAGCGCCACCGCCTGGGGAACGGCGTCCGCGTGCTGACCGCGCCGCTCGGGCACGCGCAGTCGGTCTCGTGCCTGATCATGCTCGCCGCCGGGTCGCGCTACGAGACGCCCGAGAGCAACGGGATCGCGCACTTCGCCGAGCACATGTTCTTCAAGGGCACCGAGAGCCGCCCGACGGCGCGCGACATCACGACCGCGATCGACGCGATCGGCGGCGAGTTCAACGCCTTCACCGGCAAGGAGTTCACCGGCTACTACGTCAAGTGCGCCGCTGAGTACCGCGACGTGGCGCTCGAGGTCCTCGTCGACATGCTTCGCCACTCGAAGTTCGATCCCGAGGAGATCGAGCGCGAGAAGGGCGTGATCATCGAGGAGATGAACATGTACTTCGACACGCCGCGCGACTTCATCAGCGGCCTGTACGAGCGGCTCGTGTACGGCGACCAGCCGCTCGGCTGGGACATCATCGGGCGTAAGGAGACGGTCCGCGACGCGACGCGCGAGACGTTCATGGACTACCTCGACCGCTGGTACCACCCCGACCGGCTGGTCGTCGGCGTCGGCGGCAAGGTCGAGGGCGACCTGCTGGGGAAGCTCGAGGAGCTGCTCGGCGACATGCCGCAGCGCGAGACGGGTCGACCAGGGCCGCTGGCCGGCGTGGACGGCGACGAGCCGCGCGTACGCGTGCACCCGAAGCAGTCGGACCAGGCCCACCTCTGCATCGGCGCGCGCAGCTTTCCGCTCACGCATCCGGACCGCTACGCAGTGCAGCTCCTGACGACCATCCTCGGCGGCGGGATGTCCGCCCGGCTGTGGACGGAGGTGCGCGAGCGCCGCGGCCTCGCGTACTACGTCGGGGCCGTCAACCAGAGCTACACCGACGCCGGGTCGCTGTACGCGCAGGCCGGCGTCGACATCGGCCGCATCGACGAGGCGATCGCGACGATCGTCACCGAGCTGCGCCGGATCGCCGAGGAGGCGGTCCCCCCGGACGAGCTGGCGAAGGCGCGCGCCTCGGCCAAGGGGCGGTTCGCGCTCCAGATCGAGAGCCCGCACGGCCTGAACATGTTCGGTCTGCGCCGCGAGGTGGTGGAGGGCAGAGCGACCGAGCCCTCCGAGGTGATGCAGGCGCTCGACGGCGTGACCGCCGACGACGTCCAGCGGGTCGCCCAGGAGATCGTCGGTCGCAACGGCCTCAACCTCGCCGTCATCGGCCCCTTCGAGGAGGCCGACGAAGGCCGCTTCCTCGACATCCTGTCCTAGCCGCCCGCGGTTCGAACGAGGCGGGTCCCCCGCGGACCAGTTCCCGCGTCAGGCACCCGGACATCGCTGCTCGGGCCGGGTGACCTGCCCGGTGCGAAGCCGCGTGGCTCCGGCGTCTGTGGATCGATCCGCGCACTCCCGCGCCACGTCGGTGACAGGTCCGTGACGGTGTCCGACACCGGGCCATGTCCGGAGTAGCCACGTGCCGAAGCGAGGCCAGGCGGTCGTCGGCGGCGCGCGAGGCGCCCAGGTCTGCGGCGAAGGCTGCGCGGGAAACCGGAGGTTCCCATGCCACCGGATTCCCCGCGCGTTCGGGTCGGTGGGCCAGTTGGCACCTTCGCCCGGCTCCACCCGTCAAAGTGCCTTCGACCCGGACGCGCGGGGTGTACGGCCGGTTCTCTATCAGCCGCCGCGGACGGTTTCCATGCCGAGTTCTTCAAGAACCGCCGTCGCGAGCCGGCGCGAGGCGGCGATGCGGACGCGCGGATGGTAGGTCAGCACCACGACGATCCGCGGGCCGCGGCGCCCGTACGCGATCGCGGCGCTGTGCTGCACCGTGGTCGTCCAGCCGTGCTTCTGCGCTGCCGGCAGGCCGCCGCCGAGCGTCGGCCTGAAGAGGCCACGGTTCTCGCCCCGGCCGTCGCCGGCGAGCAGGAGCCCGAGCGCGACCCTGGCCTCGTGCCGCGAGAGACCGGTGCGGCGCAGGGCGAGGCGGTTGCCGAGCGCCGACAGATGCAGCTCGAGCAGGACGCGTCCGAGGTCGCGCGCGGTCGTCCGGCGGTGCGCGTACACGGGGAGGGGGCGCGGCGCGTCGCGCGCCGCCGCGGTGCGCCTCGTCGTTCCCAGGCGGTAGAAGCCGGTGAAGGTGCTGGAGCGGGCTCCGAGCCGCCACAGCGTCTGCTGGACGATCCACGCCCCGCGCCGCTCCGAGCCGCCGAGCCGCACCAGCAACCGGTTGCTGGCCACGTTGGACGACCAGGTCGCGACGTCGCGCACGTCCTGCCAGCCCCGCGACCTGGCGGGCTCGGCGCCGAAGCGGCCGAGTGCCGCGATCAGGACGCCGAGCTTGACGGTCGAGGCGGCCGGAAACGCGGCGTCCGCGTTCCAGCCCGCGTAGCGACCCGTCGCGAGGTCGTGCGTCCAGACCGCCGCCCACCCGCGGTAGGCGCGTCCGTGCGCGGCGAGTCGCGCCGCGAGCGGCCGGTCGGGCCGGAGCTCGCGCCGCCCGCGCGCCGCGGAGCGCGGGAGCAGCCACACGGATTCCGCGCGCGCGACGCCGAGCCGCCGCCCGTCGGCGTCGAGGAAGCGTAGGCGGAGGTCGTACCGGCCCGGGTCGAGATCGAGCCGCACGCGGGCCCGCCGGTCGCTGACCGGCGCGCTCGCGACGACGCGGCCGCCGGCGACGACCTCGGCGCGCGCGGCGCGGGGCGGCGTGGCGGCGGACACGGCTCCGAAGAACGCCTCGTAGGGCCGCGGCGTCTCGATCGTGCGCGCGCCGGCGGTGCCGGCCAGCAGCGCCGCGCAGCCGGCAACGGCGGCGATCAGCCGAGCGCGTGGTGCATCCACGCGTTCGGCTCCCAGTACCGGCCGCGGTCGGCCTCGCGGTCGATCGCGACGGTCGCGAGCCCGCCCGGGAACACGTACTCGCCCGTCTCGGGAAACGGCAGCGCCGTCCACGCCTCCCACTCGCCGACGGTCCCCGTGATGCGCAGCGATCGCGGCTCCACGCGCACGACCGTGGCGCCGAGCCGCTCGTGCACGCGCATCCACGGGTCGAAGAGCAGCCCGTCCGTGCGTCGCCAGCCGGCGTACCGCTCGATCGGCGTCAGCGGGTAGCGCTCCTTCCAGCTCGGGCGCACGGGCGCGATCAGGTCGCGCAGCCCGTGCGCGAGCGCGAGTCGCCGCATCGCGTCCAGCGCCCTCCGCGCCAGCCCGCCTCCCTGGTGCGCCGGGACGATCTCGACGGCCATCGCGCAGAGCGCCGTCGGCGTCGCGCCCGAGAACGCGTGCTCGAACACGCTGTCGATCCCGCGCGGCAGGCCCGCGGCGGTGCCGTCCCAGGCGAGCGGGAGCGAGTGCGCCTGGGCGAGCACCTCCTCCTCCGGGGCGTCGCAGAGGACGAGCTCGAAGTCGGGAAACGCCGCGCGCATGCGGCCCCAGTTCGGGTTGACGAAGTCGCCGTGGCGGTTGTACTCCGGCCAGACGTCGGCGGTCGCCTCGTCCGCGCGCTGCACGAGGTCGGGCCGCTCCCGGGCGGTCGCGACTACTCCGCGCTCTTCTCCGCCTCGGCCCGTTGCTGGATCTCCTCGACCACGGTCGGGTCGGCCAGCGTGGTCGTGTCGCCGAGCGCGCGCTGCTCGGCCACGTCGCGGAGCAGGCGGCGCATGATCTTGCCGCTGCGCGTCTTCGGCAGCTCGGGCGTGAAGACCACGTTGGCCGGCTTCGCGATCGGCCCGATCTTGCGCGCGACGTGGTCGCGCAGCTCCTCGAGCATCGCGACCGAGCCCTCCTCGGCACCCTTGAGCGTCACGTAGGCGACGATCGCCTGCCCGGTCTGCGGATCGGCCCGCCCGCAGACCGCGGCCTCGGCGACGTGCGGGTGGTCGACGAGCGCGCTCTCGACCTCGATGGTGGAGATCCGGTGGCCCGACACGTTCATCACGTCGTCGACCCGCCCGAGCAGCCAGAAGTCGCCGTCCTCGTCCACACGCGCCCCGTCCCCGGCGAAGTACACGTCGCCGTAGCGCGACCAGTACGTCTCGACGTACCGGTCGTGCGCGTTGTGGATCCCGCGCAGCATGGCCGGCCACGGCCGCCGGAGCACGAGGTACCCCCCCGCGCCAGGGCCGACCTCGTTCCCCCGCTCGTCGTAGACGGCGGCGTCGACGCCGGGGAACGGCTTCGTCGCCGACCCGGGCTTGAGCGTCGTCACGCCGGGCAGCGGCGTGATCAGGATCATCCCCGTCTCGGTCTGCCACCAGGTGTCGACGATCGGCGTCCGGTCGCCACCGATGTGCTCGCGGTACCAGCGCCACGCTTCCGGGTTGATCGGCTCGCCGACGCTGCCGAGCAGCCGGAGCGAGGAGAGGTCGTGCCGCTGCGCGTACTCCGGCCCCCACTTCATGTGGGCGCGGATGGCGGTCGGCGCCGTGTAGAGGATGTCGACCCGGTAGCGCTCGACGATCTCCCACCAGCGGTCCTTGTCCGGGTAGTCGGGCGTCCCCTCGTAGAGCACCCCCGTCGTCCCGTTGCAGAGCGGCCCGTAGACGATGTAGCTGTGGCCCGTGACCCAGCCGATGTCGGCGGCGCACCAGTACACCGAGTCGGGCTTGACGTCGAAGACGTAGTGGTGCGTCGTCGCGACGCCGACCAGGTAGCCGGCCGTCGTGTGCACGATCCCCTTCGGCTTCGCCGTCGTCCCGCTCGTGTACAGGAGGTAGAGGAGGTCCTCGGCGTCCATGGGCTCGCAGGGGCACGAGGCCGAGTCGTCCGGCTGGCCCGAGACGGCGTCCTGCCAGGAGACGTCGCGCCCCTGGCGCATCGAGACGGCGCTCCCCGTCCGCTGCAGCACGACGACGCGCCCGACGCTCGGACACGACTCCAGCGCCTCGTCGGCGTTCCGCTTCAGCGGCACCGGCGTGCCGCGTCGCCAGCCTTCGTCCTGGGTGACGAGCACCTCGCAGCCCATGTCGTTCACGCGGTCGGCGAGCGCGTCGGCGGAGAAGCCGCCGAAGACGACGGTGTGCGGGGCGCCCAGGCGCGCGCACGCCAGCATCGCGATCGGGAGCTCCGGCACCATCCCCATGTAGATCGCGACCGGCGTCCCCTTGGCGACGCCGAGCCCGCGCAGCGCGTTCGCGAAGCGGACGACCTCCCGCTGCAGCTCGGCGAAGGTCAGCGCGTACCGCTCGCCGGCGGGCTCGCCCTCCCAGTGGTAGGCGACCTTGTCGCCGTTCCCGGCCTCCACGTGCCGGTCGACGCAGTTGAAGCAGACGTTCAGCGTGCCGCCGACGTACCAGCGCGCGTACGGGGGCTCCCACTCGAGCAGCTCGGTGAACGGCTGGAACCACGTCAGCCGCTCGCGCCCCTCCGTCTCCCAGAGCTCACGCCAGTCGCGCTCGTAGAGATCCGGCTGCGCGTTCGCCTGCGCGGCGAATTCCGGCGGAGGCTCGTACCGCCGCTCCTCGAGGAGCATCGTCTCGATCGCGTGCGAGTCGGGGCTCATCCTGCGACGCCGCCGGCGCGGCCGGGCTCGAGGTCGTACGGAAAGTCGGTCAGCTTCTCGGCGCCGTCGTCGGTAACCCGCACCAGGTCCTCGAGCCGGACGCCGCCGTAGTCGTGGCGGTAGAGGCCGGGCTCGACGGCCACGACGTCGCCCGCGACGAGGGCCACCCCGGTCCGCCCGAGTCCCGGCTCCTCGTGCACCTCGAGCCCGACCCCGTGCCCGAGGCCGTGGAAGAAGCCGTCGCGCAGGACCGTGCCCGGCTCCTTCGAGAGCTGCGTGGGGTAGCCGTGCTCGTGGAACAGCTCGCAGACGAGCCGGTGCAGCTCCCGCCCTTCGACGCCGGGCCGGATCGCCCCCAGCGCCAGCTCGAGCGCCTCGCGGCAGAGCCGGAAGTAGGTGTCGAGCTCGTCGGAGACGTCGCCGACGACGAACGTGCGCGTCATGTCGGCGTAGCAGCCGCTCGCCTTGTCGTACGGGAAGAGGTCGATCACGACCGGCTCGCCCGGCGCGATCGCGCCCGAGCCCTCCTCGTGGCCGACCGCGCCCTGGGGGCCGGGGGCGACGATGACCTGGTCGGCGGTCGCGTCGTGCTCGCCGAACACGCGCTCGATCTCGCGACGGATCCGCTCGCTCGTCAGCGGCTCGCCGTCGAGCCGGAGCACGCCGTTCGCCCCTCGCGCGCGGGCGAGCATCGCCGCCGCCGCCGCCATGCCCACCTCGGCGGCCGCCTGCGCCCGCCGGATGCCCTCGAGCTCGCGCGGCGTCTTGACGCGCCGGCGCGCGACGAACAGCTCCTCGTCGGCCTCGACCTCGATGCCGTCGGCACGCAGACGGTCGGCGAGCGCGAGGGGGAAGGAGGGCGGCACCGCGGCACGCTCGATGCCGAGTGCGCGGCACGCCCGCGCGAAGACCTCGAGGAAGACCTCGTGGGAGCGCAGGCCGGTTCCCACGAGCTCGTCGAGGCCGAACTCCTCCAGCGGGTGCGGCTCGACATCGATCGCCAGCTCTTCGAGCCGCGCGATCTCGAAGGCGGTCAGGACGGCGTGGCGGCTCCCGTCGCGCTCGACGTACAAGAACGGATCCGGAATCGCGAGCGGGAGCTGGTGCCGGAGCTCGGGCGAGCGCACCGTGTCGCCGTGGATCAGGACGTCCGGCACGGCGCCGATCCTACTGGCGCGCGCCCGGCGTCAGCGGGCCGACGCGTGCAGCCAGGAAGAGAAGGCGCTCCAGCGGCCGAGGTTGCCCTCGAGCTCGCGGAGCCCGCGGCGGTACTCGACGCGGACCGCCACGGCGCACAGGGGGCACAGCTCGACCTCGCCCGGCCAGAGCGACTGCTCGCAGCGGATGCAGAGGCTTACGCTCGGGGAACGCGCCACCGCTGCCGCCGGTTGCGGCGACCCCGTACGTAGACTCCGGCGACGTGGACGATCCGCTCGAGCGAGCCCGGCGTCTGATCGCGAGCTACGACGAGGAGCTGGTGCGCGACCTGCCGGCGGACTCCGAGGTCGTCGACGTCCACACGCATCTCGGCAACGACATCGACGGGATGTCGGCGACGTACGAGGAGCTGATGGGCATCCTCGACCGCTACGGGATCTCGCGCGCATGCGTGTTCTGCCTCGACGAGCCCGACCGCGAGCCGGGCTTCCGCGCACCGAACGACCGCACGCTCGCGCACGCCGGGCGCTCGGGCGGGCGGCTGGTCCCGTTCGTCCGGCTCGACCTCACGCACGACCCGGTCGGCGAGGCGGTGCGCTGCCTCGACCGCGGCGCACGCGGGATCAAGCTGCACCCGCGCGCACAGCGCTTCGCCCTCCACGACGAGCGGCTCGCGCCCATCTTCGAGCTCGCGGCCGACCGGCGGGTGCCGATCCTGATCCACGGCGGGCGCGGGCTCCCGCCGATCGCCGAGCACCTCGCGGCGCTCGTCGAGCGCTACCCGGGCGCGCAGCTGATCGTCGCGCACGCCGGGATCGCCGACATGGCGGGGCTGGCCGGCCTGCTGGGCGGCAAGGCCGGCGTCTTCTTCGACACCTCCGTCTGGAGCCCGATCGACCTCCTCGACCTGTACCGCCTGGTCGCGCCCGAGCAGGTGCTGTTCGCGTCCGACTACCCGTACGGCCAGCAGCCGGCGTCGCTGCTGATCGCGCTGCGGACCGCCCGCGCGGCGGGGTTCGACGACGACCGGCTCCGCGACATGCTGGCCTCGAGCGCGAACCGGATCCTCGACGGCGAGCCGCCCGCGCAGCCGACCGCGCCGGTCGGCGACGAGACGTTCGTCCAGCCGCTGACCTACGCCCGCATCCACCAGTACCTGTCGATGGCGACGCCGCTGCTCTGGACGCGCCAGGCCGACACGATCGGCGTGCTCGGGCTGGCGCTGAACGCCTGCTACGAGCGCAACGGGCGGCGGGCCGAGACGGACGACATCAAGGAGCTCCTGTCGTGTGCGCGCGAGCTGTGGCGGACGCTCCCCGAGTACGAGGAGGAGCGGGAGCGGATGCTGATGACGCGCACGACGTTTCGGCTCATCCACATCGCGGACATCCTCGCGGTTACGACGCGTGCTTGAGAGCCTCGAGCTGACCGTCAACGGCGACCGCCACGCGCTCGACGCGCCGGTGGGACGGTCGCTCGCGGAGGTGCTGCGCGACGACCTCGGCCTGACGGGGACGAAGATCGCCTGCTACGAGGGGCACTGCGGCGCCTGCACCGTCCTGCTCGACGGCGTGCCCGCGCTCTCGTGCATCACGCTCGTCCACGCGGTCGGCGGCCGCGGCGTCACGACGATCGAGGGGTTGCGCGAGCACCCGCTGGTGGACGCGTTCGTCCGCGAGGACGCGCTGCAGTGTGGGTTCTGCACCCCCGGGCAGATCGTCTCGGCGAGCGCGCTCTTGGCGGCGAACCCGCGGCCGACGCGCGAGGAGATCGGGCACGCGATGGCCGGCAACCTCTGCCGCTGCGGCGCGTACCGCAACATCGAGGCGGCGATCGCGAGCGTCGGAGGAGGTCGTTAGCGCGTGGCGAGGCTGATCAAGACCGAGAAGGAGGTCGAGGGCCACTACACCGAGACGTGGGTCGTGGTGGAGGAGGACGTGCTCGAGCAGTGGCCCGCCGGCCCGCGGGCGGTGGTCGGGCAGCCCGCGCCCCGCATCGACGGCCACGAGCGCGCCCGCGGCGAGGCGCGCTACACGGCCGACCTCGCGCTCCCCGGGATGCTGCACACGGCGGTCCTGCGCAGCCCCTACGCACGGGCGCGGGTTCGGCGGATCGACGCGTCCCGCGCGCTCACCGCGCCCGGGGTTCGCGCCGTCCTGCTCCCCGAAGGCGCGGATCTGCCGCCGCAGCACGCCCCCGAGGCGATCGCCTCGGAGCCGGGCGCGATCGGTGCCGCGCTCGCGGAGCGGGCGCGGGTCGCGCCGTTGACGAGCGAGCCGGGCTACGAGGGCCACGCGGTCGCGGCGGTCGCGGCGGAGACGCAGGCGCAGGCGCAGGCGGCGCTGCGGCTCCTGGCCGTCGACTGGGAGCCGCTCGAGCCGCTGCTCGACGCCGACGACGCCGTACGCCGCAAGTCGCTCGTCTCCGAGCCGCGCGTGAACGAGCGCGGCGACCTCGAGCGCGGCCTCGCCGAGGCGGACGTCGTCGTCGAAGCCGTATACCGAACGCAGAACGTCCTGCACAACTCGCTCGAGACGCACCAGGCGATCTGCCACTGGCACGGCGACGGTGAGCTCGACGTCTACATCTCGACGCAGTTCGTCTGGGGCGTCCGCGACGCGGTGGCCGAGCGCTTCGGCCTCGAGCGGGACAAGGTGCGAGTCGTCTGCGAGTACATGGGGGGCGGATTCGGCTCCAAGAACGGGCCCGGCGAGTACACCCTGATCGCGGCCGAGCTCGCCCGCCGGACGGGGCGCCCGGTCAGGTGCGCGCTCGACCGGCGCGACGAGAGCCGGGCCGCCGGCAACCGCAACGCGACGATCCAGCGGCTCGTCGCGGGCGCGCGCGCCGACGGGACGCTGACCGCCCTCGGCGGCGAGTTCGTGAACGCGGTCGGCTGGGACGGCCTCTCCGCCAGCACGGCAGGCCCGATGCAGCTGCTGTACGCCTGCGACAACGTGCGCACCGTCGAGTACGGGGCGCGTCTGAACACCCCGCCGAACGCCGCGTTCCGCGCTCCCGGCTTCGTCGAGGGGACGTTCGGCCTCGAGTGCCTGATCGACGAGCTGGCCGCGAAGCTCGATCTCGACCCGCTCGAGGTCCGACGGCGCAACTACGCGACCACAGACCCGGTCAACGAGCGCGACTACTCGGCCAAGGGGCTCGAGCGCTGCTACCAGCTCGCCGAGCGGCACTGGGCGCGGCGGGACGACGTTCGGGCGCGCTCGGACGGCGCCTGGAAGCGCGGGGTCGGCCTCGCCAGCCAGATCTGGTTCGGCGCCGGCGGGCCGCCGTCGTACGCGTGGCTGCGCCTGAACGCCGAGGGGCACGCGACCGTGATCACCGCGATGCAGGACATCGGCACGGGCACGCGCACAGCCGTCGCGCAGATCGCCGCCGAGGAGCTGGGGTTCCCGCTCGCGCGAGTCTCGGTGGCGCTCGGCGACTCCGCGCGCGGCCCCTTCGCGTCGATCTCGGCGGGGTCGTCGACCACGCCGAGCATGGGACCGGCCGTCCGCGCCGCCGCCGCCGACGTCAAGCGGCAGCTGCTCGAGATCGCCGCGCAGCGCTACGCGGTCGACATCTCGACGCTGACCGTCGAGGACGGGCGGATCGTCGCGGGCGGCAGCCGCAGCTGGCCCGTGGAGGAGATCACCGGCCTGCTGGGCGACGGCCAGCTGCTCGGCAAGGGCGCCCGCGGGCCGAACCCGACCGGGATGCGGGTGCTGACCTTCGGCGTCCAGGTGGCGGAGGTGGCGGTCGACGTCGGGACGGGCGAGGTCGTCGTCGAGCGCGTGGCGGCGATCCACGACGTCGGGCGGATCGTCAACCCGCTCGGGGCGCGCAGCCAGGTGGAGGGCGGGATCGTGCAGGCGATCGGCTATGCGCTCTCGGAGGCGCGGCTGCTCGACCCCGCGTCGGGCACGGTGCTGACCAAGACGCTCGACGCGTACAAGCTGCCGACGATCGCCGACGTTCCCGAGATCGTCACGGAGTTCGTGGACGAGCCCGACCCGCACCTCACGAATCTCGGGTCGAAGGGGCTCGGCGAGCCGCCGATCATCCCGACCGCCGCCGCGATCGCGAACGCGATCCGCGACGCGACCGGCGCCGACGTGCGCTCGCTGCCCGTGACGCGGGAGGAGATGCTCCGAGCCCTGCGCGAGGCACGCGAGCGCGAGCGAGACCGGCTTGGAGCTCCTGCGGCCTAGGACGATCGCCGAGGCGACCGCCGCACTCCGCGACGGCGCCGTCGCGCTCGCCGGCGGCACGGAGGTCGTCCCGCTGCTGCGCGACGGGCCTCTCCTCGCCGCCCGCCTGGTGCCCCTCGCGGGCGTTGTCCCGCGCGGCGTCGACGGCAGGCGCGCGACGCCGGAGGCGGAGCAGTCGCACGAGGTCGGCGCGGCCGCGGCGACAGCGGCGCCGCGGCCGGTCTTGCGCGTCGGCGCGGGCACGACCCTCGCCGAGCTGGAGGTCGACCCCGAGATCCCGGCCGCGCTGCGCGAAGCGTGCCGGCTGGCCGCCTCGCCGCAGCTCCGCTCGATGGGAACGCTCGGCGGCAATCTGCTGCAGGCGACCCGCTGCTGGTACTGGCGGCTGCACTCGGGCTGCTGGCTGCAGGGCGGCGACCGCTGCCACGCCAGGGAGGGCGAGCACCGTGAGCATGCGTTCTTCGGCAACGGGCGCTGCGCCTCGGCGCACCCTTCCGACCCTGCCGCGGCGCTGCTCGCGCTCGGCGCAACGCTCCGCACCGACCGCCGCGAGCTCCCGCTGTCCGAGCTCTACCGCCTGCCGCGCGACGACGACCGCTCCACCACCACGCTCGCCGCGGACGAGCTGCTCCTCGAGCTCGAGGTGCCGTCGCCGGACGCGAGCGTCTACCTGAAGGCGATGGACCGAAAGCGGTTCGCCTTCGCGCTCGTCGGCGTCGCAGCCGCCCGCTCCGGCGGAGAGGTGCGCATCGCGCTCGCCGGTGCCGCCCCGATTCCCTGGCTGCTCGCCGCACCCGACGCGCTCGACGAGGCGACTCCGCTCCCGGGCACGTCCTACAAGGTCGAGGTCGCGCGCACGCTCGTCGACCGCGCGCTGGAGGCGGTGGCGCCGTGACGCGGCCGGCCGTGCTCGCCGCGCTCCTACTCGTCGTCGCCGGGTGCGGCGAAAGCGACGCGGCGGAGGCGACGCCCGAACGCGTCCTGGAGGGGTGCCCGCGGTGACCCGGAGCGGCGTGCGAGCCCGTCCCCGCGCGCGGCGGCTGCCGGTGCTCCTGCTCGCGCTCACGTCGCTGCTGGCGGCCTGCGGCGGGAACGGCGACGACGGCGGCGAGGCGGAGCAGTCGCCCGACGAGTGCGCGAGCGCAGAGGCGCCGGGCGTCAAGGACGCGGACGCGCCGCCCAAGCCGACCGCGCCCCTCGATCCCGGGCAGACCCACCGGCTCGTGTTCGACACGACCTGCGGCGAGTTCACCGTCGAGCTCGACCCCGAGCAGGCGCCGCAGGCGACGGCGTCCCTCGTCTCGCTCGCCCGCTCGGGGTACTTCGACGGCACGCTCTTCCACCGCGTCGTCCCGGGGTTCGTCATCCAGGGGGGCGACCCGACGGGCACGGGGAGCGGCGGGCCTGGCTACTCGACCGAGGATCGGCCGGCGGCCGAGACCCAGTACACGGAGGGCGTCGTCGCGATGGCGAAGACGCAGACCGAGCCTCCGGGGACCGCGGGCAGCCAGTTCTTCGTCGTCACGGCGGCGGACGCAGGGCTGCCGCCCGAGTACGCCGTCGTCGGCCGCGTCGCGGAGGGGATGGACACCGTGCGCCGCATCGAGGCGTTGGGCGACGCGCAGACGCAGCAGCCGTTCCGGCCGATCCTGATCGAGAAGGTCACCGTCGAGAGCGAGTGATCGGAGCCGTCGTGCTGGCGGCCGGGGCGTCGCTCGGCCGCGGCTCGCTCCCGCGGGGGACCATGTCTCCGCCGCGAGCCCCCTTGCCGCTGGGCGAACCTCCCGGTTCCCCAGATCCCGTTTCCCGCCCCGGCGGCGAGCGTCGAGGTTGATCGCGGCCGTGGTGCTGGCGGCCGGGGCGGCGACCCGCTTCGGCTCGCCGAAGCAGCGGCTGCTTCTTCCGCTCGTCGTCGAACGCGTCCGCGCCGCCGCCGGCGTGGACGACGTGGTGATCGTGGTCGGCGCGCATCGCGTCGAGACGGACGAGCGGACGATCACGTGTCCGGAGTGGGAGCGGGGGCCCGGCGCCTCGCTGCGCTGCGGGCTGGCCTCCCTCGGAGATGAGGCCGAGGCGGCGGTGGTCGTCCTCGCCGACGGCCCGCGCCTGGCGCCCGCCGCCGTCGACCGCGTCGTGGCGATCTGGCGGCGGGAGGGCGGCGACGTCGTCGCGGCGACGTACGGCGGCGTCCGCGGCCATCCCGTCCTGCTCGCGCGGCCCGCCTGGGACGCGGTCCCCGACGCCGGCGCGCGGTCGCTCCCGGCGCGGCTCGTCGCCTGCGACGACCTCGGCGCGCCGGGCGACGTCGACGTCCCCGACGACCTCGCCTAGCCAGCGGCGCGCGACCGACCTACAGCGCGATCCGGAGCGAGGCGAGCTTCTGCTTGAGCTCGGGCGACATCGCCTCCGCGGCGACCGTCTGCCGGACGTACATCCGCAGCTTCTCCTCGAACACGTAGCGGCGCCGGCAGTACGAGCAGCGCTGGAGATGCTCTTCCGCCTCGGCGCGCTCCCACTCGTCCAGCTGCCGGTCGAGGAACGGCTGCAGGAGCTGCTCGCAGCGGTCGCATTCACACATTTCCGACGGTCTCCTCGGCCAGCTGGCGTTTCAGGATACGCCGACCGCGGTGCAGCCGGGACATGACCGTCCCGATCGGGATGTCGAGGATCTGCGCCGCGTCCTGGTAGCTGAAGTTCCCGATGTCGACCAGCACGACGACGTCGCGGAAGTTGTGCGGCACTTCGGCGAGCGCGGTGACGATGCTGTCCTGCGACAGCCGCTCGTCGACCCGCTCCTCCTCGCTGATCGGCCCGCCGGTCTCCTCGAGCCGGTCGGCGAGGTAGTAGTCGTTCGCCTCGAGCGACTGGACGTCCGGCGTGCGCTGGCGGCGGCGTCCGCGGTCGATGTTGAGGTTGGTGAGAATGCGGAGCAGCCACGCGCGCAGGTTCGTCCCGGGCGTGAACGAGCGCCAGCTGCGGAAGGCGCGCGCGTAGGTCTCCTGCACGAGGTCCTCGGCCTCGTCGCGGTTGCCGACCATGTGTCGGGCGACGCGGTACACCTGATCGGCCAAGTCGAGCGCCTCCTCCTCGAAGCGGACGCGGTCTCGTGCCTCGGTCGCGATCCGGCGGGCGTCGGTCTGCTCCGTCTCGCTCACCGGCGCGACGCTAGCAGGAACGCCCGGGGGTCTCCGGCCATTCCGGCTGCGGCGCGCGGGCGGGCCTAGGGCGCGCGTTCCAGCGGCCGGAAGCCGGCGCCGGCGAGCGCGCTCACGAGCGCGTCGCGGTCGGTGCGCTCGTCGTCCCAGGAGAGCGTCACCTCGCCGAGCAGGTTCGCTCGTGCGGACTCGAGGCCGTCGTGGCGGCGGAGCGCGACGGCGAGGCGGTTCACGCAGCGCTCGCAGCGGATGCCGCTGACGTGGATCGTGTCTGTGCGGACGGCCATCTACGGCGATGGTAGCGAGCGCTCGGCGACGTCCCGGCAGACCGCCTCGAGCCCGTGCGCGCGGCCGACCTCGAGCTGGCGGTCGCTCTCGCTCCGGTCGAAATCGAGGGCGGCCAGCAGGTCTGCCGTTCCGAGCGCGTGGGCGTGCGGCTCGACGCGCGCGAGCAGCTCCCGTGCGAGCTCCGAGGCCGGTGCGACGCGCTCGCACGCGGGGTCGATGAGCTCCGCGCGGAGGCCGAAGCGCGCGGCCGCCCAGCGGTTCTGCTGGTAGACCGCCCGCGAGGCGAGGTCGGGCGGCCTCGCCGGCGCGTCGAGGGCGAGCGCGCAGAGCGCCTGGAGGAGCGCGACGAAGCCGCCCGTCCGTTGCACCGCGGTCGGCTGGTCCGGCATCCGCAGCTCGAGCGTCCCGAAGCGCGGGTGCGGCCGGACGTCCCACCAGAGGGCGGTGTAGTCGGCCGGAAGGCGCAGCCGCGCGAGCCGCTCGACGTGGCGCTCCCAGTCGCGGTAGCTCGGGAAGTACGGCGGCGCGCCGCTCCGCGGCAGCTCCGCGAGGACCGGCGCGCGAGCCGACGCGAACCCGCTCTCCGCGCCCTCGAAGTACGGCGAGTTCGCGGACAGGGCGAGGACGACGGGCAGCCACGGGAGCACCCCCTCGAGTGCGCGCAGGCAGTCGTCGCCGCTCGGCATGCCGACGTGGACGTGCAGCCCGTTGACCCCCTGGCGGCGCGCGGACGGTCCCGCGTACTCGACCATCTCGCGGTACCGGGGGTCGTCGACGATCTCCTGCGCGGTGACCACGCTGCGCGGATGCGTCGCGGCGGCGGCTATCCGTAGTCCCAGGCGGTCGCCGGCCCTCGCGGCCGCGCGTCGCAGCGCGGCGACCTCGTCGAGCGCCTGCAGGGCGCTCCCGCAGACCGTCGTGTTCACCTCGACGACCGCCGCGAAGAGCTCCGTCTTGAAGCGGCCGTCGAGCGGCTCGAGCTCCGCGAGCAGCGGCCGGACGGCGGGCCGCTGCTCGAGCGTCTCCGCGTCCACGAGCATCAGCTCCTCCTCGACCCCGAGCGAGAGGGGCGGGCTCTCGCCCCAGTGGGCCTCGATCACGCGCCGCCCCCGCCTCGGCGCGACCCGTCCGGTGCGGGGCACCGGTCATGGCTGTCCGGGACAGGGCCGGTCGGGACGCGTGCCGACACCTGGTACGGGGACATGTCCCCGCCGGGCCCCGCCGGCGGCCCAGGCTCGCTCACGGCCGGCGGACGCCGTGCACCGGCCGGCCGGCAGCCTCCCAGGCGTAGTACGACGCGCTCGGGCCGAACGAGCGCTGGTACTCGACCACGCGCGGGTTGCGACCTACCTCCTTCGCCCGTTGGGCGTGGTGGAGCAGCGTCGGATCGTCGCGCTTCTCCCAGACGAGGATCAGGTGCGCGGCGGTCATGAACTCGGCGACGAACGAGCAGCTCCGCGCCGGGCAGGGAAACGGGTCGGTCCCGACGCAGTACCAGCCGCTGTGGTCGCCGTCCTCCCCCTCCCACAGCTCCTGGTCGAGGTCGGCGACGCGCTCCTGCTCGACGAGCTCGAGACGCCCGGGCTCCACGCGCGAACGGTAGCCCGCGCGCCGCGGAGAAGCGCCGAGGCCCCCGGGCAGGCAGTCGGGGGCCTCGGCTCCGTGCTCGGCCCCAGGGGGAAGGGCCGATCTCGGGGCGGTCTAGTCGGAGGAGGGGGTCTCCGTCCGTCGCCCGAGCTTGACCTCGACCTTCTCGCGCTCGTCCTCGCGGAAGAGCTCGACCTCGATCTCGTCGCCAGGCTTTTTGGCGCCGACGACCGATCCCAGATCCACGAACTCGGTCGTCCGCTGGCCGTCGATCGCGACGATGATGTCGCCGCCGACCCGGTAGCTGACGCCGTCGACGACGACGTTCGTCGTCCCCGCGCGGATGCCCGCCTTCTCCGCCGCGCTCCCCTCGATCACGCGAGTCACCAGCAGTCCGCGCTGGACCGGGAGCCGGAACAGCCGCGCCACGCGCGGGTTCAGCTCCTGCACCTCGACGCCGAGGAACGCGCGGTCGACCTTCCCGTCCTCGATCAGCTGGCCGGCGATCTCCTTGACCGTATTGACCGGGATCGCAAAGCCGATGCCGACGAACCCCTGCTCCGTCGGGCTGCCGGTGAAGATGGCCGTGTTGACGCCGACCACCGCGCCGAACCGGTCGAGCAGCGGCCCGCCGGAGTTGCCCTGGTTGATGGCGGCGTCGATCTGGATGACGCGGTCGATCGGGTCGTTCCCGGGGGAGACGATGCGGCGCTGGAGCGCGCTCACGATCCCCGCGGTGACCGTCCGCTCCCATCCGAACGGGTTCCCGATCGCCACCACCGGGTCGCCGACCTTGATCCGGTCGGAGTTCCCCAGCCGGAGCGGCGTGAGCGCCTGCGACTGCTGGTCGACCTTCAGCACCGCCACGTCGGTGGCCTCGTCGACGCCGACGATGCGCGCCTCGACGCCCTCGCGGTTCGAGAAGCTGACGCTGATCTGGCCGCTGTTCTCGTGGACGTCCTTGACGACGTGGTAGTTCGTGACGATGTGGCCCGACTTGTCGAGCACGAAGCCGGACCCGAGCCCCTGCCGGCGCTGCTGCTCGGGGAAGCCGAAGCCGAACGGGTCGGGGACGACGCGGCTGACGACGCTGGTGGTGTTGATCTGGACGACGCCCGATTGCGTCTGCTCGTAGATCTCGTTGATGGACAGGACGCCGCCCTCGCGCGCCGGTTCTCCTTCCACCGGGAACGCGTCCCGGACGACGGTCGTCGTGCTGGCGGGCTCGTCGCGCAGAGCGGCGTCGCCCGCGAGCGCGAGGACGGCGCCGACCAGGCCCGCCGCGATCAGCGCGCCTGCGCGGACGAGGACGTCTGCGGCCCGCATGCTCCCGGTTATATCCGCGGCGCCACGGATCGGCCCACCCACGCGGTTAAGGGTCGTTTGCAGCTGTGTTAAGGGGCGCCGATCCCCGTCTCGCCGTTCTCGTCGACGCGCGGAACGTCCTCCGCTCGACGTGGCCGAACCTGGAGGCGGAGACCGTCGTGGCGGGGTCGGCCGCGTGGGCGGCGGAGCACGGCGGGCGCGCTGTCGTCGTCTTCGACGGCACCGCGCCCGGAGGCGTCGTGGGCGTGTCCGCGCGCGGCGGAGCGGTCGTCGTGGGGACCGGGACGGAGGAGAGCGCCGACGACTGGCTGACCCGCGCCGCCTCGCGCTTCGCGGCCCGCGAGCGCCCGTACTGGCTCGTCACCTCCGACCGCGCGCTCCGCGCCGCGGCGGGCGGGGCCGCGGAGCGCCTCGTCGGCGGCGGCGCGCTCGCGCGGGAGCTGCGCGCCCGCGGGGCTCCGTAGGCGCGCGCGTGGCGCCGCACCGGCGCGGGAACGACCGCGGCATGCGCGACGCGCCGCCGCCGCTGATCCTCGTCCACGGACTCGCGGGCACGAGCGGCGCGATCTGCGCCGGAGGCGCGACCCGCGGCCTGGACGCGATCGCGGCGCCGACGCTCCTGGTCTGGGGTGAGCACGACCGCCTCGTCCCGCCCGCGACCGCGGCCGCGTGGCAGGCCGCGATCCCGGACGCGAAGCTCGTCGCGCTCCCCGACGCGGGACACGTGCCGATGCACGAGCGGCCGGACGAGTTCAACCGGCTCGCGCGGGCGTTCCTCGGCGCGGTTTAGCGGCGACGCGCGGCGGTACCTCGGCGCCGTGGAGTTCGGCTACGCGCTCTCGTCCGAAGAGCATCGCCCCAACGACCTCGTCCGCAACTGCCGGCTCGCCGAGGAGGCCGGCCTCACGTTCGCGCTGATCTCCGACCACTACCACCCGTGGGTCGACGCGCAGGGCCAGAGCGCGTTCGTGTGGAGCGTGATCGGCGGGATCGCGCATGCGACGGAGCGCATCCGTCTCGGCACCGGCGTCACCTGCCCGACCATCCGCATCCATCCGGCGATCGTCGCCCAGGCGGCCGCGACCTCGGCGGCGATGATGCCCGGCCGCTTCTTCCTCGGCGTCGGCACGGGCGAGAACCTGAACGAGCACATCCTCGGAGACAAGTGGCCCGTCCCCGACGAGCGCCTGGAGATGCTGGAGGAGGCGATCGAGGTGATCCGGCTGCTCTGGGACGGCGGGTACCAGACGTTCCGCGGCGACTACTACACCGTCGAGCAGGCCCGGCTGTACACCCTGCCAGACGAGCCGCCGCCGATCGCGGTCGCCGCCTCGAAGCCGCTCGCCGCCGACGTGGCCGCGCACTCGGGCGACGCGCTGATCAGCACCGCCCCGGATGCCTCGCTCGTGCAGGGCTACCGCGACGCGGGCGGCGACGGCCCCGTGTACGCGCAGATCACCTGCTGCTGGGCGCGGACCGAGGAGGAGGGGGTCCGCACGGTGCACGAGACCTGGCCGAATGCCGGACTGAAGGGCGACCTGTCGCAGGAGCTCGCGCTGCCGCTCCACTTCGAGCAGGCCGTGCAGCTGGTGACCGAGGACCAGATCGCGGGCCTGGTGGCGTGCGGCCCCGACCCGCGCCCGTTCGTCGAGCAGGTGCGGAAGTACGCCGAGGCCGGCTTCGACCACGTGTACTTCCACCAGATCGGCCGAGACCAGGACGGCTTCTTCCGCTTCTTCCGGGAAGAGCTTGCGCCGGCCCTGCAGCGCGAGCTCGCGGCGGCGTAGGCGGCGACACCGGTGGAGGCCGTCGAGGTCTTTCGCGGCCACGTCCGCGAAGACCGGCTGTTCGGCCCGCTCCCCGGCGTCCGCGACGGCGGTGCGGTCGCGTACGAGTTCGAGTTGCCGGACCGCTTCGAGCCCTGGCCGGGCAGGACGCGGCTCGAGCGCGTGTTCGTCCTGATCGACGTCGGCGTCAGCTTCTCGATCCCGTGCTGGGTTCGCGACGGGACGGTGACGCGAGACCCGGCCGAGCGGGAGTCCTGGTACGTCGACCTCGTCACGGTCGAGCCCGGTCGCGGCCGGTACGCCTTCCGCGACCTGTACGTCGACCTGATCGTTCCGACCGACGGCCGCCACCACCGGCTGCTCGATCTGGACGAGTACGCCGGCGCGATCCTCGACGGGACGCTCACGGCGGTTCAGGCCGCCGACGGGCTATGCCGCTGGCAGCAGTTCCTGGATCGACACCTCCATACGGGCCGGTGGCCGTCCGGCTCCTGGGCCGACTTCCCTCCCGCCGTCATCCGCGCGCTGAGCGAGCTGCCCGCGCCCCTCGCGCCTCCGGTGAGGTTGCGGGATTAGCCGTTCGGACACGCGCCGGCGCAGGACGTCGAGCAAGCGGGCAGGCGGACGCGGTGGCGCTTCTGTTTGAGCGGCGCGCGGGCTGAAGGTCGCGTGCTTGAATCGCGGTATGGCGGATTCGTTCGGCGCGCGCGGCGCGCTCGCGGTCGGGGGGCGGCAGTACACCGTCTTCCGGCTCGAGGCGCTGCAGCCGCGCTACGACGTCGCGCGCCTTCCGTACTCGCTGAAGATCCTGCTCGAGAACCTGCTCCGCCACGAGGACGGCGAGACGGTCACGGCGACGCACGTCGAGGCGGTCGCGCGCTGGGTCGCGTCCGCAGCGCCGGCGGACGAGATCGCGTTCCATCCCGCCCGCGTGCTGATGCAGGACTTCACCGGCGTGCCCGCGCTGGTCGACCTGGCGGCAATGCGCGACGCCATGCGCGAGCTCGGCGGCGACCCCGCGAGGATCAACCCGCAGCTCCCGACCGAGCTCGTGATCGACCATTCGATCCAGGTCGACGCGTTCGGCTCGCCCCGCGCGCTCTTCCGGAACGCGGAGCTCGAGTTCGAGCGGAACCGCGAGCGCTATGCGTTCCTCCGCTGGGGCCAGG
>JACVRR010000168.1 GCA_014534345.1 Thermoleophilia bacterium | reverse complement strand
GTCCAGGACGTTCGCGCCGCCCCGTACCTGCTCGAGCGCGACCTCGAGCGCGCCGGCGTAGTCGTCGGCCTCGATCATCCGCCGGAAGCGGGCCGATCCGGTCACGTTCGTGCGCTCCCCGACCACGACGAAGCCCGTGTCCGGGCCGAACACGAAGGGCTCGAGGCCGCTTAAGCGGGGGGCGCGGCCCGGCGCGGGCAGGCGGCGGGGCCGCAGGTCGCGCACCGCCGCGGCGATCGCGCGGGTGTGCTCGGGCGTCGTCCCGCAGCAGCCGCCGACCACGTTCACGAGCCCGTCCTCGGCGAACTCGCGCAGCAGCCGGCTCGTGTCGGCGGGCTGCTCGTCGTGGGTGCCGAACGCGTTCGGGAGGCCCGCATTCGGGTGGCAGGACACGTGGGTGGGGACGATCCGCGCGAGCTCCTCGACGAACGGGCGCATCTGGGCGGCGCCGAGCGAGCAGTTGACGCCGACGATCAGCGGGCGCGCATGCTCGACCGCGATCGCGAACGCCTCGGCGGTCTGACCCGCGAGCGTGCGCCCGCTGAGGTCGACCGCCGTCATCGAGATCCAGAGCGGCAGCTCGGGCGCGACGTCGAGCGCGGCGGCGATCGCCGCCTTGGCGTTCAGCGTGTCGAACACGGTCTCGATCAGCAGCAGGTCGACTCCGCCCTGAAGGAGCGCCTCCATCTGCTCCGCGTACGCGGCCGCGACCTCGTCGAAGGTGTGCGTGCGGTAAGTCGGGTCGTCGACCTTCGGCGACAGCGAGAGGGTGACGTTCAAGGGGCCGACGGAGCCGGCGACGAAGGCCGGGCGGTCGAGCTCGTCGGCGGCGGCGCGGGCGAGGCGCGCGCCGGCGAGGTTCATCTCGTACACCGCGTCCTCGAGCGCGTAGTCGGCCTGCCCGATCGAGGTCGCGGTGAAGGTGTTGGTCGTCGTGATGTCGGCGCCGGCGGCGAAGTACGCCTGGTGGATCGAGCGGACGACGTCGGGGTGCGTGAGGTTGAGCAGGTCGGGGTCGCCCTTGACGTCGCGCGGGTGGTCGCGGAAGCGCTCGCCGCGCCACTCCTCCTCGGCGATCCCCCGCGCCTGCAGCAGGACGCCCCAGGCGCCGTCGAGCACGGCCACGCGCCGGTCGAGGATCTCGCGCAGCTGCTCGACTCGGCTCTCCGTCACGGCTCCACCCTTCACGCCGGGGGCCGGAGACCGGCTTCCACGGCTCTTTAGGCGTTTTTTCTCCTGGTCGCCAAGCTGCCGATCAACGCTGTCCAGGCGCGTTCAGGGTAGCTCACTTCGGCGCCGCAGACGAGCGCGCGGCCGATTCGAGCGCCGCGGCGACGCAGCGGAGCTGCTCGGCGACCACCCGCGGCAGGCACCGCCGGCAAGCCTCCTCGAGCGACGCCCACAGGTAGCGGTCGTGCTCGGCGTCGAGCCGTATCTCCGCTTCGGGAGGCGCCTGCGCGACGAACAGGGTCCACTCGTCCGACCCGCACACCGTCGGCTCCGGCTCGAGCACGAGTCCCGTCTCCTCGGCGAGCTCGCGGCGCGCGCAGGCCTCCACCGACTCCTCGGGGAAGCGGGCGCCGCTCGGAGGCGTCCATGCCCACTCGCCCTCGAACTCCGGCCCGCCGGCGGCCCGGCGGTGGAGGAGCAGCCACTCTCGCCCGCCGCGGCGCGCACGCCAGACGGCGACGGTCGCACCGTGCGGCGGCTCGCGACTGACCGGCAGCCCGTCCCACGTCCGCGAGAAGCGGTCAGGCACGCGCGCCGAGGCCGACGGCCTCCGCAACTGCGCGTTCGCGCAGGAGCGGAACCGCGACCCGGATCGTCGCCTGGGGATGGACCCACAGACGGGCGCGCGGCGGCAGGCGGTCGCCGCCGACGAGCTCCGCGCCCGCTCGAAGCGTCTCGTCGACGTCCATGCCGACCTCGAGCTGCGGCCACAGCTCCGGATGGACCAGGAGCAACGCCTGGACGTCGTCGCCGGGGCGCAGCTCCGCCGCGTCACCGGCGAACGCGAGGAAGGTGGCGGCATACAGGTACGGGCCGGCGGGAACGCCGGGGCGGTCGGCGACGTCGGGATTCGGGCGCAGGATCCGCTCCACCAGCAGCGGCGGGTCGGGGTCGTCGCAATCGACCCGCCGCGGCTCGGCGGCCTCCTCCGCGTCGTGGAGGTACGTGACCGGGGCGGGCACGAGGTCGACCGCTGCGCCCACCTCCTCGTGCGCCTCGCGGAGCGCGCAGTCCCAGACGCTCTCGTTCGGCTCCTGGCCGCCGCCGACCCACTTCACCCGCACCGCTCGGCCGGTGAGCTCCGTGGGCAGGTCGTCTTCCAGCGTGAGCACGAGCCGGTCACGGTGGACGAGCAGCACGCCGGCCCGGAACGGCGCGCCCGCGGTGAGCGCCGCGAGGTCGATCCTCATCTCGGCGGCCCGCCCCGCACCGATGCGACTCTACTCCGCGAACGCCTAGCGGAGCCGGGCTCCGCCCGCCGGGAGCGTTCCCGCGCGGGAAGCGCGCGTGTAACTCCAGGGAGGGGGGCACACGGGGGGAACCGGCCGTTCCCCCCGTGAAGCGAGCGCGCAGCGCGCGACGCGGCTACCCGCCGCCCGCGACGCGAAGCTGATTCTCGGCGTGCCGGATGCGCTGCTCGAGCTGCCAGCGGTCGGCGTCCGACTCGCCCGCCTCGACGCGCTCGAGCTCTTGCTGCGCCTCCTCGAGCTGCCGCTGGGCGCGCTCCGGGTCGATCTCGCGCGCGGGGACGGCGTCGTCCACGAGCGCGATCGCGCGGTCGAGCTCGACGCTGAAGAAGCCGGCCCCGGTCGCGAACTCCTGCACCCGCTCGTCGTCGACGCTCTCGTACACGCGCGTCGCGCCCGCCTTGAGCGTGGCGACCAGCGGGGCGTGCCGGGCGAGGACGCCGATCTCGCCCGCCGCGCCGGGGACGATCAGCATCTCGGCCTCTCCTTCGAACGCCGGGCCCTCCGGCGTCACCAGCGAGACGTCGAACCGGCGCCGCTCGGCCACCCGACGAATCCCCCCGCGACCTACGCGGCGGCGGGCGCCGCCTGGCCGCGGCCCTTCGCCACCGCCTTCTCGATCGTGCCGACCATGTAGAACGCCTGCTCCGGCAGGTCGTCGTGCTTGCCGTCGATGATCTCCTGGAAGCCGGTGATCGTGTCCTCGAGGCGGACGTACTCGCCGGGCGTCCCCGTGAACTGCTCGGCGACGAAGTTCGGCTGCGAGAGGAAGCGCTGGATCTTGCGTGCGCGCGCGACGACGAGCTTGTCCTCGTCCGACAGCTCGTCGATCCCCAGGATGGCGATGATGTCCTGCAGGTCGCGGTAGCGCTGCAGGATCTCCTGGACGCGCGTGGCCGTCCGGTAGTGGTCGTCCGAGATGACGCCGCGGACGAGCGCGCGCGACGTGGAGTCGAGCGGGTCGACCGCCGGGTAGATCCCCATCTCGCTGATCGAACGCGACAGGACGGTGGTCGCGTCGAGGTGGGCGAACGCCGTGTGCGGCGCGGGGTCGGTG
>JACVRR010000152.1 GCA_014534345.1 Thermoleophilia bacterium | reverse complement strand
GGCATCCCGTTGCCGTTCGTGAGCGTCGGCGGCTCGTCGATGATCGCCAACCTGCTCGCCGTCGGCGTGCTGCAGGCGATCTACATGCGCGGTCGCCGGCGCTAGTAATGGCAAGGCGCTCCGGCGCGGCGTCCCGTCCCAGCTCCCGCGCGAGCGCCTCGCCCGGGCCCGGCGCGCCCGCGACCGCGACGGCGTCGCGCTCGCGGGGCCCGTCGCGCAGCTCCTTGAGGACCTTCCAGACGGCGAACGGGGAGAGCGGCGGCATCAGTGCCGCCTGGCGAGCCGCCCCCGCACGTGAATCGCCTCGAGCAGGCCGACGGCGACCAGGTTCGAGATCATCGACGAGCCGCCGACGCTCACGAACGGCAACGGGATCCCGGTCACCGGGGCGATTCCCATCGTCATGCCGACGTTGATGAAGATCTGGGTCAGCAGCGCGAAGACGATCCCGCCGGCGACGATCGCCGAGAATGCGTTCGGCGCGGTCGACACGATCCGGATCCCGCGCCAGAGCAGCAGCAGGTACAGGAGCAGCAGCGCCGAGGCGCCGACGAAGCCGCGCTGCTCGGCCAGCGAGGCGAAGACGAAGTCGGTCGCGTGCTCGGGCAGGTAGTCGAGATTCGTCTGCGTCGCGCCCTCCACCCCCTTCCCGCGAACGCCCCCGGAGCCGACTGCGACGATCGACTGGTCGACGTTGTAGCTCGACCCGCTCGGGTCGTGACCGGGATTGCGCCAGGAGAGGATGCGATCCTCCTGGTACGGCTTCAGCACGTGCACGCCGACGGAGGGAAGGCCCCACAGGAGCGACCCCCCTCCGATCACCGCCAGCGCCGCGAGCACGCCGAGATGGGCCCAGCGGACGCCCGCGAAGAAGAGCGTGGCGCCGAGGACGGCCAGGTAGACGATCGCCGTTCCGAAATCGGGCTGGACGAAGACGAGCAGGACCGGCACGAACCCGAGCCCGACCGCTGCGGCGACCGTCCGTCCCTGCGAGAGCCTGCGGCCGCGAGACGCGAGGAACGCGGCCAGGAAGAGGACGACCAGCACCTTCCCGAACTCCGACGGCTGGAAGCGGAACATCGATCCGAGCTCGATCCACCGCCGCGACCCGCGCGTCGCCTCGCCGACCACGATCACGAGCAGGAGCAGGCCGACGGCCGTGGCGAACAGCGCGCGGGCGTGGCGCCGGTAGCGCTCCGGGTCGATCACGAGCGCGACGAGCAGCCCGATCGACCCGATCGCGGCGAAGAGCGCCTGGCGGACGACGAAGTAGTTGCGATCGCCCTCGACGTCGTAGCGGGTGATCCCCTCGATCGCCCACAGCCCGTACGCGACGAGGCCGACGACGGTCGCCAGCAGCACCCAGTCGAGGCTGCGCACGAACATGGCGAGGTCGCGCGAAGACGCGCTCGCGCCTCGGCTCTCGACTCTCGATCCGGCGTACTCGATCACGTCGTCAGTCGGTCTCTCGCGGGACGAACGGCGGGGCGGGGTGGCCGAAGTACGCCTCGAACACCTTCATCGCCGCGGGGGCCGCAGCCGTTCCGCCGTGGCCGCCGTTCTCGATCACGGCGCACACGACGATGGTGGGCCGCGCGTCGGCGGGAGCGTAGCCGCACCACCAGGACTGGTCCTGCAGGACGCCGTCGACCGCCTTCTCCGCCGTGCCGGTCTTCCCGGCGATCTGCACGGGATACGCGCCGAAGACCGCGGTCGAGGTCCCGAACGACTCGTGCGTCGCCAGGACGAGCCCGTCGCGGACGATGGCGAGCGCGTTCGGGTCGACCCCGACGGTGCGCGGCGCCGGCGGGAGGAAGCGCCTCAGCACCGACGGCTCGGCGCCGTTCCGGCGCGGCTGCTCGACGTCGGCCGCGACGTGCGGCGTGACGAGCCGCCCGCCGTTGGCGATCAGCGCGTAGAAGCGCGTCATCTGCAGCGGCGTGACGAGCAGGTCCTTCTGCCCGATCGCGAGCTGGATCGAGTCCCCGGGCTTCCAGGCTCGGTCGAGCTCGGTGTCGAAGCTCTCCTTCCGCCATGCGGGCGTCGGAAGGAGGCCCGCCTCCTCGGAGCCGATGTCGATTCCGGTGCGCTCGCCGAAGCCGAGCCGCCGCGCCCACTCCTGCAGCGGCGAGCCGCGATCGGGCGGGAGCTTGTAGAAGCGGTAGCCGAGCTCGTAGAAGAACGTGTCGCACGAGGCGGCGAGCGCGGTGGGGAGCGTCATCGCCGTGTACACGTAGGGATCCCAGTTCTTGAACTCCTGCTGGAAGCGCTTGTAGATCGGCGTGCACGGGAGCGAGTCGGCGTAGCCGAGGAGGCCCTCGTGCAGCGCGGCCAGCGCGGTCACCGGCTTGAACGTCGAGCCCGGCGGGTAGAGGCCCGCCGTCGCGCGGTTGACCGCGGGGAAGTTCGCCTCGGGCGCGTGGTCGGCCGTCAGGCCCGCGGCGGCGAGCGCCCGCGGCCGGACGCGTCCCGCGAAGATCCGCGGCTGGTACGTCGGCCGCGAGGCGAGCGCGAGCACCTCGCCCGTTCGGGGATCGAGTGCGACGACCGCGCCCGCGTTCGACGACCAGCAGCCGATGCAGTCGGAGCCGCGTGCGAGCTCGATGCCGTAGTCGACGGCGTGCTCGGCGGCGCGCTGCAGCTCGAGGTCGAGCGTCAGCCGGAGCGCGTGTCCCGGGTGCGGCTGCGCGGCGACGAACAACTGACTGCGCGCGCGGCCGAGCGAGTCGACCCGGAGCCGCGCCGCGCCCGGACGGCCGCGCAGGAACGCGTCGTAGGCCGCCTCGATCCCGCCCTGGCCGGCCTCGTCGCCGGCCCGGAGGTCGGGGCGCCGCTCGAGCTGGCGGCGGGTCACCTCGCCGACGTGACCGAGCACGTGCGCGGCGAGCGAGCCGTGCGGGTAGCTCCGCACGTAGCTGCGCGCCACGACGACGCCCGGGAACTCGGTCTGCCGCTCCGACAGGAACGTCACGACGTCGCGGGGCGCGTCGTACTTGATCGTGACGGGCGTGGCGGGGCCGCCTGTGTGCTCGGCCAGCGCCCGCTCGATGTCGGCGGCGGGGACGCCAACCACCCGCGCGAGCCGCCGGAGCAGGAAGCGGCGCGCCTCGCGGCCGTCCGGCAGGTCGGACGGCCACACCTGGACGGAGCTGCCCACGGTGTTCGTGACGAGCACCCTGCCGTTGCGGTCGACGATCGGCCCGCGCGGCGCCGGCACGCGAAGCGTCCGCAGCTGGTTGTTGCGTGCCGCGTCCGCGTACTGCGCCTCCGAGAGCACCTGCAGTGCCCAGAGGCGCAGGAAGAGCGCCGCGAAGGCGACGAGCACGATCCCCGCCAGGATCGCGATCCGCAGCGAGAGCTCGGGCGGGGGGCGCCAGCGGACAGCGCCGGGAGCGAGGACGCCCGGCTGCGGGCGCGGGCGCGCTCGCGCGCGCGGCCGCTCGCGCGTCGTTACCGCCATGACTCACCCAAGCAGCGTCACCTCGCGCGCGCGCTCGGGGGGCGGGGCCGGCGCGAGCAGCCGCCGGCAGAGCGCGTGGACCGGGACAGCGGCGAGCGTGTTCAGGACGAGCGAGGGCAGCAGCGCGCGGACGAGCTCGCGGCCGGAGACGACGTCGCCGAGGACGAACAGCAGCGAGAACGTCCCGACCGCGTAGAGCGCGGTCGCCACGAACACGGCCAGCACCGGAGCGTGCGCGCGATCGCGGCCGGTCGTCTCGCCGTACCGGCCCAACCAGTAGCCGGCGACCGTGAGCACGAGCGAGGTGAGGCCGAGCGTCTCCAGCGTGGCCACGTCGGCGACCAGCCCGCCGAAGAACCCTGCCGTCGCGCCGAAGATCGGGCCGCGGAGCAACGCGAGGGCCGCCACGGTGAGCAGGAGGACGTTCGGCGTGCCGGCAGTGAGCGCGAAGGAGGCGAACACCGTCACCTGCAGCAGCGCGGCCGTCAGGACGAGCACGGCCCCCTTGGCGGCGTCGGCCGCAGCCATCAGCGGTCCGCGCGCCGGGGGACGAGGACGAGCACGCTGTCGATCGCGTTGAAGTCGGCGTACGGCTCGACCTGGATCCGCTTGAACGGGTCGATGTCGGTCTGCCCGACCGACGCCACCCTCCCGATTGGGATGCCGCGCGGGTAGAGCGAGCGAAGCCGCTCGCCGTGCGCCGAGCCGGCGGTGACGACTCGGTCGCCCTTCTCGACGAGGAAGCTCTTCGAGACGCGGTCGAGCACGAGCAGGTCACTCCCAGCCCGCTCGCGCCGCACGATGCCGGACGCCTTCCGACCGAGCACCGCTGCGGACACCGCGCTCTTCTCGTCGGTCAGCAGCGTCACCTGCGCCGACCGGTTGACGACCTTCGTGATCCGCCCGATCAGGCCGTCGCCGTTCACGACGGGGTCGTTCATCCGGATGCCGTGCACCCATCCGGCCGCGATGTCGAGGTGCTGGACGAACGGAGTCGGCGGGTAGCCGATCACCGCCGCGCCGACCCGCTCGAAGTCGCCGGGGTACGCGGGCGGCGCGTTGAACGAGTAGAGCTTCTTGAGCCGGACGTTCTCGGCCGCCGCCTGCTGGTTGCGGACGACCTGCTGGCGGAGGACCCGGTTCTCGGCCCGCAGCCGGTCGACCTCGCCCTTGGCGGCGATCAGCCCGCTCGCGTAGCCGTGCAGGTCGCGGAACGGCCGCACCACCCGCTCGATCCCCAGCTGGAGCGGCCGCAGGGCGCTCGCGGCGGCGCCCTGCAGGTTGTCGAGGCCGCCGCCCTGCTCGCCGCTGCGGAACGAGAGGGTGATCATCACGAGCGAGAGCAGGACCAGCACGCCCGCCACGACACGGCGCTTGAGAGCGACCCGGGCTCGGGAGGGGTACTTGGCAGCTGCGGCCCGCTGGACCGACGAGCCCAGGACCGCAAGACGGACGGTCCGGTTGCGTGGCACGGCGAAGGCCGTAGGTTAGACCACGCGGCGGATCACCGGGAAAAGCCTGACCGGACTTCGAGTGGGACACCGCGGCCGTCCCCGCGGGCGCGTCGGACGCGCGAAGTGGCCCGCCCGCGCCCGACACCGAGTCAGGTGTCCATCGTGTCGTCGTCCGGGAGCCGACGCGCGAGCAGAGTCTCCACGATCCACGCGGGGACACACACGCACACGGCGGGGAGCGGCACCCGACGGAGCGGCAGCGCGTAGGCCAGCGACGCAACGCCGAACGCCCCGCAACGCCGAAGGGGGTCAGGTCTTGCAGCGCCACGCCGCTGCGCATCGCGCGCTGCGCGTTGGGTACCGATCTTCGCGCCCGTACGCCGAGTCCGTCGCGCGTTAGCAGGGCCGCGTTTCGAGGTTGCGAGCCGTGTCGACGTGTTGCAGTGCAAGACCTGACCCCCACGCGCAAGCGGGTGGTTTCGACCCGCGGTCCGCCCGCGCGGTAATCGAGTCGCGCCGCGCCGCTGCTGGGCGCCCCCTACGCGCTCGCGAGTGACGCGACCTGCGAGCGAGGCGACTCGTCGGGTGGCGGCGGGTCGCGATCTCGGCGCCATGCCGGGTGTTCCGGGGCCGGCTCGTGTTCGGTGCTCCCCCGGTAGCGCGAAAGCGCTCCAGCGGAGGGCCGGGCCCCCGGGCGGGGGGGGGGGGGTATAAAAAAATGGAGCGGGCGGCGAATAAAGAGGGGGTGGTGTGGGGGGGGGGGGGGTGAAT
>JACVRR010000062.1 GCA_014534345.1 Thermoleophilia bacterium | reverse complement strand
TTCATCATCTGGCCGGGGATCGAGGGCTACAACTACCCCTTCCAGACGCCCTACGCCGACAGCTGGGCGCGGCTCATCGACGGTATCGGCCAGGCCGCCGAGCGGATGGCGGCGCACGGCGGGATCGTCCTGCTCGAGCACAAGAACTCCGAGCCCGCGATGAAGATCCACATGGGCAACGTCGGCATGACGCTGCACGTGATCCACAAGCTGCGCGCGCAGGGGCTCGAGAACGTGAAGGTCAACATGGACTGGCAGCACCTGATCATGAACGGCGAGAACCTGGCGGAGTACGCCGCCCTGCTCGCCGCCGAAGGCGTCCTCGGCCACCAGCACGCGAACTCCGGCTGGGGCACGTTCGACGACGACAACATCGTCGGCGCCACGCGCTTCATGGAGACGCTCGAGCTGGCCGTCGAGCTGCGCCGGGCGGGCTACGGGGCGGGCGGCGAGCGGCTCGGCTTCGACCTCTACCCGTACACCGAGGACGCCGTCGCCGCGGTGCGCCGGAGCGTCCTGCAGTGGCGCTTCATCGACTCGCTCGCGGAGCGGCTGGACGGCGACGAACTACGCGAGGCGCAGGCGCGGAAGGACGCCGTCCGCGCCTACGAGCTGGTCTACCGGGCGCTCGGGGCGGAGGCCTGATGCACGCGCTCGCCCGGCCGTTCCTGCTCGTCGGGCTTCTCGCCGCGGCCGGCTGCGGCGGCTCCGACGGGTCCGGTGACGCCGGGGAGCCCTTCCGCAACCCGGTGCACGGCGAGAACTTCCCCGACCCGCACGTGATCCGCGTCGGCGACACGTACTACGCGTACGGCACGAACGACGAGGACGGCAACGTGCAGACGCTGCGCTCGCGCGACCTCGTCCGCTGGACGAAGGGCGCGGACGCGCTGCCGAAGCTGGGCGCGTGGGCGTACGAGGGGAAGACGTGGGCGCCCGAGGTGCTCGCCGCCGGCGACGGGGGGTACGTCCTCTACTACACCGCCAACGGTGCCGACTTCGGCAGGCAGTGCGTCGGGCGCGCGGTCGCTACCTCCCCGGAAGGGCCGTTCGAGGATCGCTGGGAGGAGCCGCTCGTCTGCCAGAGGGACGAGGGCGGGTCGATCGACGCGAGCCCGTTCCGGGACGAGGACGGCACGCTCTACCTGCTCTGGAAGAACGACGGCAACTGCTGCGGGCTCGACACGTACATCTACTCGCAGCGGCTGTCGCCCGACGGGCTGGAGCTCGTCGGCGAGCCGGCGCGCCTCGTCAAGCAGGACGCGCCCTGGGAAGGTCCGCTCGTCGAGGCGCCGACCCTGTGGCGGCAGGACGGCGGCTACTACCTGTTCTTCTCGGCGAACGTCTTCGACAGCGACGCCTACTCCGTCGGCTACGCGACCTGCGAGTCGCCGTCGGGCCCGTGCCGAGACGCCGCCGAGAATCCGATCCTGAAGAGCGCGTGCGACGCGTCGGGCCCTGGACACCAGACCGTCCTCCGCGACGACGACGGCGAGACCTGGCTCGTGTACCACGCCTGGCCGGCGAACAGGGCCGAGCAGGAGCGCGAGCTGTGGATCGACCCGCTCGCCTGGGAGGACGGGAAGCCGAGCGTCGAAGGCCCGACCTGCGAGGAGCAGCCCGGCCCGTGACGCGCGACGCGCTGCCTCGCGCCGGTCGAGCTGCGGGTCGTCGGGACGGCGGCCGCGGTGCTCCACGGCGTCGATTCCTGCGCGTGGCGCTCGCCTTCGCACGGCGTCGACGAGGCGCGCGCCGCGGCCATGGTCGCGTCAGTTGCCTCCCCGTCGCCGGCGGCACGCCGCGAGCCGTAGCAGGTCGGCGAGCAGCGCGCGCGCGACCGGGTCGCCGGCGCCGACCGCGTCCGCGAGCGCGAACTGGCAGAACACGAGGCGCCCTGCCGCGACCGGGTGGACGCCGACGACCGTCCCCGTACTGCCGTGCGCCCAGTGGCGGGCGACGAGCGGCCGCTTCGGGAAGCGGGCTCCGTCGACCCTCACCGCGAGTGAGCGGGCGCGGATAGTCGCGTCCTCGCCGGCCAGCATCCGCCGCGGTGGGAAGGCGGTCAGCGTGTCGTCGGTCGTGAACGGGAACCCGGGGCCGATGCTCGTGTCGGCGCCGGCGAACTCGAACTCGACCGGGTACGAGCAGGCGGCGTCGGCGGGCTGGGCCAGCACGACCGCCGTGCCGCCGGCGTGGAGGTGCTCCCGCACGCGCGCGAGCGTGGAGCGGTCGAGCGCTCCCTCGGCGACGACCAGCGGCCCGCGCGCGCCGACGCGCGCCCCGACCGCGAGAAGCGCCGCCGCGGCCGGCTCGTCGCCGACCAGGCGGACGTCGACCTCGGCCGGCGAAGGAGCGACGAGCCGCAGCGGGTAGGCGTTCTCGGCGAGTAGTGCCCCGCGCGACCGCAGCCGCAGCCCGACGCCGTGCGGCCCCGGCGACGGCGGAAGCGCGATCGTCACGTCGCCGAGGTGCGTCGGGGCGTAGGCCGCGAGCTCGCCGACGCGAATGTGCTCGCCGTCGACCTCGACTTCGACGTCCGCGAGCGCCGGGCCGTCGTTCACGACGTGCAGGCCGACCCGCAACCGCCCACCCGCCTCGGCGGCGAGCGTGCGCAGGTCGAGCACCGGGAGGACGACCTGGTTCGCGCGCGTCATCTCCGCGACGGCGGGCTCCTTCGGGCGGCGGTGGACGTCGAGCAGCCCGTTGAGCTCGTGCGGGACGTCGGTCAGCTCGGTCAGGCAGTAGCCCGAGACGCCGCCGTGCCGGCGGATGAGCTCCGTCTGCAGCCGGTCGGAGAGCCCCTGGTAGCGCTGCGTGCTGGCGCAGAACGACTCCACCGACCCCGGCCACAGGGCGAGCGCGAGCGCCGCCGACCACGCCTCGCGCGCGTCCCAGAAGGGCGGCTCCGGGACGTCGGGCATGTCCGGAAGCCCCCAGTCGCCGTACTCGCTCACGAGCACGACGCGGTCGAGGTCGGCATGGCGCGCGAGCAGGCCGTCGAGCTCGTCGAGCCAGCGGCGGTGGAGCCGCCCGTACCAGTGCGCAGTGAGGATCGGCGAGCAGAAGACGCGCTCAGGGTCCGGCTCGGGCCAGTCGTTCTCGATCACCGGCCGCGTGGGGTCGGCGGCGCGCACCGTGGCGTACAGCAGGCGCGCGAACTCCTCGTACCCGGGCGACCGGCGCACAGCCTCGTCGAGGTCGCCGATCTCGTTCATCGCCGCCCAGAGGACGATGCTCGGGTGGTTGCGGTCGCGGAGCACCTGCTCGCGGGCCGCGGCGACGCAGCGCCGCGCGAGCGTCGAGCCCGCGCGCAGCTCGTCGTAGGCGACGGGCTCGGCGACCGGGAGGTCGCAGTAGGCGTACATCCCGACCTCGTCGCAGACGTCGAGGTACGCCGGGTCGAACGCCTTGACGTGCAGGCGGACGGTGTTGAACCCCATCGCCTTCGCCGAGAGCACCTCCTCGCGGATCGCCTCCCGGTCGCCCTCCGCGTACAGCTCCTCGGCACGGAAGCCCTGCACCAGCACGCCGCGCATCCGGTACGGCATGCCGTCGACCAGGGCGCGGCGGCCGTCGACCCGGATCGTGCGCAGGCCGTAGCGGACGCTCTGTGCGTCGCTGCCGAGCGCCTCGACGACGGCCTCGTGGAGCACCGGGGCGTCCGGCGACCAGCAGGGTGCGTCCGTCGGGCCGAACGAGAACGCGAGCGCGCGTCGCTCGCCGGGTCGGAGGTCGACCTCGGTCTCGCGCTCCTCGCCGAGGGCGGTGACGCGGATACGGGGGCGCTGCGGCGAGGACGAGCGGTTGCACGCGTCCAGCCGGACGACGAGGTCGCCGGGGTCGCCGTTCACGAACACGTCGCGAACGACGACGGGCCCGTGGCGGTGCAGCGTCACCGGCTGCCAGATCCCTCCGTAGGTGAGGTACAGGCTCGGCCGGCTGGGGAAGGAGTCGTTCGCCCAGCCCTGCTTTCCGTGAGCGCTGCGCGCGTGGTCGGCGTCCCCGAGCGGCGGGTCGACGACCCGGACGGCGAGCGTGTTCTCGCCCGCGACGACCGCGTGCGTGACGTCGAGCTCGAAGGGCGTGAAGGCGCTCTCGTGCGAGCCGACATGGATGCCGTTCAGCCAGACGTCTGCCATGTCCATGACCGCGCCGAACCGGAGGCTCCAGCAATCGCCCGCGTCATCGAGGCGGAAGCGGCGGCGGTACCAGGCGACCCCGTCGAGCTCGAGGTGGCCCTGCGCCTCCCAGAGGCCGGGCACGCGGATCGGCTCGGCCTCCAGCGCGTCGAGATCGTCCAGGCGGTGGTCGCCGGCGAAGAAGTCCCACGTGCCGTCGAGCGACATCGGCTCGCTCACGCGCGGATCCTGCCTACGCCGCCGGCGACAACGAGCGCCCGCCCGGGGGCGCCGACGTCCCATGGCTCCTAAGGCCATGCGCCTCCCGGCCCTTGTCCGCGGCGCGCGGCTCCGCGCCGCGGCGCGAGGCCCTCCGCCAGCGAAGGGCGCGGCGGCGCGCACGCCTGCATCGCGTTGTCGCCGGCCGGTCGTAGCGCCTGCGCGGGCCCCTGCCTACCGCCGCGCGGAGCGAACGTAGGTCGGGGGTCAGGTCTTGCAGCGCAACACGCGATCGCCGCCGATCCGCCCCGTGCGAGCGCGGGCAGCCTCGGCGCGCGCCAACCGCCGACTGATCGTCGCGTAGTGGACACCGAGTTCGGACGCGAGCTCGCGGAGCGTGTACCCGTGTTCGTAGTAGGCGCGCAGAACGGCTGCGTCGCTTTCGTCGGCGAGCAGGCGGCGCAGCGACTCGCGGATCGGCGCCCGCTGCGCGCGGGTGATCTCGCTGTCGTTCGGCCGGCCGCCGCCGCGGCGACGGAGGTGCGCCCGCTCGCCGAGGTAGAGGTCGGCGAAGACCGCCTCGAGCACACGCTCGTCGGCGGCCTCCTCGACGAAGTCGCGGTACGCCCGCTGGGCGCGCGCCCGATCGGAACCGAACTGCGCCAGCAGCCAGTCGACTGTCAGAAACGACGGCACCGGCTCGAGGCCGGCCGTCGCGCGGCAGCTGCTCCAGCGCCAGTCCAGTGGGCTCCGGCAGAGGCCGGCCCGGACGGGGTTCCGGACGATGTAGCGGGCGAGCTCGAGGAGGTGTCCCTCCCGATGGACGAGAATCGCCTGGTAGCGGTGCCCGAACAGGTGGCCCCAGCGCTGATGGCGCCGGTTGAAACGCTGCGCGTAGACGCCGTTGACCTGGCGCATTCCCCGCGCGAGGTTCGGCTGCGGTGTCTCGACCAGCAGGTGGAAGTGATTCCCCATCAGGCAGTACGCGTGAAGGCGCCAGCCGAAGCGCTCGACCACCTGGCGGAGACTCTCGAGGAACAGCAGTCGGTCGGCGTCGTCGAGGAAGACGAACCGCCGGCCCGTCCCACGCGAGGTCAGGTGGTAGAGCGCGCCGGCGAACTGGATGCGAAGGGGACGGGCCATGCGACGAGTGTCGCTGCTCGCTGCGCGCAGGAGCGTTCCCGCTCTGTGCCAGTTCTGTTGCGCTGCAAGACCTGACCCCCGACGGCTCCACGATGCGCCCTGACGAGGACCGCGCGGTCACACGGCCAGCACCTGGCCGGCCTGGCGCAGCGACTCCTGGAGCGCGGCGACATCGACGTACTGGACGGCGACGCCGCGCCGTGCCGCCTGGGCGGCCGCTGCGCCGGCCGCCTCGCCGAGGAGCATCAGCGTCGGCTCCATGCGCACCGAGCCGAAGGCGACGTGCGAGGCGGACAGGCACAGTGGCACGAGGAGGTTCTCGCAGTCGTCGCGGCGCGGGATCAGCGAGCGAAACGGGATCGGGTACGGCGGCACGGCGACCGACAGGTAGCCCTCGTTGAACGCCGCCGCCGTGCGGGAGTACTCCGGCAGGTAGCGCCACGTGCGCTCGACCTCGCGGACGTCGACGTTGTAGGAACCGAGCGCGACGACGTCATCCTGCGGGCGGGCGTCGAGCAGGTCGGACTCGCGCAGGACGTAATCGCCGAGCATCCGCCGGCCGTCGCGGACGTAGAGCTGGTGCGGCCACCCCTGCGTGTCGGCGAACTCGTCGGCGCAGCGGCCCCAGCGCGCCAGCTCCCGGCGGACGTGCGCCGGCACCGAATCGTCGTGCGAGAGGTAGTAGAGGAGCGCCTGCGTGTAACGCAGGTGGTGGGCGCGCACGCGGGCGCGCTCGTCGGCGCCGCCGGCCGGGTAGGCGCGGTTGCTCCCGTCGAGCACGTTCGTCGAGAAGGGGCCGATCGAGTTCACGTCGCACTTGCCGTTCGGGAGCAGGTCGGGCACGAGCCCGAGCAGGTCGCGCGCCCGCATGCGGTCGCCCGCCGCCTCGAGGTAGCGACGCAGGAGCTCGAACTCGGCCGGGTCGTAGCCGTCCGGCCGCTCGAAGGGCACCCGGTTCTCGTCGCGGTCGGTGAGGCAGACGCGGAAGCAGTAGGCCTGCAGGCCGCCGTCGCCCTCGCCGAGCCGCTCGGCCGGCCAACCGCGCTCGTCGAGCTCGGGCTCGCGCACGAACGGCAGCAGCGTGCCGTCGTCCGCGAACGGCGACAGCAGCACGTCGAAGTTGTGCCGCCCCGGCCGCCAGGCGGGCTGCCGTCCCGCCCACGTCTCGCCGTAGAGGTCACGGGACTCGCGCCCGACCGCGTAGGGAACGCCCGCGGCCGCCAGCAGGTCGCCCTCGTAGCCCGCGTCGACGAATGCGGCCGCCTCGTACGCTCCGCCGTCGCTCTCCAGCCGGGCGATCCGGCCGTCCGCGACGTCGACGCGTGCGAGCGGCTCGCCCAGCCGGACCTCGACGCCGGCCCGCTCGAGCATCGCGACGAGGAGCGCCTCGCCGACGTGCGGCTCGGGCCCGCGCACACCCCACAGCGGCGCGTCGTAGTGCTCGGCGACCGCCGCGTAGAAGCAGCGCGCCAGCCCGCCGAGCACCCGCGTGTCGCCGACGTCCGTCCACCCCAGCCCGCCGGAGACCATCCCGCCGACGTGCCGGTCGGGTCCGACGAGGACGACGGTCGCGCCCGCCTCGCGCGCCGCGACTGCCGTGATCACGCCGACCGCCGTCGCGCCGTAGACGACGACGTCCGGCCCGGTCAGCGCGCCCACTCCATCGGCGGCCGCGGCTCGAAGGTCGACGCGAGCTCGATCGTCGCCCCGCCCCTGCTCGCCTCCGAGATCGCGCCCAGGATCTCGACCACGTGCGCGGCGTGATCGGCGCTCGTCCGGTGCGGCCGCCGCTCGGCCACCGCCTCGGCCAGCTCGCGGAGGCCGCTCCCCCAGTCGATGCCGGTGTACGGCTCCCGGACGAGCGGCACGGCGGTGTACTCGCGCTCGTACGACGCGAGCTCGAGCCGCGAGTCGGAGTCCGCCCACGTGGCGAGGAAGAGCGAGCCGCGGTCGCCGTGGAACTCGATGCCGCGCTGCTTGCCGTAGTGCTCGACGTAAAACGACGCCGTCAGCCGCACGACCACGCCGCCGGCGAGCTCGAGCAGGGCGACGACGAAGTCGTCCGTCGCGAGCGCGAACGGCGCGCCGGCAAGCGTGACCCGGTCCCGCTCGAGCACCGTGCCGTACGCGGTGACCCGCCGCGCGGGCCCGAAGATCATGGTGAGGATCGTCAGCGGGTAGATCCCGACGTCGACGACGGGCCCGACCGCGTACAGCGTCTCGGGGTCGCCGTGCCAGCGCTCGATCCGGCCCCAGTTCGCCTCGGCGTACGCGACGCGGACCGTCCCGATCCCGCCGTCGCGGATCACCTTCCAGGCCGTTTGCTGGGCCGCGCCGAGCCACGTCGTCGGTGCACAGCTGAGCCGAACGCCCCGCCGCTCGGCGAGCCGGGCGAGCTCGCTCGCCTCCTCGTAGGTGAGCGCGACGGGCTTCTCGGTGTGGACGTGCTTGCCCGCCCCCAGCGCGGTGGCCGTCACGGCGGCGTGCGCCTGCGGAACGGTGAGGTTGACCACCGCGTCGACCGCGTCGTCGGCGAGGACTGCACCCAGGTCGTCGTACCGCCGGATCCCGAACTCCCCCGCGACGGCCGCAGCGCGGTCGGGTGCGACGTCGGTCACGCCGACCAGCTCGAGCCCGTCCGTCTCCCCGATCCGCCTCGCGTAGCGGCGCGCGACGCTGCCGCAGCCGACGAGCGCTACCCTCACCGAAGCCAGGCTTCGAGCTGCTCGCGCATCGCGCGGCAGTCCTCGCTCGGGTCGTACGTCTCCGGCTCGTGCTCGACCGAGATCGCCCCCTGGTAGCCGAGGTCGACGAGGACGCGGACGCACTCCTCGATCGGGACGCAGCCCTCGCCCCAGCGGCAGGTCACGTGCTCCGCGCCCGGAAGGACGTCCTTCAGGTGGACGTGGACGAGGCGGTCGGCGAGCTCCTCGATCGTCCGCGCCGCGTCGTAGCCCTGCGTCCCCCACCAGCCGGTGTCGACGGTGGCGCCGATCGTGCCGTCGCCGCCGTCGCCGATCTTCGCGAGCAGCTCGGCCGGCGTCTTC
Source organism: Thermoleophilia bacterium (assembly GCA_014534345.1). GTDB lineage: Bacteria > Actinomycetota > Thermoleophilia > Gaiellales > Gaiellaceae > JACVRR01. Next base: position 5,553 of record JACVRR010000062.1, on the reverse strand, counting down.
TCCGGGTGGTTCTCGATTCCGAAGCGCAGGCCGTGCTTCTTCAGGATGGGAACGAGGACGCCGGGATCGGGCTCGCCCGGCCCGCCGACGACGTTCGTGCCGAGCGCGCTCGCGACCGCGCAGGCGGACTCGATCCGCTCGGCGGAGGAGCCGAGGCCGTAGGCGTAGCTCGCGACCGCGAGATCGTGACGGTCGAGCAGCTCCCGCGCGATCGACAGGTGCTCGGGCGTCGCCCAGATCGCGTTCAGATGGCCGCCCCAGACGTCGAGCGCGTCGAAGCCGAGGCGGCGGACGTCGAGGAGGAGCTCCTCGAAGCGCTCGGCGTACGTCTCGAGCGGGCGGAAGTGCTCGTTCGTCGTGCGGTCGCCGTCACCCCAGCCGTGCATCGCCCAGCCGGTCTGGCGGGCGACGTAGTTCGCGCTCATGAACGAGATCGTCGGCGTCACGCGTACGGCTCCAGCAACGCCAGCGCGGTCGGCGCGTCCACGCCGAGCGCGAGGGCGTCGACGAGCCGGGCCACGTCGTCGGGCGGCGTCACGTCGGCCGAGGCCGGTGCGAGCGCGCGCAGCGCCTCGACCACCTCGGCGCCGTGGTCGCGCAGCGCCCGCTCGTAGGCCGCGATCGGGTCGTACGCGGCCGGGTCGCGAAGCCACTTCGCGATCGTCGCCAGGGCGAGCTTCGACGGCACCGCCTGCACCATCGCGTTCGCGACGACGCCGTACAGCCGCCCGTCGGCGAGCCGCGGGTCGCGGCCGCGGTAGGGCGCCAGGAAGAGCGTCTCCGGCGCGAAGTCGTTGACCGGGTAGTTGTCCCAGAGCAGCAGCTCGTGGCCGCGGAAGCGCGCGACCGCGACGTCGAGCTCCTCGCGGCCGATCGCCGCCGAGACGACCTCGGGCCCCGTCCAGTAGACGACGATCTCCGGGTCGAGCCGCGGGCAGAAGATCTGCCGGTACGGCGAGTCGCCCGTCCCCGCATACCCCATCGGGCAGACCACCAGCGGCCCCGGCTGGCGGAACTCGCGCGCGAACCGGTTGCAGAAGACCGCCTGCGCGGCGCCGCTCGGCCGCTCCTCGTGGCCGTACAGCTCCTCGTCCTCGGGGCAGTTCAGCGTGTGCTCGATGTCGTCCCAGAGGAGCTGGAAGGAGCGGACGCCGGCGCCGCGCAGCTGCTCGCATTTTCCGAGCACGGCCGCCCAGTCGGCCTCGCTCGAGTAGCAGATCGACAAGCCCGGCGCGAGCGCGTAGACGAAGTCGACGCCGTGCCGCTCCGCGTGGGCCGCGAGCTCGGCGAGCTGCTGCAGCTTCGCCTCGGGGTACGGGTCGCGCCACCGCGCGCGGTGGTAGGGATCGTCCTTCGGCGCGTGCACCCAGGTGTTCATCCCGTGGCGGGCGCAGAACGCGATCAGGTCGAGCCGCTCCGCGTGCGACCACGGCGGCCCGTAGAAGCCCTCGATCACGCCGCGGACGCGCAGCATCATGCGCCCTCCCGCTCGCGCCACGGGCGGCCGTGCGCGTCGACGATCGCGCAGAGCTCGCGGAGCCGTGGGAGCGAGCGCTCGCGCAGCAGCTCGGTCGGGTCGTCGGCGGCGAGGGTCGCCGTCCAAAGGGCCCGGCCGGCGAGGAAGCCGGACGCGCCGCCGCGGCACGCCGCCTCCACCGCGGCGGGGAAGTCATCCGGCCCGACGCCCTGCGAGAGGACGACCCAGGGGCACGGAAGCGCGGCGTCGATCGCGCGCGCGCGCTCGGCGATCGCCTCCGGCTCGCCGCGATCGTGCAGAGGGACCTGGCACTTGTAGAGCGAGGGGCCGACCGCTCCGAGCTCGCCCGCCGCCTCGACGATCGCGTCCTCGCGCGCGTCGTCGGGGACGCGGACGACCGGCTCCAGCACCGACAGCAGCCCGCGCCCCGTCGCGAGCTCCACGAAGCGCCGGGCCATCTCGACCCGCTCGGCGCGCTGGTCGTCGTCCCGCCAGATCACGAGCAGCTTCAGCGCCACGACGCCCGTCGGCGGCTCGACGTCCTCGTCCAGCGACGTGTCCTCGACGGCCTCGCCCGGCTGCTGCACGAGCCGGTCGACCGCGAGGACGAGCCCGTGCGCGACGAGCGGCGCGACCGCCTCGACATGCTCGCGGTCGATCAGGAAGCCCGAGGCGTGCGGGGCGAGCTCGCGGGCAACGGCGAGCTTGAACGCGGCCACGCGCTCGTCGGTCACTACGTGTCCGTGCTCCGCGAGCATCGTCCGCAGCGACTCGCGCTGGTCCATCGCGACCATCGCGAACGTGCCGCTCCGACGCGCGATCGCGTCGAGCGTGGCCGTCACCAGATGCCCTCGCTCTCGAGCCGGGCGACTGTCGGGTCGACCCGCGGCCGCGGCACGGTCACCCCGCGTAACGCGACGTCGAGGAACGCCGTCGTCACTTCGGCGACGGTCGCGTCGGCGGCCGTCGCCGGCTCGTCCTGCGCGATGTCGTGGCCGCCCGTGAGGACGGTCAGCAGCGCCTTCGGCCGCTGCGCTCGTCGGTAGACGTCCGAGCCGTGCGCGTACTCGACGACCGGATCGGACGTCCCGTGCACGACCAGGAGCGGCAACGGGCCGAACTCGTAGCGGCTGCAAAACGGGCTCAACGCACCCGAGATCGCCACGGCGGCCGCGAGCCGCGCGTCGCGTTTCTTCGTCTCGAACGCGACGTCGAGCGCTGTCTGCGCGCCCAGCGAGAACCCGGCGACGGCGACTCGCGCCGGGTCGAAGCGGTCGTCCGCGAGGAGCGAGTCCAGGACGAGACGGACGTCCGCGGCCTGATGCTGCACGTCGTCCATCTCCTGACCCGACGACGCCTCGTTGGTGTTGGGGAACGTCGGCGCGGCGACCGCGTAGCCCGCGGCCGTCCAGCGGTCGAAGAGGCGCCGGAACCTCCGCGGATGGCCCATCCAGCCGTGCGCGAAGACGACGAGCGGCCACGGCGCGGCGACGGCGGGCACGTCGAGCTGCGTCGGCAGCGCCCGGCCGCGCGCTTCGTCGACGACCGGAAGCGCGCTCTCGCGGGTCACCGCAGCCGCCCGTACGCTTCGGGGACCGTCAACGCGCTGACCGTCATGAACCCGCGCCACTCGTTCACGGCAGCGGCGCTGGGCGGATCCCACGTGATCGGCCAGCCCCCGTCCTCCTGCTGCTTCGCCGCGAGTGCGTCGAGGTGCGCCTCGATCGTCGCGTCGTCGAAGAGGGTGCGGGCGAGGACTGCGGGATGCGGGGCGAAGTCGAGCGGGCTCTTGACGTAGCCGGGAGCGTCGGGGGCGAGGGCGACGAGCCCGCCGCGGATCCGCGCGCCCAGCGCGTCGACGACGCTCGCATCGCGGTCGGGCGCGTGCTCGACGAAGGTCAGGACCGAGATCGCGTCGTCGGCGCCCAGCCCGGCGACCCGCTCGCGCAGCACGCGCCGGCAGTAGTCCGTCGCGCGCGCGAGCCACGGGTGCTCCACGCGATGCTTGTGCAGCAACCCGGCGATGCCGGCGGTCGGGTTCGGCGACGCGTCACCGGTCGCGACCCACCAGGGAGCGTGCGGCCCGGCGCTCACCGACGCAAGCACGAACGGCACGCCGCCTTCGGCCGTCGAGACCGACTCGAGCCAGTCACACGCCGCCGCGACGAGGTCGTCGTCGAACCACCCGACCTCGTCGAGTACGTGCAGCGCGTGCTCGACCGGGACGGGCTGGCTGGCCGCGCCGCGGAGGTCGGGCTCGAGCGCGTGGCCGAAGCCGCCGTCGTCGTTGCGATACGCGAGCACGGCCGCGACGGCGGCCTCCGCCGACCCCCCGCCGAACCGGAACGCGAACCGGTGGCGGTCGAGCACCCGCGCCTCACGCAGCACGAACTCCTCGGCCGCGGCGAGGGTGTCTCCAGCGCCCTTCACGCGTCGTCGACCGGCACGAGCGCGTTCGCCGCGGCGACCCGCGCGTAGTAGCGCCCGCTGTCCTTCACCGTCCGCCGCTGCGTCTCGTAGTCGACGTGCACGAGCCCGAACCGTTGCGCGTAGCCGAGCGCCCACTCGAAGTTGTCCAGGAACGACCAGTGGCAGTAGCCGACGACGGGCACGCCCCGCTCGATCGCGTCGTGCAGCGCGGCGAGGTGGTCGTGGACGAAGCGGACGCGGCGCTCGTCGTGGACACGGCCGTCGGGCCCCGGCCCGTCCTCGTAGACCGCGCCGTTCTCGGTGATCATGATCGGCGGCGCACCGTAGTCGTCGCGCACGCGCACGAGCAGGTCGGTAAGCGCCCAGGGGACGACGGGCGTGCCCGCGGCGGTGCTGGCAACCCCGGCGGTGAAGCCACCCGTCGTCTCCACCTGCTCGGGGACGACGACGCGCCACGGCCAAGGCCGGTCGCCCGGGACGGCCTGCATCATGCGGAACGAGTAGTAGTTGACGCCGAGGTAGTCGGTCGGCTCGCTGATCGTCTCGAGGTCGCCGGCGCGGACGAAGTCGAGCGGGCCCAGCAGCTCCTCGTAGCGGCGCCGCATGTCCTCGGGGTACGTCCCCCTGTAGACCGCATCGAGGAACCAGCGATTGACGTAGCCGTCGCTCGCGCGCGCCGCCTCGACGTCGGCCGGACGCTCGCTCGCCGGGTAGTGCGGGGAGAGGTTCGGCGCGAGCCCGATCCGCCCGTCACCGACCCCCGCCCGGCGGAGCTCCTGCACCGCCCGCCCGTGCGCGAGCAGCAGGTGGTGGAAGACGGTCACCTCGCCCCGGACGTCGTCCTTGTACCCCGGCGCGTGCAGCCCGTGCAGGTAACCCAGCAGCCCGACGATCCAGGGCTCGTTGATCGTCAGCCACCAGCCGACCCGGTCGCCGAAGGCCTCGAAGCAGGCGGCGGCGTACCCGGCGAAGCACTCGACCGTGTCGCGGCTCCGCCAGCCGCCCTCGTCGTCGAGCGCCGCCGGCAGGTCCCAGTGGTAGAGGGTCACGACGGGCTCGATCCCGCGCTCGAGCAGCGCATCGATCAGCCGCGAGTAGTGGTCGAGCCCGCGCCGCTCGAGCGGCGGGCGCCCGCTCGGGAAGAGGCGCGGCCACGAGATCGAGAACCGGTAGGCGTTGACCCCGAGCTCGGCGAGCAGCTCGACGTCCCCGCGCCAGCGGCGGTAGTGGTCGCACGCGACGTCGCCCGTGTCGCCGCCGGCGACGCGACCCGGCTCGCGGACGAACCGGTCCCAGATCGACTCGCCCTTGCCGTCCGCGCCCGGCGAGCCCTCGATCTGGTACGCCGAGGTGGCCACGCCCCAGAGGAAGCCGTCCGGGAACGTCCTCGTCGTCACTAGGCCAGCTCCGGCAGCTCGAGGGCCTCCTCGCAGGCGTAGAGGAGGACGCCCACGCTCCAGGCGTGCGAGAGGGTCAGCAACATCCCCTTCGCCCCGAAGCAGGCGGTCTGGTAGAAGCGCTCGCTCGCCATGCCGCGGTAGGCGTTGAAGTCGCCGTCCTCGCGCGCGATGAACTGGCGGAAGCAGGCGAAGTTGTCGCGCGTGCGCTCCAGGTAGTACGGGTCGCCGGTGTGGCGCGCGAGCCGC
>JACVRR010000132.1 GCA_014534345.1 Thermoleophilia bacterium | reverse complement strand
GAAGGGTGACGCCGCCCTGTAGCGCGCCCGCGAGGGCCCGATCGGACTCGCCGCGCGGGCCGCCCGGGCGGCGGTGTTAGACTTAGCACGGCTGCCCGCGCGCCGACGGGACGCGCCACAGCGTGATCCGCTCCCCGCCGCTCGCGCGGAACTCGAGCAGCCGCTCGGCGCGGCCCGGGTGCGCGTGCCGCGGGAGCAGGGCGGGCCGGCCGTCCGGGAGCCTGGTCGGGATCAGCGCCTCGGCGTACGGGATGGTGCGGATCGCCTTGCGCGTGACCACCTCCCCGTCCCCGCCGAGGCCCGTGACGGCCGTCGGCCGGTGCGCCTCGCTGCGCCGCCGGTCGGGCACGTCGTAGAGGTAGAAGCCCGCGTCGATCGGCGGCGACACCCACACGAGCGGGACCTCGACGCGCTCACCGTCCGCGTGCTCGACCACCAGGCGCTCGACCCGGTCGTCGAGCACGGATCCGGCGAGGAACGTGACCGCCCAGCTCCGATCCCGGCCGACGGTCACGTCGAGCGCCAGGGGGTTGACCTCGCGCCGCCGCTCGGGCGGCGAGGCGAGCGGCGGGCCGCGATCGGCGATGCAGCCGCCGCCGAGCCCGCTCCAGCTGACGCAGAAGCCGCCGCGCCTCGTCGGCGCGACCCACAGCGTGCGCTCGCGGCCGTCGAGCCGCGCGACGAGCACCCTGCGGGCGGAGTTGGGGACGACCTGCGGATCCATCCCGGGCGGCGCGCCGACGCCGAGCTGGAGGAACTCGAGCTGCGTGCGCGGCGGCGCAGCCTCCTGCCGGAACCAGTCCAGCGCCTGCCGGTGGAGGCCGAAGGCGGGCGCGGTGACTGCGATCGCGGCCAGGGCGGCCAGCGCGAGCGCGAGACGGCGCCGGCTCGGCCGGCGCCGTGCGCGGCGGCGGACGTCGTCCCAGTCGCCGTGGTCGTCCGTCGCGAGGACGGCGAAGCGCGCGCGCAGCAGCTCGTCGACCTCGCTCAGCTCGTGCATTCCGACACCTCTTGCAGCTGCGCGAGGAGCGCGTCGTGCGCCTGGGCGAGGGTGGCCGCGACCGTCCCCTCGCGGACGCCGCACGCCTCGGCGATCTCGGCGTACGAGAAGCCGGCGAAGTAGCGCAGGAAGACGATCAGCCGCCGGCGGGGAGGCAGCGCGCGAATGGCGGCCGCCAGCGCCGGGTCGCGTTCCGGCTCCGGCAGCGTCGGCTCGTCCGGCGAGAGCGGGACGTCGCGCCTGCGCGAGGCGGAGGCGAGCGCGACGCGCAGCGCGATCGTCCAGATCCACGGTGCGAGCGATGCCTCGCTGCGGAGCCGGCGGCGCTCGCGCAGCGCCCGCGCGAACGCCTCCTGGACGGCGTCGCGCGCGCTCTCGTAATCGCGGGTCATCGTGGCGAGCGCGTCGCAGTAGCCCGAGAAGCGGTCGCGGTAGAGGCACTCGATCGCGCGGACGCGCTCGTCCATCACCAGAAGAGATTGTCGGGCGGGGCCCGACCTTTAGCGCGCTGTGACGCCACGGCCGGGCGCGACGTATGGACGTCGTGACGGTGGCGGGTCAGGGGCCTACAGTGTGAGTCGCGTGCGCATCCCGGCTGTCATCGTCCTCGTCCTCGCGCTCGTGTGCGCGGCGGGGTTCGCCGGCGACGCGAGCGCCTGCTCCTGCGCCGTCGGCGACCCCCGCCGGATGCTCGCCGAGTCCGACGGCGCGTTCGTCGGCACGCTCGTCGAGCGCCGCAGTCCGCCCCCGCGACCCATCATGAGCACCGGCGACCCGGTCACGCTCGTGTTCGAGGTCGAGCAGGCGGTCAAGGGCACGCTCCCGAGCCGCGTCGAGGTAGTGACGGCCACGAGCAGCGCCTCGTGCGGGCTGGAGGTGCCCCTCGGTCAGCGGGTCGGCCTGTTCCTGACCCGCGACCGCGACCGCTGGACCTCCGGCCTGTGCCAGCAGATCGATCCCGAGCGGCTGCTGGCTGCGGCGCGGCCGCTGCCGGCGCCCGAGGGCGAGGGGCCGCTGGCTGTGCTCGTGGGCGGGAGCTTCGGCGACGCGCGCGTGATCGCGCTCGACGCCGCCGGCCGAACGCTCGGATACGGGGCGGGCGCGGGGGAGACCTCCTTCCTCGACGTCTGTCCCGGTTCTCGGCGCGCGCTCGAGATCGCCCGCGTCGGCCGGAACGCGGTCTTGGCCGTCCGCGACCTGCGCTCGCTGCGCGTCGTCCGCCAGCAGCCGCTGCGGCTCGGCGAGTCGCTCTTCCCCGCCGCGCTCGACTGCCGCAGCCGCACGGGGGACGAGGGGCTGCTGTTCGCCTCGCGCGAGGCCGGCCCGCTCGGCGTCATCTACCGCGTGCGCGGGGCGCGGGTCTCGGTCGTCCACCGCGGCCGGGGCACCGCGGTCGCCTTCGGCGCGCGCACGGCCTACCTGACGGTCGGCCGGCGGGCCGACCGCCTGCGGGCCGTCGACCTGCGGACCGGCTCGGCGCGCGCGCTCGGCGGCGTCCCGGCCGGAACCGGGGCGCTCGCGCTGTCGCCGGACGGCCGCCGGCTGGCCGGGGTCGCGTTCGGGCCGCCGGTCGGGCGGAACGCGCCACCCTCGCGCGTCGTCCTGCTCGACCTGCGCAGCCGCCCGCTCCGCGTGCTCTCGTCCTCCCTGGCGCTCCCGAACGTGAGCGGGCGCGTGGCGTGGCTCGCCGACGGCGGTCTGGTGTTCCTGCCGGGCGGCGGCGACGGCGACGGGGCGATTCGCGTCTACGACGCCTCGCTCCGCGTGGTCTCGCGCCTGGAGTCGTGGCCGGGCTGGCGAAGCTGCCTGCGCGGCCGCGTCGCCTACACCGTCGGCGACCGGGACCGGATCGCGACCGCGACGCTGCCGTCGGGGCCGATCCGCTACGGGAGCTCGCTGCCGAGCCCGACCGTCAACACGCTCGTCCCCGTCCCCGGCGACGTCCGCGTGTCGGCCGCCGCCCCCACGCGCGGAGGGCCCTCCGGGCGCGTCGTGCCGCCCGCGCCGGAGCGGTCGGGCTCCGCCGACTGGCGCCCCGCCGCAGCGATCGCGCTCGCGCTCGCCGCGGCGCTCGCGCTCGGCGCCGTCCTGCGCACGCGCCGCCGCTCGGAGCGGGCCGACGTCGCCGCATCGGGTCCGCGCGCCGTGCGCGCTAGTCCGGCTTCACCACCATCAGGTAGACGTTGACGAGCGGCAGCACGGTCGCCACGACGCCCGCGACGGCCCAGACACGCGAGAGGCGCCAGTAGCGGTCCGGGATCGCGCCGCCGTCGCGGAAGCCGCGGGCGAGGCGCTCCTGCATGACCTCGACCGGGACGAGGACGAGCAGCCAGATCGCGCCTGCGGCGATGAACAGCGACCAGCCGAGCGTCAGCCAGCCGGGCCCTCCGAAGACGCCGCCGAAGCGGTCGGCCATGACGTGGCCGGAGACGGCGATCAGCGCCGCTCCGGTCGCCGTGAAGGCGAGGTCGGTCACCGTGACGAGCCGCTGGCCGAAGGCGACGACGCTCGCCTCCTTCGTCCGATCGGCGAGCGTCTTCCACACGGCGGTCACCACCAGGTTCCCGAGGAAGAGGACGACCCCGAGCACGTGCACCGTCAGCCAGCCGTTGTGACTCATCTGCGTGCGCGTACTCCCCGCCCGGGTGGGGTGTCGGGGTTCCGCCCGCCACCCGCGGTCCAGCCTACCGCCCGAACGCGTACGGAGCCGTCACGACTCTGTGCCGGTTCTGCGCCGATCGAAGGGGTCGCCGTCTCTGAGCGTCCCCGCCGCTTCGCCCCGGGCGCCGTCGACGGCTTCGCTCGCCCACCCGGGGCTACGATGCGAGCGATGAGCGCGCGTGGCGCCGTGTCGATGATGGCCCTCCCGCCAGGGCCTCTCGGCGTGCGCGCGTAGCGAACCGACGACGGCCCCGACGCTCCGGGGCCACGCTCGTCGCGCCGCGCCCCGGCCGGGGCAAGGAGGCACGCGATGAGCACGCTACGCGTCTGGTTTCGGCGGAGGAACTCCTTCGACGTCCTTCGCCTTCTCCGCTGCGCCCACGTCGAGGTCGCACCATGAGCACCCACCGGTTCTACGTCACTACCGCGATCCCGTACGTGAACGGCGACCCGCACCTCGGGCACGCGCTCGAGCTCGTGCAGGCGGACGTCCTCGCCCGCCACCGACGGCTGCGCGGCGACGCGGTCCGCTTCCTGACCGGCACGGACGACAACGCGATGAAGAACGTGGCCGCGGCGCGCGAGGCGGGTGTGCCCGTGGCCGAGTTCGTCGCGGCGAAGGCGAGCCGCTTTGCGGCGCTGCGCGGGCCGCTCGAGCTCTCGTACGACGACTTCCTCCGCACGAGCGCCGACCCGCGCCACCGGCCCGCCGTCGAGCGCCTCTGGCGCGCGTGCGCCGACGCGGGCGACCTCTACGAGCGCGACTACGAGGGGCTGTACTGCGGCGGCTGCGAGGCGTTCCTCGCCGAGGACGAGCTCGACGGCGGGCGCTGCGCGGAGCACGGCGAGCCGCCCGAGCGGGTGGCCGAGCGGAACTGGTTCTTCCGCCTCTCGCGCCACCGCGAGCGGCTGCTCGCCCTGCTGGAAGGCGGCGGGCTGCGGATCGAGCCCGAGCACCGGCGCAACGAGACGCTCGCGCTCGTCCGCGCGGGGCTCGCCGACTTCAGTGTCTCGCGCCCGCGCGAGCGCGCCGCCGGCTGGGGGATCCCGGTCCCCGGCGACCCCGGCCAGGTCGTGTACGTCTGGTTCGACGCGCTCGCGAACTACGTCAGCGCGCTCGACTTCGGCGGGAACCGCGCCGCGTACCGCGAGTGGTGGTGCGGGCCCGGCGAGCGCGTGCACGTGATCGGCAAGGGGATCCTCCGCTTCCACGCCGTCTACTGGCCGGCGATCCTGCTCTCCGCAGGCCAGCCGCTTCCGACGGCGCTCTTCGTGCACGAGTACGTCACGGTCGAGGCGCGAAAGCTCGGCAAGTCGCTCGGGAACGCGGTCGCGCCCGACTCGCTCGCGGCGCGCTACGGCAGCGACGCGCTGCGCTGGTGGCTCCTCCGTGACGTCCCGCGTGCCGGCGACGCCGACTTCCGCGAGGCGCAGCTCGCGGCGCGCGCGAACGAGCTGGCCGACGGGCTCGGCAATCTCGTGAACCGGACGATCGTGCTCGTGGCGCGCTTCCGGCCGGAGGGCCTCCGGACGGCGGCGAACGACCGGCCGCCACTCGAGCGCCTCGCGAGCGAGATCGACGCGGCGCTCGAGCGCTTCGACCCGCGCGCGGCGGGGGACGCGCTCTGGTGCGCCGTGACGGAGACGAACCGCTTCGTGTCCTCGTCGCGGCCGTGGGACCTCGCGGCCGCAGAGCGCGCGGGCGACGCGCGCGCGGGCGAGGCGCTCGATGCCGTGCTGACGACACTCGACCGCGCCTGCAGGACGCTCGCGCACGAGCTGCGCCCGTTCCTGCCCGGCGCAGCCTCCCGGATCGAGCGTGCGCTGGAGCGGCGAGATCCTGCGCTCGGGGCCAGCCTGTTCGCCAAGGTCGCGCCGGGTACAGTCGCGGGCGGTGCCGCGCCCGAGCCCCGGTGACACGGTCGTCCTCCGTTATTTCGAGCGCGAGCGCGTCACCGGCGCGCTGCCGGTACGGCTGGTCGACGACGGGGATCGTCCCGTCGTGTGGGTCGCCCCCGGCACGCCGGTGCAGTGGCCGGCGATCGACGGCGTCCACATCCGAGACGTGCCGCTCCAGCGCCGCTACCGCCCCGTAGGGGAGCACCATCGATTGGCCGCGTGCAGCGGAAGTGGCCGGCTGTCGAGACAGAGGCACCCGCGCGGCCGTCGGGAAGTGAGAACTGTGCGATAGGAGCCGCGCCACCGGACGAAAGCGGAAGCGCGAAGCGCGAGCTTTCGGCCGGCTTGGCGAGCGCGTTTCGCGCCGAGGGCGAGCGCGTGCTCGCCGAGTGGCCCTTCCCCACCGGCTGGGAGGAGTGGCACCCGGACTCCGCCTGGCCTCTGCCGTCGCTTCCCCCGGAGTGGCGCGTGATCGGGGCTACTCCCGCGAGCGCGCGCGCCGGCTGAGCCGCTCGAGCTCGGGGTCGCACGGGCCGGCGACGCCTCCGCAGAGCGGCGCCGGCCGCGGCAGCGCCGTGCGCCCGAGCGGGACGTGCTGGATCACGTACTCGTCAGAGCCGAGCAGTCTTCGCCGCTCGCCGTAGGCGACGAGCTGGGTCGGAAAGCGCGGCGGCGCCGACGAGTACGCGAACGCTCGCCACTGGTTGAGGGGCAGCTCCACCTCGCTGCCGTCCGCGAGCGTACCGACGAGGCGCGTGACGTCCGAGCGGGCGACGCCGAGGATCGTCGCCCAGCCGACCGTCCGCGGCTCCGGGCCGCCCTCCGAGCGGAAGTGCGCGATCACGGGGTCGCTCTGCCGCTCGAGCGTCGTCAACGTCGGGAGGAACAGCGGATGGCCGCGTGGAAACGGCTCGCGTAGCGGGAAGCAGGAGGTAAACGCGCCCCACACGCGCTCCGCGACCGACGCGAAGCAGACCCGCCCGTCGCGCGCACGCGCGGCGAGCAGGCGGTGAACGCCGCGGTCGGTCCTGAGGCGGACGACCTCGCGGACCGTCCGCTCGTCGACCGGGTTCCGCCCCATCGCGCTGAAGTGGGCGATCCGATTCGCCGTCTCCGCGCCTGCGGGCCGCCCCGGGACACCGCTCGCCCACGTCCACGTCCCACCGCCCGGCGGGTCGGCGCGCGAGAGCAGGTACGCGGCCACGCCGGCAGTCGGCACGAGCACGGCGGCGAGCGCCACTGCGAGCCCGACCGCGAGCCGGCGCCGCGTCGACGCGCGGCGCGACGCGTGAAGCTCGGCCTCGAGGTGCGCCCGGCGGAGCGCTCGCCGGTCGGGCGAGCCGGAGGCGTTCGGCACGCTCTTCGACCGCCACGCGCCCGCGATCTGCCGCTACTGCTTCCACCGGATCGGCGACTGGCAGGAGGCGGAGGACCTGACCTCCGTCGTCTTCCTCGAGGCGTACCGGCG
>JACVRR010000115.1 GCA_014534345.1 Thermoleophilia bacterium | reverse complement strand
CGCCGGTACGCCTCGAGGAAGACGACGGAGGTCAGGTCCTCCGCCTCCTGCCAGTCGCCGATCCGGTGGAAGCAGTAGCGGCAGATCGCGGGCGCGTGGCGGTCGAAGAGCGTGCCGAACGCCTCCGGCTCGCCCGACCGGGCGCGCGACCACAGCGCGCGCTCCTCGGAAGCGCTCATGCAGCGGTCACGGCGCGCCGAACGGTCATCACCCCTGAATGTCCGAAGCGACGGCCACGGTTCGCGAGCCGTTCGCGATGCGTCGTGCATCATGTGCAGGTGCCGCCGTTCGTCGCAACGCTCGAGTTCCGCTTCGAGGCGGAGAGCCTCGAGTCCGTCGGACGGGAGCTGCGACGGCTGCAGCAAGTCGCGAGCCCGGCCGGCTTCGAGCTGGTGCGGGGCACGGCGGCGCCGGCGCCGCCGGATGAGCCCAAGCCGGGCGGCTGGACGTCGTACCCCCCGCTCGACCCGCGGCGGGCGTAGCCGGCGCCTATACGGACGTCTCCGGCACGCGCTGGAGGCGTCGCGCGAGGTACACCGTCATGACGAGCGGCGCCACACCGGCAGCAGCCCCCCAGGCTTCTTCCGTCACTGCGGTTCACTCCCTTCCCCGAAGTGGTCGCCGCCGCTGCGGAACCGGCCCCACTCGTCGACGAACGAGGCCGGCGCCGCCCATCCCGGCCAGCGTCAGCCGGTAATAGCGGCGCGGCAACCCGGCGGCGGATTCGCGCCATGAGGACTCCACAGGCCGTCCCGGCGGAGCCCGCTCAGCAGTGGGTAGATAGTGCCCTCGCTCGTGGCCATGCCGTCGACGCGGCCGAGCGCGCGAACGAGTCCAACGCGTAGCGCTCCTCGCGGGCGAGCAGCGCGAGCACGCAGTACTGCCAGCGTGCCGCGTCGCATCTTCGTGAGCGGGTCCGCCATCCTTGTTCGTGCAAGGTACGCGGCGCGGCCCGTCGAGGCAGCCGTTCGGCCCGGCTAAACACCGAGCCCGCCGAACGGATCACACTGGCGTGGTGGCGAACGATCCGCGCATGGACGAGCTGGAGGCGCTGTACCGGGACCGCCACTCGCATTTCGTCCGCGTCGCGCGCGCGCTCGTTGGCTCGCCGGAAGCCGCGCACGACGTCGTCCAGGACGCCTTCGCCGCCGCCGTCCGCAGCCGCCACGACTTCCGCGGCGAGGGGCCGCTCGAGGCGTGGCTGTGGCGCATCCTCGTGAACCGGGCTCGCGCGACGTCGCGGGAGCGCCCGACCGCGGGGCTGGTCGGCCAGGAGGCCGCGTCCGCGCGCAGAAACGGCGCCCACGCCGGCAACGTCCTCGCCGCGGTCGCGGCCCTCCCGGAGCGGCAGCGGCTGGCGGTCTTCCTTCGCTACTACGCCGACCTCGACTACCGCTCGATCGCGGCGGCCCTCGGCGTCGAGGTGGGCACCGTCTCGGCGACCCTCCACGCGGCCCATGCGGCGCTCCGCCGCCTGCTGACGGAGGAGGTGACCGGATGAGCTTCGAGCAGCTGCTCGAGCGGCAGCTCGAGGATGCACTGCCGCTCCAGCGCGAGGAAGGGCGTGACTGGGACGACGTCCTCGAGCGCGCGGGCCATCGCCGCCGCCGCCCGCGCCGCTGGCTCGTCGTCGCCGTGGTGCTGGTCGTGCTGGGGGTGCCGTCCGCGTACACCGCCGCGCCCGGCGTGATCGGGTACTTCGACGACGACGGCGAGCCGGTCGACACGGCCTCCCTGCACCGCCGCGATCGCTTCGTGATCGACCGGATGGGGAACGGCGCCGCGCTCGTCGCCCTCGAGGAGATCGGGAACGACGGGCGCCGCGCCTACTACAAGCTCGAGTACGACGACGGGAAGCTCTGCCTGGCGAGCGGCCGCGCGGGCGCCGTCCTACGGTTCGGCCAGGCCGAGTGCGCGAACGCGCCCGATGGCCGTCCCGTCGTCCCGACGCCGGAGCGGCCGATCACGGCCGACGTGGTCGTCCAGGCCACGCGGGACGATCCGACTGCGCGCGTCTGGCGCGTCACGGGGCTGGCGGGGGAGGGGGTCGCCCGCGTCGTCCTGCGCGACGACGCCGGCGGGGAGGTCGCGGCCGACGTCCACGGCAACGTCTACACGCTCACCGACCTTCCGCGGCGCCGCTACGTCGAGCTCGTCGCGTACGACGCGGACGGTGAGCCGGTGTACCGGGAGCGTGTCTCGCCGTAGCGTCCTCGCGCTGGTCGCCGGGATCGCCGTGGCCGCCGTCGCCGTCGCCGCCGCCGAACGTGCGACCGCCACGCGCGACTACGTCGACCCGCGGCGCGGCTGGACGGTCGAGGTCCCGCGCGGCTTCGACGTGCGCCCGTTCGCGCGCGATCTCCGGGCCTTCGTCGACGGCGCCGTCTTCGCGACGAGGCCCGTCCCCGCGCCTACGAACAGCTTCCCGACGCTGCGCCACGCGCCGAGCGACGGCGTCGCCTTCCTCCTCTACCGCTTGCAAGGCCCGGTCTCCTACCCTCGCTCCGGCCCCGAGACGGACTTCCCGCTCTCGCTGGCCGACCTGCGACCGGACCCGTACGTCGAGCCGGCGCACGAGGGGCGCTGGCTGCATGGGCCGGTGGAGGCGAACGGCTGGACGCTCACCGCCGAGGCGTGGATCGGCGCGGATGCTTCGGCCGCCGACGTGGTCGCGCTCGAGCGCCTGGTCAGGTCCCTGCGCTTCGCGCCGCTGCGCGAAGGCACGGTGACCGGCGACGACTTCTATGTCCTCGGGCGCGCGGAGGACTACGCGGTCGGCTCGGTCACGTCCTTCCCGGCGCGGAGCCTGCCGATCACCGAGCACGCCCGCCTGCTCGACTTCTTCCTCGTCCGCGCGCCGCGGCGCTTCTACGCGCTGGCCGGCACGTGCCCGCTGCCGGCGGGCTACGCCGGCTGTTCGTGGTGCCCGGTGCGCTACGACGCCGAGGCGCGCGAGTTCCACTGCCGCGTCGGCGCGCGCTGGGACCTGCTCGGCGGCGTGCTCGCGAGGCCGCGCGGCGGCCGCGAGCGCGACGACCCGCTGTCGGTCCTCACGACGAAGGTCGCGCCCGACGGGCACGTCCTGGTCAGCACGAGCCACCTCGCGCCGCGCCACGAGCTCCGGCCCAGTCCGTGGCGCGCGGGATGAGACATCGGCCCGGGATGCGCGCCGGCGACGGCTGAGCCGCCGCTGCTCGCCCGGGCGCCGAGTATCGTGACCCGATGTGGCCCAGCGTCCCGTAGCGTGAGTCCGGCCGCCTTGTTCTTCGACGGCTGGAGCGACCTCGGACGCGTCGCGGTCACCGCGGTGCTCGCCTACGCCGGTCTGGTCGTGCTCGTGCGGCTGTCGGGGAAGCGCGCGCTCTCACAGCTGAACGCGTTCGACTGGATCGTGACGGTCGCCTACGGCTCGACGCTGGCCACGACCATCCTCTCCCCCGACGTCACCCTCGCGGCGGGGCTGACCGCGCTCGCGACGCTCTCCGCGCTCCAGTACGCGGTGACGTCCGTCGCCTCGCGCTCGAAGCGGGCGGCGCGGCTGGTCAAGAACGAGCCCGCTCTCGTCGTCCACCGAGGCGCCATCCTGCGGGACGCGCTTCGGCGCGAGCGCCTGAGCGAGGAGGACGTGCTGCAGGCGCTCCGCTCGCACGGGGTCGGCTCGCTCGACGAGGTGGACTCCGTGATCATCGAGACCGACGGGTCGCTGGCGGTCGTGGCCGAGTCCCGGCTCCGCGGCAGCGTCCTGGACGACGTCGGCGCGCCTGCCGACGACGGCCCGTGAGGCGAGATCCCGCGGTCGGCGTGCCATCATGGATGAGGGTGAGAACGACGTCGCGCCGCGAGCTGCTCCGCGAGGCGATGCTGATCGCCTGCGCGATCCTGCTCTACTTCGCGGTCCGCAACTGGACGGCCGGCAGCGCCGACGCAGCGTTCGCGAACGCCGACCGCCTGCTCCGCTTCGAGCTCGCGTTCGGGCTCGCGTGGGAGGCGGGCATCCAGGGCGCGATCGACGGCAGCGCCGCGCTGGTGACGCTCGCGAACTGGGTGTACATCTGGGGTCACTGGCCGGTGATCCTGACCATCGCCGCGGTCCTGTACCTGGCTCGGCGCGAGCGCTACTACCTGCTGCGCAACGCGGTCTTCGCCTCGGGCGCGATCGGCTTCCTCTTCTTCGCCCTGCTCCCGGTCGCCCCGCCGCGACTGCTCGAGCTCGGCCTCGTGGACACGGTCACCGAGCAGTCACGCTCGTACCGCGCGCTGCAGCCGCCGGGCCTGACGAACCAGTACGCGGCCTTCCCGAGCCTCCACGCCGGCTGGAACCTCCTGGTCGGGATCGTGCTGTTCGGTACGACGCGCCACCTGCTGGTGCGCGCGTTCGCCGTCGTCTGCCCGTTCGCCATGGCGTGGGCGGTGGTCGCGACGGCGAACCACTTCGTCGTGGACGTCGCCGCCGGCGTCGCGGTCGTGGTCGTCGGGCTCGCCGTCGCCCACGCGCTCGCGGCGCGTGCGCGCGACGACCTCGCGACAACTGCTCCCGCGCGCTTCTAGCAGCCCGGTTTCTCGGGTCGCCGCGTCGGAAACGACCGCGCCGATGGCGGCCAGGCGCGCTCGGTACACGGCAGGCGAGTGACCGCGACGCCGCCTCGACCGGCCGCGGCGCCGCCGTCCGCGTTCCTCGTCGCTCACGGGGCCGGGAACCGGCTCGACGACCTGCGGGCCGCGGAGGCGCTCGGGGTCGCGCTGGTCGAGGCCGACGTCCGGCTGTTCCGCGGTCGCCCGGAGGTCCGGCACCTGAAGACGGTGGGCCCGCTCCCGCTGTACTGGGACCGCTGGACGCTCGCGCCGCCATGGCGGCGGCACCTGCGGCTCGGAGAGCTGCTCGCTGCGACGCACGCGCGGACCGAGCTGATGCTCGACCTGAAGGGGGCCCGGAGCCGGTTGGCCGCGCTCGTTGCCGCCGAGATCGCCCGGTTGGGAGACGCGCGCCGCCTCACCGTCTGTGCGCGTTCGTGGCGGCTGCTCGAGCCGTTCGAGTCGCTTGCCGTCCGCCGCGTTTACTCGGTCGGGAGCGCGCGCCAGCTGCGGCGGCTGCTCGGGCGCTTCCCCGACGGGCGCCTCGACGCCGTCTCCGTGCACGCCCGGCTCCTCGACCGGCACGTCGTCGCCCAGCTGCGCGAGATCGCGACGACGGTCATGACCTGGCCGGTCAACGACGCCGCACGGGCGCGCGCGCTGCTCGGGCTCGGCGTCCACGGGCTGATCTCCGACGCGCCCGAGCGAGTCGCCGGCGCGCTGCCGCGGGCCGACCGGTGACCGTGCTCGACGACGTCGCGACCGCCGTGTCGGAGGGCGCCGCCGACCTCGCAGCCCTCGACGGCCGCTTCCTGCTCGTCGCGCTCGCGCTCCAGCTGGCGAACCTGGCCTGTCGCTCGCTCGTCTGGCGCAATGCGATCGCCGCGGCGTACCCCGAGCGCCGCGTCCCCGTCGTCCCCGTCGCCGCGGCGTACGCCTCGGGCGTCGCGCTGAACGCGTTCGCGCCCGCGCGCGGCGGCGACGCGGCGAAGCTGCTGCTCGTCCGGGCGACCGTCCCCGGCACGACGCTCGCGACCGTCGCGGGGACCATCGTGGCCGTCCTCCTGCTCGACGCGCTGATCGCCTCGGGGCTCGTCTGCCTGCTCTTGGGCCTCGGCGTCCTTCCGGCCCTTCCCGCCGTTCCCGAGGTCGGCGTCGTGCCGGTCGCAGTGACCGCCGGGGCGGTGGCGCTGGCCGGAGCGGCGCTGGCGCTCCGCCCGCGGTTCGTCCGGCGCGCGGCCGCCCGCGTCGTCCAGGGACTCGCGATCCTGCGCTCGCCCAGGCGCTACGCCCTCACGATCGCGCCGTTCCAGCTTGCGGGCTGGGCGTGCCGGATCGGGGTCGCCTTCGCCGTCCTGGCCGCCTTCGACATCCGGGCGGGCATCGCCGTCGCGGCGCTGCTCGTCGTCCTCAACGGGCTCTCGGCGGCCGTCCCGCTGCCCGGAGGAGCGGGAGTGCAGCAGGTGCTCGCGGCCTTCGCGCTCGCCGGCGTCGCCCCGGTCGCGGACGCGGTCTCGTACTCCCTCGGCCTCCAGCTGGGCGTGACGGCGGTCAACACCGCGGTCGGGCTCGCGGCCCTGATGGTGCTGGTCGGGACGGCGCGGCCGCTCGTCGCGTTGCGGGCCGGGCGGTCGCTCGCGCGCGACAGACTCGACACGCTTTCTCGTCGCTGACCAGGCGTTCGTCGGAATCTGCCAGGGCGGTCCGCCACTGCCGTGCGCAACCGCGCCGGCGTTCCGCGAAGGGACTCGAGCCGAGACTCGTTGTGGCGGGCGGCTAGTCCCGGGACGGGTGCTCTTCGTCCGCGGCGCGGCTCAAACGCGCTCCGCCGTCTCGGCGGTCCGGCGCGGCGAGCCGGGGCGGACGAGCTCGGCGCTCGCCACCAGCCTCGGGACGAGGGCGGGCAGCTCGACCAGCCCCTCCACCCGCTGCAGCTTGCGCCGGTCGGCGCGCGTCTCGGCCAGCGGGGAGGCGAACAGCGTGCAGCAGTCGTCGGCCGGCAGGGTCGACACGTCCAGCGTCCCGAGCGACTCCGCCTCGCGCACGATCTCGGACTTGTCCCAGGCGAGGAGGGGCCGGAGGAGCGGCAGCGGGCTGGCCTCCTCGACGACGGCGAGGTTGTGCAGGGTCTGGCTCGACACCTGGCCGAGGGCGTCGCCGGTCACGAGCGCCTGCGCGTCCTCCCGCTCGGCCAGCGCGGCGGCCACGTGCACCATCAGGCGCCGCTGCGCGAGCACCTGGAGTCGCCCGGCGCGCGCGGTCGCGAGCTCGCGCTGCGCGTGGCCGAAGGGGACGACGAACAGGCGCGAGCCTCCCTGGAAACGGTCGAGCCGGGCGACCTGCGCGTACGCCTTGTAGATCGACTCCGGGCCGGTGAACGGGCGGCCGCTGAAGTGGACGAAGTCGCAGCGGAGGCCGCGCTTCATCACGCGGAACGCCGCGACTGGCGAGTCGATCCCGCCCGAGAGGAGAACCAGCGCGCGCCCGCTCGTCCCGACCGGCAGCCCGCCCGGACCGGGCAGCTTCTCGGTGTACGCGAAGATCTCGCTGCGGTCGACCTCGAGGTGGATCTCGAGGTCAGGCTCGTCGAGGTCGACGTCGAGGTCGAGCTCGTCCTGCACCGCGCGGCCGACCAGGGCGGCGAGCTCGTGCGAGGTGAGCGCCCACTGCTTGTCGCGCCGCCGCGCCCGGACGGCGAACGTCCGCCCGGGGCGATCTCGGAGCAGCTGGATTGCCGCGGCGGCCGCGGCCTCGGGCGTCTTCTCGAGCACGCGCGCCGGGTGGACGACGTTCACGCCGATGACGTCCCGTGCCCGCGCGAGGAGGGCGTCGGCGTGCTCGTCGGGCGCGAGCACGGCGAGGACGCCGCCCCGCTGCCGCAGCTCGAGCGGACCGACGTCGCGGAACGCGCGCTTCACGTTGCGCTGGAGCTGGGCGTAGAAGCGCCAGCGGTTGCGCCCGCGGAGGACGATCTCGCCGAGCTTGAGCAGCACGCACGCCACGTCGCTGAATGTACTCGACGTCTCTCGAGGGAGGGCGGTGTTCGCCGCCGCCGCGGCCGCGGCGGATCCGCTCCCGGGAACGGCGGGCGTCGTGCAGGACACGACGCCCGGGGGCATAACCACGGTGCAGGAGACGACGGCGGGTGTCGCGACCTCCGTCGACGACGCGACCGCTGCCGTCTCGAGCGCGGTCGAGGAGACGACGTCCGGTGTCGCCATCACCGTCGAAGACGCGGGCTCGGGTACCGTGGGCACGGTCGAGGAGACCGCGGCCGGCGTGCTAGTGCCGCGGACGACGCGGCCGCCGGCGTCGTGACCGCCGGGACCGAGACGACCGCCGGTGCGACCGTGCCGGCGAGCGCGACCGGCGAGGACGCGGGCGCGACCGTGGCGGGCGGTAGAGGCGCGAGCACGGAACCCGTTCCTCCCGCGCGCGAGCCGGGTGCGACGCCAGCGTCTGCGCCGGTGACGCATGGTGAGGACGGTGCGCCGTCGCCTTCGGCGCCCGCCGTCGCGCCGTCGCCCGCCGTCGCGCCGTCGACCGCCGCCGAGCCGATCTCGCCGCTCGTCGCAGTGCACACGACCCGCGCGCGCGCCGGTGCGGCGAGGGCACACCGGGTCGCGGCTTGCGCCGAGTCCCTTGGGGGCATTGCGCCGG
>JACVRR010000045.1 GCA_014534345.1 Thermoleophilia bacterium | reverse complement strand
GTCGCGCGCCGGGCGGCCGTCGCCGGCCGCCGCTTCCCCGACGACGCGCTCGCGCCCCTCGACGTGCCGGAGCCGGACAGCGGCATCGCCGTGCTCGAGCGGCGGGCGTTCGTCACCCCTGGGCCCGCCGACCCGGTGTTCGGGCAGACGCACGTGTACCGGCACGCGCTCCTGCGCGACGCCGGCTACGCGAGCCTCGCCCGCGCCGAGCGCGCCCGATTGCACGTGCGGCTGGCTCGCTGGCTCGAGCAGGCGGCGGGCGAGCGCTCGGCGGACGTCGCAGAGGTGATCGGCGGCCACTACGAGGCGGCGGTCGAGGCGGCGCCGCGGCTCGCGCGCGATCTCGACGTGCCGGAGGCCGCGCGACTCGCCGCCCTCTGGCTCGAGCGCGCCGCGGGGCGGGCGATCGAGCTCGCGGCGCACGATGCCGCCCGGGCGCTCCTGCGCCGCTCGCTCGCGCTCACGCCCGAGCCGGCGGGCCTCGATCGCGCACGCCGCTACGAACTGCTCGGCGAGGCGACCGCGTTCGCCGCCGACATGGAGGAGGGCGGCGAGGCGATGAGCACCGCGCTCGGCCTCTACCGCAGCGCGGGGGACGTCGTCTCGACCGCGCGCGTCGGCCACGCGCTGGGCATGGTCCGCCTGCAGCAGCTCCGGTTCGCCGACGCCCTCGAGCTGGCCGAGGACCTGCTCGCCGAGGTCGGCGACCGCGATGCCGCCAGCGCGCTCCTGCTGGCCCTGCGCGCAGCCGCGTCGTACGCGCTCACGAACGATCTGACCCGCTCCGCCGCCGACTCCGATCGGGCGCTGGCGTTTGCGCGTTCGTCGGGCGACGAGGGTCTCGAGCTGGCCGCGCTCCAGTGGCTGGTCGCGTTCCACTCCCCCGACCCGGCGATGCTGGAGGCGGTCGACCTCGAGCGCGCGATCGAGCTCGCCGAGCGCGCGGGCCGGTGGACGACCGTCGTCACCGGGCACGAGTCGTACGCGCTCCTGCTCGTCATGACCGACCGCGCCGCCGAGGCAACGGCGGCGATCGAGGCGACCGAGGAGATCGCCACCGCACACGGGGTGACCGAGGGCCTCGCGTGGGCCGACTACGCCCGCTGCGAGCAGCAGTTCGTCCTGGGCGACTGGACGGCCGCGCGGGACGCGGGAGTTCGCGCGCTCGACATCGCCGATCGCAACGCCTACCTGCGCGTGGCGATCCGGACGTGGATGGCGCTCTCGGCGCTCGCGCACGCGCGGCGCGACGTCTCGCTCCTGGCGCGGCTGCACGAGTGGTTCGAACCCCGCAAGGAACGCCTGCCGCAATCGCCGTTCGGGCTGATGAACTTCGACGCGTTCGACCTCCGGATGGCGGACGTCGGACTCCCGGTCGAGTTCCGGTTGGACGTCGACGCACGGGTCCCCGCCTTCGCGATCCCGTTCCGCCAGCCGGCCTGGTTCGCCGCGGCCGAGACGCTGTTCGGCGCGTTCCTCGAACTCGGCGAGCTGGACGCGGCCGCACGGGCCGTGGAGCTCCTCGCCGGACGGAACCGCGACTGGTCGTCGCGGATGTCGCGCGGCTTCGAGAGCTATCTCCGCGCGTGGCTCGTCGCGGCGCGCGGCGGAGACCCGCGGACGGAGGCGACGCGCGCGCTCGAGCTGCTCCGCGCGGTCCCCGCGCCGTGGTGGGAGGCCAAGGCGCTGCGCCTGCTCGGCCGCGACGAGGAGGCGGAGCCGATCGACCGCGGACTCGGCGTCTCTCGCGCGCGGGCCTGACGGCGGGGCTCACGCCCTCGGCGGCAGCGGGGCTATGGTCTGACCGCACCGCACCCGACGGCCCCTCCGGCGGCCGGCAAGGACCGGACACCCGTGCCCGCGCGACCCTCGTGGATCTACCTCGCCATCGGCTACGCGACGGGCGCGCCCGCTCGCCTGCTACTGCGGATGCGGGCCAGCGGGCTGGAGAACGTCCCGAGCGGCGGCTGCGTCCTCGCCCCCAGCCACGTCTCGAACTTCGACGTGTGGGCGGTCGGCCTGCCGCTCTTCCCGCGCCGGTTTCTCCGCTTCATGGCGAAGGCCGAGCTGTACAAGCCGGCCCTCGGCTGGATCCTGGAGCAGGGCGGCGCGTTCCCCGTCCGCCGGGGAGCAGGCGACGCGGAGGCGATCGAGACGGCGGTCGAGCTGTGCCGCGCCGGACAGGCGATCGTGGTCTTTCCCGAGGGGACGCGCCGCAAGAAGGGGCTCGTGAAACGGCGGCAGCCGCGCCCGCACACCGGCGCCGCGCGGATCGCGCTCGCGGCCGGCGTCCCCCTGATCCCCGTCGCGGTCGCCGGCACCGACCGCCTCTCGCGCCTCGGTCCTGTGCGCGTCCGCTTCGGCGAGCCCCTCCCGCTCGACGACCTCGACCCGGCGGACTCGCGCTCCGCCGCCGAGGAGGCGACCTCTCGGCTGATGGCCGAGCTGCGCCGCCTCGAGGCGTCGCTGTGAACGGGTTGGAGGAGGCGGGCGGTCGGCCGCGAACTCGGGGGCAGGACGCCTCCGCCCCTCTCCCCTCTCGAGACGACCAGACCCCGGTACGGGCGGAGGCGTCCGTCTCTCCCGCATAAGCAGTGCAGCTGCTCTCGCACGACGCGTTCGCACGGCTGCACGCCACCGGCCACCACCCCGAGCGGCCCGAGCGGCTCGCCGTCCTCCTGGGGCGCCTGTCGTGGGAGCAGGTCGAGCGGCGCGCGACCGCCGCCGAGCTGGCGCGCTGCCACGCTGAGCGGCACGTCGCCGCGATCCGGGCGCTCGGCGAGCCCGTCTGGCTCGACGTCGACACCGTGGCGAGCGCGTCCAGCTGGGAGGCTGCGACGCTCGCCGCCGGCCTGGCGATGGAGGCGGTGGAGCGCTCGGCGTTCGCCCTGGTACGCCCACCCGGGCACCACGCGCTCGCGGCGCGGGCGATGGGGTTCTGCCTGTTCAACAACGTCGCTGTCGCGGCCCGCCACGCGCAGGAGGAGCTCGGCCTCGCGCGGATCGCGATCGTCGACTTCGACGCGCACCACGGGAACGGGACGCAGGGCGCGTTCGCCGCCGACCCGTCCGTCCTGTACGTCTCGTTGCACCAGTGGCCCTTCTACCCGGGAACGGGCGGACCCGAGGAGCAGGGCGAGACGCTGCTCAACGTGCCGCTCCGCGCCGGCTCGGGTGACCACGACTACCGTGAGGCGTTCGACTCGCTGGTCGAGCCGAAGGTCCGCGCGTTCGCGCCCGACCTCGTCCTCGTCTCCGCCGGGTTCGACGGGCATGCGTTCGACCCGCTCGCCGACCTGGCCGTGTCGGTCGACGGCTTCCGCGACCTCGCCGCCCGCTGCGGCGCGCTCGCGCCCCGCCTGGCGGCGGTCCTCGAGGGCGGCTACAACCTCGACACGCTGCCCGAGCTCGTCGAGGCGGCCCGCGACGGGTTCAGCGGCTAGCCCGCGCGCGCTGCAGCGGCGGCCCGCGGCGCCCGCCGCGGCGGGCGCGGCCGGCGGCGCGCAGCGCGCGTGCGTACGCCTCGCCGACCGTCTCGCCGCCCGCCATCACCTCGCCGGTCGAGCGCATCTCGGGCCCCCGCTTGGCGGCCTCCGGGAAGCGCTCCCCGGGGAACACGGCCTCCTTCGCCCACGCGCGGCTCGGCAGCGCACGTTCCGGCATCGCGAGCTCCTCGAGCGACGCCCCGAGCAGGAGGCGGCACGCGTGCTCGACCAGCGGGACGCCGGTCGCCTTGGCGACGAACGGGACGGTGCGCGACGCACGCGGGTTCGCCTCGAGCACGAACAGCTCGTCGCCCCGCAGCGCGAGCTGCAGGTTGAGGAAGCCGCGGATGCGGAGGGCGCCGGCGAGCGCGGAGGCGGCGGCGCGGATCTCCGCCTCGAGCGCCTCGGTCACCGACGGCGCCGGCAAGACACAGGCGGAGTCGCCCGAGTGGACCCCGACCGGCTCGACATGCTCGAGAATCGCCGCCACCCAGGCGTCGTCTCCGTCGCAGAGGCAGTCGACGTCGAGCTCCAGCGCTCCCTCGACGAACTCGTCGACCAGGGCGGCACCGTCGAGGTCGAGCTCGTCGGGGCCGCGCACGATCCGCATCCCGCGGCCGCCGAGGACGTGGTGGGGGCGAACGAGCACCGGGTAGCCGATCCGCTCAGCGAGCGCGAGCGCCTCCTCGCCGCCGGCCGCGTCGCCCCAGGCGGGCGCGCGCAGCCCGAGCTCGCCGAGCACCGTCGCGAAGCGCGCCCGATCCTCGGCGCCGTCGATCGCCGGCAGCGGGTCGCCGAGCAGCGGGACGCCGGCCTCCGCGAGCGCACGCGCCAGCCGCAGCGGCGTCTGGCCGCCGAAGCCGACCGCCACGCCGACGGGCCGCTCGAGGGCGGTGACGTCGAGCACGCGCTCGAGGGTCACCGGCTCGAGGTAGAGGCGGTCGCTCGTGTCGTAGTCGGTCGAGACCGTCTCGGGGTTCGAGTTCTGCAGCACGGCGTCGTAGCCGAGGGCGCGGAAGGCCTGCGCCGCGTGCACGCAGCAGTAGTCGAACTCGATCCCCTGCCCAATCCGGTTCGGGCCCGCGCCGAGCACGACCACCGACTCGCGCTCGCGCGGCCCGAAGTCGTCCGCCGCCTCGTACGAGAGGTAGAAGTACGGCGTCTCGGCCTCGAACTCCGCCGCGCACGAGTCGACCGCGAGGCGCCCGGGCAGCGGCCGGCGGCGGCGCACGTCCGCCTCGTCGACGCCGAGGACGC
This sequence comes from Thermoleophilia bacterium, assembly GCA_014534345.1. Lineage (GTDB taxonomy): Bacteria > Actinomycetota > Thermoleophilia > Gaiellales > Gaiellaceae > JACVRR01. The sequence goes on along the minus strand of JACVRR010000045.1, from coordinate 11,431 downwards.
GTGCGATCGTCTCGTCCGGGAAGCCGAAGCGTTTCGCGCGCGCGACCTCGCCGGTCTCGGCGAGCTCGCGTTCCGCGACCGCGATCGAGCGCAGCTCTTCGGCGAAGTACGGGTGGATCCCGGGCAGGTCGAGCTCACGGCGCGCGGCCTCGAGGTAGACGTCCCAGCGCTCGGGAACCGGCTCGCCGAGGCGTGAGAGGTCCACCGCGCCGGGCGCGTCCTCGCGCCCCTGAAGCGCCTTCAGGAACGCCTCCGGAAAGGTCCGCCCGAGCCCGAGCGCTTCGCCGACCGCCCGCATCTCGCTCCCCAGCAGCGGCTCGGTGCCGGGGAACTTGGCGAAGTCGAAGCGCGGCGCCTTCACCGCCACGTAGTCGAGCGCGGGCTCGAACGCGGCCGTCGTCTTGCCGGTGATGTCGTTCGGCAGCTCGTCGAGCGTGTAGCCGACGGCGAGGAGGGCGGCGAGCTTCGCGATCGGAAACCCCGTCGCCTTCGACGCGAGTGCCGATGAACGCGAGACGCGCGGATTCATCTCGATCAGGCAGAGCTCGCCGCGCGCGGGCTCGTAGGCGAACTGCACGTTCGCGCCGCCGGTCGCCACACCCACCGCGCGCGCGCACGCGAAGGCCGCCTCGCGGAGGCGCTGGTACTCGCCGTCCGGCAGCGTCTGCTGCGGCGCGACCGTCCACGAGTCGCCCGTGTGGATCCCCATCGGATCGAGGTTCTCGATCGAGCAGACGACGACGCAGTTGCCGGCGGCGTCGCACATCACCTCGAGCTCGTGCTCCTGCCAGCCGCCCAGGAAGCGCTCGACGAGGACCTGCCCGACGGGGCTCGCCGCCAGCCCTCGCTCCACGTGGTGGCGCAGTGCGGCCGCCGTCTCCGCGACGCCCCCGCCCGTGCCCCCGAGCGTGAACGCCGGACGCACGATCGCCGGCAGCGGGAAGCCGGCCGCGTCCTCGACCGTGCGCACCACCCGGCTCTCGGGCACGGCCAGCCCCGCCGCCAGCATCGTCTCGCGGAAGGCGAGCCGGTCCTCGGCGCGCCGGATGGCGGCCACGTCGGCCGCCAGCAGCTCGACGCCGTAGCGGTCGAGCACGCCCGTCTCGACGAGCTCGACGGCGAGGTTCAGCGCGGTCTGTCCGCCCAGCGTCGGCAGGAGCGCCTCCGGGCGCTCGACCGCGATCACCTCGGCGAGCGTCTCGGCGTCGAGCGGCTCCAGGTAGGTGGCATCCGCCCAGCCGGGGTCGGTCATGATCGTCGCCGGGTTCGAGTTGACCAGCACGACCCGGTAGCCCTCGCGGCGCAGCGCGCGGCAGGCTTGCGCGCCGGAGTAGTCGAACTCGGCCGCCTGCCCGATCCGGATCGGACCGGAGCCGACGATCAGGATCGAGCGAAGGTCGGTACGGCGTGGCATGCCTGCGCGAGCCGGTCGAAGAAGGGCAGGGCGTCGAGCGGCCCGGGCGCCGCCTCAGGGTGGAACTGCACGCTGGCGAAGCCGTCGCCCGCCAGGCCCTCGACCGTCCCGTCGTTCAGCGAGACGTGCGAGACGAGCGAGTCGTCGTCGGCCGCGACCGCGTAGCCGTGGTTCTGCGAGGTGACGAGCACGCGGCCGGCATCGCGGTCGAGCACGGGGTGGTTGGCGCCGCGGTGGCCGAACGGGAGCTTGAACGTCTCGTGGCCGAGCGCCAGGCCGAGCAGCTGGTGGCCGAGGCAGATCCCGTAGAGCGGCACCCTCCCCAGCAGGTCGCGGACCGTCTCGACCGCGCCGCTCAGCACCGACGGGTCGCCGGGCCCGTTGCCGACCAGCACCGCTCGCGGGCGCGTCTCGAGGATCGCCTCGGCGTCCCAGCCGCCCGGGACGACCAGCACCTCGACGCCGGCCTTCGCCAGCCGGCGCGGGATCGAGCGCTTGTTGCCGTGGTCGAGCAGCGTCACCCGCGGCCCCTCGCCCAGCGCGTACGGCTCGCTCGTGCCGACCGCGCGTCTGAGCGGCCGTCCGTCGATCGGCGGCTCGGCCAGCGCGCGCGCGTGCAGCTCCGCGACGCTCGCCTCGCCGATTGCGCAACGGAGCACGCCGCGGTCGCGGATGCGCCGGACGAGCGCGCGGGTGTCGACGTCCTTGAGCGCGACGACGCCCTGCTCGCGCAGCCACGCGGCCCACGCCGGCCGGGACGTTCGCATGACGACGCCCTCGCACTGCACACGCTCGGACTCCATGCGCGCTGCGTCCACGCCGTAGTTGCCGACCAGCGGGTAGGCGAAGCAGAGCACCTGCTCGACGTAGCTCGGGTCGGTGACCGCCTCCTCGTAGCCCGCCATCGCGGTCGTGAAGCAGGCCTCGCCGGCCGCGACGCCCGGAGCCCCGACAGCAGCGCCGGCGAACGCGGTGCCGTCCTCGAGCACGAGAGCTGCGCGTCGTTTCTGCATATCGATGATGAATTATGCATACTATGCGCTATGCCATCGGTAGCCATCGTCGGCTGCGCCGGTTACACCGGCCAGGAGACGCTCGACCGCGTGCTCGCGCACCCCGAGCTGGAGCCGGTCGCGCTCGGCTCCGACTCCCTCGCCGGGCAGCCGCCGTCGGCGCTCGATCCCCGCCTCGACGGCGAGTTGCCGGCGTTCGTCGCGAACGACGAGGCGCTCGCGAGCGAGGCCGACGTGGTCCTCTCGTGCCTGGGCCACCGGGAGGCCGCGGCGCTCGACGCCCCGGCGGACGCGCTCGTCGTCGACCTGTCCGGCGCACACCGCTTCCGCGACGCGGCCGTGTACGCGGACTGGTACGGGTTCGAGCACCCGCGTCCCGACGCTCTCGGCGACTGGAGCTACGCGCTGCCGGAGCTGTTCCCGCCGGCGGGCCGCCTGCTCGCGAACCCGGGCTGCTACGCGACCGCCGCGCTCCTTGCGCTCGCGCCGCTCGCGGACGCGCTCGACCCGGGCAGCGTGGTAGTCGACGCCAAGTCGGGCGTCTCGGGAGCCGGCCGAGAGCTGAAGCCGTCGACGCACGCGGGATTCGTGCTCGAGAACCTGTCCGCCTACCGCGTCGGACGGCACCAGCACGCCCCCGAGATCGAGGCGACGCTCGGCTTCCCGGTCTGCTTCGTCCCCCACCTGCTCCCGCTCCGCCGCGGGCTGCTCGCCACCTGCTACGCGCACGCGACCGAGTCGGACCTGCGCGAACGGCTGCAGGACGCGTACGCGGGCTCGCCGGTCGTGCGCGTGCTGCCCGAGGGGGCGACGCCCGAGCTGGCGCGCGTTCAGGGGACCGACGCGGCCGAGCTGGCGCTGTTCGCGGACACGGCGACCGGACGCGCGATCGTGATCTGCGCGCTCGACAACCTCGGCAAGGGCGCCGCCGGCCAGGCGGTGCAGAACGTCAACCTGGCGCTCGGCCTAGAGCAGACGGCGGGTCTGCGGCTGCAGGGAGTGCTCGTATGACCGTCACCGTCCCGGCGGGATTCGCCGCCAGCGGCGTCCATTGCGGGATCCGGCGGTCGCGCCCGGATCTGGCCGTCGTCCGCTCGCTCGCGTGCGCGACCGGTGCCGCGATGTTCACCGCGAACCGGGCGGCGGCCGCGCCGGTCAAGGTCTCGCGCGAGCACCTCGAGCTGGCGGAGCCGCAGGCGGTCGTGATCAACTCCGGCACCGCGAACGCGGGCACGGGCGTGCGCGGCGAGCTGGCGGCCCGCGCGACCGCGGCCGAGGCCGGCCGGCTGCTCGGGCTCGCAGCCGAGGAGGTGCTCGTCCTCTCGACCGGCGTGATCGGCGAGCCGCTGCCGCTCGACAAGGTCCTCCCCGGCCTCGAGAAGGCGGTCGGCGCGCTCTCGCCCGACGGCGGGCCCGCCGCCGCCGAGGCGATCCTGACCACCGACACGCGAACGAAGCAGGCCGTCGCCGAGGGTCCCGGGTTCACCGTCGCCGGGATGGCGAAGGGCTCCGGGATGATCCATCCCAACCTGGCGACGATGCTCGCGGTCGTCACGACCGACTACCCGCTCGAGCCGGCCGCAGCGTGGGAGTTCCTCCGGCCGGCGGTCGGCGAGAGCTTCAACTCGATCTCCGTGGACGGCGAGTGCTCCACGAACGACGCGGTCGTGCTGCTCGCCAACGGCGCTTCGGGAGCCGCGCGCGACGACGACACGTTCGCCGCCGCGCTCGCGGAGGTCTGCCGCGAGCTGGCCCGGCAGATCGTCGAGGACGGCGAGGGCGCGACCGTCGTCGCCGAGATCGCGGTGACCGGAGCGGCCAGCGAGCCGGAGGCGCGCGCGATCGCGCGGCGGATCGCAACCTCGCCGCTGGTGAAAACGGCGCTCTTCGGACGCGACGCCAACTGGGGACGCGTCCTCGCCGCCGCCGGCTCCGCGCCGTACAACGGCGGCTACGCGCACCTCGACCCGGACCGCGTCAGCCTCCGCTACAACGGCGCGCCCGTCCTCGTGCGCGGCACGCCCCAGGGCCTCGAGCCCGAGCTCGACGGCCCGACCTGCCGCATCGACCTCGACCTCGGCCTCGGCGACGCGCAGGCGAGCTACCTGACCAGCGACCTGTCGTACGACTACGTCCGCATCAACGCGGACTACCGGACATGAGCCGCCTCGGGTTGGGGGTAGGAGGGAGCGTTCCGCAGGTCGCGGCGGCAGTCATCTTGAAGGTCGGAGGGAGCGTGGCGCAGGCGGCGGCGGCTCATGCTCATGTGAGGAGCCTGGCCTCCCCGGATCGCGAGCTCATCGTGGTGCACGGCGCGGGGCCGCAGATCTCGGCCGAGATGGAGCGGCGCGGGATTCCGGTCGAGTTCGTGGGCGGTCGGCGCATCACGAGCGCGGAGGCGCTCGAGGTCGTGCGCGCGTCGTTCGCGCAGGTGAACCGCGAGCTCTGCGCGGCGATCGGGCCGCGGGCGGTGGGGCTCTTCGGCGACGAGATCGGCCTGCAGGCGAGGCACGTGCCCGCGCTCGGGCTCGTCGGCGACCCCCTGCCGTCGCGCCCGCGCGCGATCGAGCGCGCGCTCGCGCTCGGCCGGATCCCGGTCGTCGCGCCGCTCGCCGAGGGGCCGCTTAACGTGAACGCCGACGAGGCGGCCGCGGCACTCGCCGTCGGGCTCGGCGCCGAGCGGCTGCTGTTCGTCACCGACGTCCCCGGGCTGCTGCGCGCGGGGTCGGTCGTCGACTCGATCGCGGCCGACGAGGCGGAGCGGCTGCTCGCGTCGGGAGAGCTGGCCGGCGGGATCCTGCCCAAGCTCCACGCCGCGGTGACGGCGGCGCGCCTCGGCGTCCCGGCCGAGATCGGCGAGACGGCGGTGGTCGCGTGAGCACGGCGCTCCGCGAGCCTGTCCTCCGCACCTACGCGCGCCAGGACGTGACCTTCGTCCGCGGCGAGGGCTCGTGGCTGTGGGACGACGCGGGCCGGCGCTACCTCGACCTCGTCGGCGGGATCGCGGTCGTCGGTCTCGGCCACGGGCATCCGGCGGTGCGAGCGGCCGCGCACGCCCAGCTCGACGAGCTGTGGCACGTCTCGAACCTGTACTGGACGAAGCCGATGGAGGCGCTGGCGCAGCGCCTCTCGGACCGCTTCGGCGGTGCGTCGGCCTTCTTCTGCAACTCGGGCGCGGAGGCCATCGAGGCGGCGCTCAAGTGGGCCCGGAAGGCGAGCGGGCGGCCTGGGATCGTCGCGCTCGAGAACTCCTTCCACGGCCGGACGCTCGGCGCGCTCTCGGTGACGGGACAGCCCGCGAAGCGCGCGGCATTCGAGCCGCTCCTCCCCGCGGTCGGGTTCGCGCGACTGAACGAGCCCGACTCGCTCGCCGCCGCGGTCGGCCCCGACACGGCGTGCATCCTCGTCGAGCCGGTGCAGGGGGAGGGCGGGGTCCACGTCGCCGAGCCGCACTTCCTCGCCGCGGCGCGCGACCTGGGCGACGAGCACGGGGCGCTGCTCGTGTTCGACGAAGTGCAGACGGGCGTGGGGCGCACCGGAACGTTCTTCGCCTGGGAAGAGGCGGGGGTTCGGCCGGACGCGCTGACACTCGCCAAGGGGCTGGCGAACGGCCTGCCGGTCGGCTGCCTGCTCGTCGGCGACTCCGCGCCGACGGGCCTCGAGCCCGGCGACCACGCCAGCACGTTCGGCGGGAACCCCGTCGCCTGCGCGGCGGCGTGCGCGGTCTGCGACGTCGTCGACGACGTGCTTCTCGCTCGCGTGCGGGCGCACGGCGCCGCGCTCGCCCGGCAGCTCGCCACGCTCCCCGGCGTCACCGCGGTGCGCGGCCGCGGTTTCCTGCTCGCCGCGGAGGTCGAGCGGCCGGCGGGCGAGGTCGTGGACGCGGCTCGCGAGCGCGGCCTGCTGGTCGGCACGGCCGGCGAGCGGACGCTCCGCCTCACGCCCGCGCTGACGATGGGCGACGACGAGCTCGAGCAGGCGCTCGTGCTGCTGGCGGAGGCGCTCCGGTGAGCACGCCACGCGTCTGGGTTGGTCCCACCGGCGCCTCATTCGTCTTCGGCCGGCGGCGCAAGAGCGACGCCGAGGTTGTCCGATGAGCCGCTTCGAGCGCCAGGGCGCGATCCTCCGCCTCGTCCGCGCGCGCGAGCTCTCGACGCAGGCGGAGGTGGCCGACGCGCTGCGCGCGGAGGGGATCGAGACGGTGCAGACGACGGTCTCCCGGGACATCGCCCAGCTGGGTCTCGTCAAGGTGCGCAACGCCGAGGGGAAGCTCGTCTACGCGCTGCCCGGCGCGGACGATCTCGACCGGCTCTCGCGCCTGGCCGCCGCGCTGCGCCGCTGGGCGACCGGGATCAGCGCTACCGGGAACCTCGTCGTCCTGACGACGCCACCCGGATACGCGATGGCGTTGGCGCGCGCGATCGACGAGGCGGCGCTCTCCGACGTCGCCGGGACGATCGCCGGCGACGACACGATCTTCGTCGCCGCACGCGACGGCATCGCGGGCGTCGACCTCGCCCGCGAGCTGCAACACCACCTGGAAGGAGAGACCTGATGAACGCTACGCGTCTGGTTTGGCCGCACGACCGCGTCACCGTCCTACGCCCCTGCAGCAACGCCGAGGTGCTCCTATGACGTCGACCGCCGTGCTCGCCTACTCGGGCGGGCTGGACACGAGCTGCGCGATCGCGTGGCTGAAGGAGGACTACGGCTTCGACGACGTCGTGGCCGTGCTCGTGGACGTCGGCCAGGACACGGACTTCGAGCCCGCGTTCGCGCGCGGCCGGGCGGCGGGCGCCAACGACGTCCTGCTGCTCGACCGCAAGGACGCCTTCGCCGACGAGCAGGTCGCGAAGGCGCTGCTCGCGAACGCGCTCTACCAGGGCCGCTACCCGCTCATCTCGGCGCTCTCGCGGCCGGTGATCGCCGAGGCGGTGGCGGAGGTCGCGCTCGAGCTCGGGGCGGAGGCGGTCGTGCACGGCTGCACGGGCAAGGGGAACGACCAGCTGCGCTTCGAGCTCGCGTTCAAGGCGCGCTATCCCGGCATCCGCGTGATCGCGCCGCTCCGCGACCATAGCTGGACGCGTGACGAGGAGCTGGCCTACGCGGCCGCCCGCGGGATCCCGGTGGAGGCGACCTCCGCCTCGCCGTACTCGATCGACGACAACCTCTTCGGGCGGGCGATCGAGGCCGGCGCGCTCGAGGACCCGTGGGCCGCGCCGCCCGAGGACGCCTTCGCGCTCACCGCCTCGCCCTCGTCGGCGCCCGCGCCGCACGAGGTCGTGCTCGCGTTCGACGCCGGCCTGCCGGTCGCGCTCGACGACGAGGAGCTGCCGCTCGCCGGCCTGGTCGCGCGCCTCAACGAGCAGGCGGGCGCCTACGGGGTCGGGCGGATCGACATGATCGAGAACCGGGCCGTCGGGATCAAGAGCCGCGAGCTGTACGAGGCGCCTGCCGCGGTGACGCTCATCGCCGCCCACCAGGCGCTCGAGGAGCTCGTGCTGACGAAGGACGAGCTCTTCGCGAAGCGGGAGCTGGAACCGAAGTGGGCGAAGCTCGTCTACGACGGCCTCTGGTTCAGCCCGCTCCGCGAGGCGTACGACGCGTTCTTCGCGGCGACGCAGCGGCTCGTCACCGGTGAGATCCGCGTCTCGCTGCAGGCGGGCGTCGCCGTCGTCACAGGGCGCCGCTCGGAGCACGCGCTCTACGCCGAGACGCTCGCCTCCTACGGGACCGGCGAGACGTTCCCGCACGACGCCGCCGAGGGCTTCCTGCGGATCCTCGCGCTCGAGGTGGAGCAGGCGGCCGCGCGCCAGCGGAGGACGGCGCGGGTGTGACGCTCTGGGGCGCGCGCACCGGCGCGCCGCTCGCTCCCGACGTCGCGGAGTTCCTGGCCGCACCGGACGCGGAGCTGCTGGCGGCCGATCTGGAGGGCACGCGCGTGCACGCTCGGCGGCTGCACGCAGCCGGTCTGCTGTCCGACGACGAGCTGGCGGAGGCGGAGCGGCGGCTCGGGGAGATCGAGTACGAGCCGGGCGACGAGGACGTCCACACGCTGATCGAGCGCCGGCTCGGCGCTGTCGGGCGGAAGATCCACGCCGGCCGGTCGCGCAACGACCAGGTGGCGGCGGCGCTGCGCATCTACGTCGCCGAAGCGTGCGCGGAGGCGGTCGCCGAGGTCGAGGCGCTCGCGCAGGCGCTGCTCGACCGCGCCGAGGAGGAGGCGGAGACCGCGATCCCCGGCTACACGCACCTCCAGCGGGCGCAAGGTGTGACCGTCGGGCACCACCTGCTCGCCTGGGTCGAGATGCTCGAGCGGGACCGCGCCCGCTTCCGCTTCGCCGCGGCGCAGGCGGCGCCTTCGCCGCTCGGGGCAGGCGCGCTGGCCGGCTCGACGCTCGACCTACCGCCGCCGCCGGGCGAGACGATGCGGAACTCGCTCGACGCGGTCGCCGACCGCGATTTCGCGCTCGACTACCTCTACGCCGTCGCGGTCCTGTTCGGCCACCTCTCGCGCATGGGCGAGGAGCTCTGCCTGTGGGCCTCGAGCGAGTTCGGGTTCGTCCGCCTGCCCGGCGAGGCCGCAACCGGGTCGTCGATGATGCCGCAGAAGCTCAATCCCGACGTGGTGGAGCTCGCGCGCGGCAAGGCGGGGACGGCGCTGGGACGCCTGGCCGGACTGCTCGCCGTGGTCAAGGGGCTGCCGCTCTCGTACAACCGCGACCTGCAGGAAGACAAGGAGCCGGTGTTCGCGGCACGCCGCGACGTGAGGGGCGCGCTGCGCGCGCTCGCCGTCCTCGTCGGCGGGCTCGAGCTCGACCGCGACCGGCTCGCAGCCGCCTGCGCCGACCCGGCGCTGTACGCGACCGACGCGGCGGAGGAGCTCGTCCGAGCCGGCATCCCGTTCCGCGACGCGCACGAGCGGGTCGCCGCCGCCGTGCGAGACGGCACCTTCCAGCCGCCGACAGAACGCCGGCTGCGTGCGGCGCCCGGCCCAGGCGCTACCCGCGACGCGCTCGCCGCGGCACGGGCTCGCTGGGCCTAAGGGCTAGCGCGCGCGGATCGCCATCCCGTCGACGAGCTCGCTCACCGCGCGGCGCGCGGCCCGGGACGCGTCCGGACCGACGTGCACGCCGAGGTAGAACGTCCGCCCGCTCTCGGCGAACCCGTACCAGTAGCCGCCGCCCCGCTCGAAGCCGCACGGACCGCCGCCGCGCCGAGGCGGCGACGGAAACCTCGACGGCCGCTCGGGCATGCGCGGCAGCGAACGTCTCCGGTCGGCGCCGAGCGCCTCGCGCAGGTAGACGAGGACGCCGTCGGACGGGAGCTGCCGCGCGATTCCGGGCAGGCACGGTCCCTCGTCGGCGGGCGTGCGTCGGACGGGAACGCTGCTGACCGCGAACCGGTAGGCCGGGTTCGGCGACGGGCTGAGCGGCTCGGTGACCACGAACCAGCCGCGCGGATGGGCGAACGTGATGCCGTGCGCGACGAAACGCCGCTTGGAGTGCGAAGCCTCGTCGCTCGACGCGAGCGAAGCTGCCGGCGCCGCGACGCGCGAGAACGCGACTTCGACGCGGACGTTCGCCGGGCGTTCGGACGCCTTCTCGAAGCGCACGCTCCACCGGCCGCGGCGGTCGCCCGCGAGCCGCGGGAACCGCATGACGCAGGTCCTCCGCCCCCGCCGCTCCTGGCAGTCCACCGCACCGCTCGGGACGAACGGGTGGATGTTCGAGTCGAAGACGAGGTGTCCGGACGGCGTCTCCATCGTCACGACCAGCTGCGCCGCGGCGGGATGCCGGACGCGCACCGTGAACGTGTGCGCCGCGGGGTCGGGAGCGATGATCACGAAGCCGCGCTTCGAGTGGCCCGCGGGCAAGGCGAGCGACCGCTGCCAGAGGAGCGGCGCGCGACCGGCGGCGTCCCCGTCCGCGGCGGCGTTCGGGGCGGCGTCGTTCCGGTGCGTGCAGCCCGTCGCAACCCCGAGAACCGCAGCGGCGAGGAAGGCGGCGCGCATGACTCACCGCCGCATACGGCGGACGGCGCGCCGGAGGTCCGAGTGCCTATCGGGTGTCGTCCGCGTAGAGCCGCTCGCCGCGGTCGAGGCGGCGGGCGATCTCGAACGTCTGGTGCTGCGAGCGGGTCGTGCTCGCATGCGCGGCGAGGTAGCGCGCGGCGGCGAGCAGCGGCAGTCCGCGCTCGTCCTCCGGCAGGAGCGCGTGCTGGCGGACGGCCGCCTCGACGCACTGGATCGTGTGGAAGTTGCGGTCCTCGAGCACCAGCGCGGCGCCGAGCGCGGCGACGAGCCGCTGCGGATCCCCGGCGGCCGCCAGGTACGACACCACGAGCTGTCCCGCCTCGTCCACCTGCTGCTGGCGGTCGAAGAGCGTCGGCAGCTCCGGGATCAGCGCGTCAGGGTCGGCGACAGGGTGCCCCTTCGGCAGCCGCGCCGCCGGGACATTGAGGAAACGGTCGAGGTGGACGCTCATGGCCGCGTCGAAGACGCCGCGGAGCAGCTCGGCGGACGGCGCCCGCCGGAGCCCCTGCTCGACCGCGTTCGCGAACGTGAACGTGTGCAGCGCCGTGTCCCAGTCGCCGAACTCGTTGCTCGTCGGGAAGCGCGCGATCCGCGTCGCCGCGGCGAGCGAGACCGCGGAGGCGAGCTCGACCTCGGACGCGCCGTCGTGCAGCGCGGCGAGGAGCGCCTCGACGCTCGCGGCGGCGTCCTCACCGAGGACGCTCGCGACCAGCTCGGCGCGGCCGTGCCAGGCGCCGCGGCCGTCGGCGCCGGCGGTGCGCGTGTCCTCCAGCCGCGCGAACGCGTCCTCGAGCAGCGCGACCAGGTCGACGGGGCTGCGCCAGGCGTTCGCCTCCTCCATCCGCTGGGCGTGCGCGAGCGGCGCCGCGAGCGAGCCGAGGGCTTGCTCCGCCCGCTCCCAGCCGGCGATGTCGAGCGCCTCGAGCGCCTTGTTGACGAAGTCGAGCGTGTGGCCGCCGTCGAGGTAGC
>JACVRR010000065.1 GCA_014534345.1 Thermoleophilia bacterium | reverse complement strand
GCCGCGTAGGCGGCCGAGCGGTCGACCTTCGTCGGGTCCTTGCCGGAGAACGCGCCGCCGCCGTGCGGGGCCGCGCCGCCGTAGGAGTCGACGATGATCTTGCGGCCCGTGAGCCCGGTGTCGCCCATCGGCCCGCCGGTGACGAACCGTCCGGTCGGGTTGACGAGCACCACGTCGCGCTCTCGGAGCCAGCGCGGGTCGTGCAGCTCTGGGGGAAGCACCGGCTCGAGCACGAACTTGACCACGTCCTCCTTGATCGTCTCGGGATCCGGCCCGTCGGCGTGCTGCGTCGAGACGAGGACGCGCTCGATCGCGACGGGGGTGTGCCGGCCGCGGTCGTCCACCCGGTAGCGGACGGTCACCTGCGCCTTGCCGTCCGGCCGCAGGTACGGGATCTCCCCGCCGCGGCGGACGCCCGCGAGCCGGCGCGCGATCCTGTGCGCGAGCACGATCGGGAGCGGCATCAGCTCCGGCGTCTCGTTCGTCGCGTAGCCGAACATCATCCCCTGGTCGCCGGCGCCGACCCGGTCGAGCGGGTCGTCGTCGTCGGGGTCGTGCTGCAGCTCGTACGAGCGCTCGACGCCCTGGGCGATGTCGGACGACTGCTCGTCGATCGCGACGATCACGCCGCACGTGTCGGCGTCGAAGCCGTACTTCGCGCGGTCGTAGCCGATGGCGCGGATCCGCTCGCGGACGAGCCGGGGGATGTCGACGTACGTCTCCGTCGTGATCTCGCCCGCGACGACGACCAGCCCCGTGGTCACGAGCGCCTCGCAGGCGACACGCCCGTCGGGGTCGTCGGCGAGGACGGCGTCGAGGACCGTGTCCGAGATCTGGTCGGCCATCTTGTCGGGGTGCCCCTCGGTGACCGACTCCGAGGTGAACAGGAACTCGCGCTCCACGGGCCCGAACCCTACCCGGAGTGGCAGCCGCGCCTCCTCTCCGCGCACGCCCCACCCCGGGCGGGGAGTCCGGCTCCCCCCTCCACCCGCGATCGATCGTACCGCTCGACTCGTGCCCGGACCGTGTCGCTTGCGTGCCGATTCGGGAAAACGTTCGCGAAGTCGGACCGCCCTCCGGCCGCGGGCCGGGTGGGGCCGCGCGGCTAGTCGTCGATCTCGAGGAACAGCTTGAACGTCGCCGCGTCGCCGGTCGTCTCGCTCGCCGCGACGAGCGACCGCAGCGGCGCGAGGTCGCGCGCGGTCTCGGGCGACACCCCGCCCTCGCCCAGCGCCGACAGCCCCTCCAGCAGGCGCAGCGCCTCCTGCAGGTCGGCGTACATGACGACGTTCTCGCCGTCCTCGACGCCGGCGGCTTCCACCGCGTCCCGGTAGCGGTCGTCGTCGACCAGCTTGTCCCCTTCTTCGCGGAGCGCTCGGATTCCCGCCGGAAGCGTCGTGACGACGACCCGGCCGTCGACGGCGCCGTAGAGGACGGTGAAGCGGCCGAGATCGAGCATCGTCGCCTCGACGCCCTCGATCGTCGTCTGCCGCCGCTCGACGCCGCCGAGCAGCGGGCTCGAGGCGACCGCCTCGTCGAGTCGGGCGACCGCCGCCTCGGCGTCGGAGGGAGCGGCCAGCAGCGTCAGCTCGGGGACGAGCACGCCCCGCCGCGCGTAGAAGGCGACCTCGCCCTCGAGCGCCTTCGCCAGCGCGGACAGCGGCACGCCGAGGTAGCGGTCGAACTCGTCGAGCCGCGGATCGGCCCTCGTCTGCTCGCTCGGCGCCCGGAAGTCGAGGGCGAGGAAGGCGCCGGACGGGATCTCGGCCAGCAACTCGCCGACCTCGGTCTCCTCGGGCGAGATTCCCTCCGTGCGGCCGCGGCTGGTCACCCGGAATCCCTCGTCGGTCGCCTCGAGGGCGGCCGCCCCGCCGAGCACGCGGCCGGCGCCGCTGGGGGTCGGCGCGCTCGCGCCCGCCGCGGCCAGCGCCCGCTCGGCGTCGACGTACAGCGTCGCCAGCGCGTCTTCCGGCAGCTCGATCGTGTCCGCGCGGTAGTTCGGGTCGTCCGCGAGCCGGCCCGCCGCGAGCGCCTTGCGATAGGCGTCGAGCAGCTCCTGCGAGCGCGCGACCGCGTTCCAGCCGCCGACCTCCGCCATGACGTACGGCTCGTCGTCCCGCCGCAGCAGCTCGCGGAGCTTGTCGTCGTCCTCCGCCTGCGTCAGCAGGACGACGTCCTCGCGGTCCTTCGCCTCCTCGAGCCACACCAGCTCGACCGTCGGCCCCAGCGCCGGCTCCACGTCGCGCTCGTAGTCGACACCCTCCCGCGGCTGGCGAAGGCGGTCGAGCGCTCCCTCGCCGTCCGGGAAGCGTGCGAGCAGCTTCTCGACCTGCCGCCACTGCCCGGAGTCGAGGTCGGCCTGGACGGACACGTACGCGACGGCGGACGCGGGAGCTGCCTCGCCCGTCGCGCGCGCCGCCGGCTCGAGGGCCTCGCCTCCGCAGCCGGCGAGCACTGCGGCGGCCACCGCCACGAGCACGGCGAACGACCGGCGCACCCCTACTCCTCTCTCGGCCGGCGACTCATCACCATGAAGAGAAGATCGGCCAGGTCGCCTCCTTCCAGAACCCTACACACTCCCTCGGTGATGGGAAGGTCCACGCCGAGCCGCTGGGACAGCTCGCGCAGCGCCGGCGCGGTGGTCAGGCCCTCGACCACCTGCCCGATCTCGGCCGCCGCCTGCTCGGGCGTCGCGCCGCGCGCGATCAGCTCGCCAGCCCGGCGGTTGCGCCCGGACGGGTGCCAGCAGGTGACGATCAGGTCGCCCATGCCGGCGAGCCCCGAGAACGTCTGCGGCCTGCCCCCGGCCGCCTCGCCGAGCCGCGCCATCTCGGCCAGGCCGCGGGTGATCAGCGCCGCCTTGGCGTTGTCGCCCAGCCCGAGGCCGTCCGCTCCACCAACAGCCAGCGCAATGACGTTCTTCGCCGCGGCGCAGAGCTCCACGCCGACCACGTCCGAGTTCACGTAGACCCGGAAGGCGGCAGTCGTCAGCTCGTGCTGCAAGCGCAGGGCGAGCTCCTCGTCGCTGCTCGCGAGCACCGCCGCGGTCGGGAGCCCCGCCGCCACCTCCTCGGCCATGTTCGGGCCCGAGAGAACGACGACCGGCCGTCGCTCGACCAGCGTCGACAGGCGAGTGCCCGTCTCGGGATCGAGCCCCTTCGTCAGGCTGAGCAGGGGCGCGGTGCCGGGCAGCGCGCGCACGACGTCGCCGAACACGCGGCTCGGGACCGCGACGACGACCAGATCGCCGTCGCCCGAGGCCTCGGCGGCGACCTCGACGCCGTCGAGGGCGACGCCCTGCGCGTAGCGGGGGTTGCGGCGCTTCTCGCCGATCGCCCGCGCCTGCTCGGCCGTTCGCGCGACCAGCGACACCCGGTGCCCGTGCTCGCGCAGGAACGCCGCGAACGTCGTCCCCCAGGTGCCCGCGCCGACGACCTCGACCTTCACGCGCGGCGCACGAAGTCGATCGTCAGCGGGACGCCCTCCAACTCGAAGCGGCGGCGAAGCTCGTTCTCGACCCAGTAGCCGTAGTCGCGCGTGACCAGGCCGGGGTCGTTGACGAACAGCCGGATGCGCGGCGGGCGCGTGCGGAACTGGGTGCCGTAGAGCAAGTTGAGGCGGCGCCCGTTCCGCGCCGGCGGCTGCCGGCGCTCGCGCAGCTCGGCGAGGAAGCGGTTCAGCTCGGGGGTCGGGATGCGCGCCGTGTGCTTCGTGAACAGGCGGTCGACCTCGTCCAGCAGGCGGGCGACGCCGCGTCCCGTCTTCGCCGAGACGGCGATGAACGGCGGCCGCTGCCGCAGCCGCTCGCGTAGCAGCGGGCGCACGTCCTCGATCGTGATCGTGCTGACGTCCCACTTCGAGAGGACGACGAGCGTGGAGCAGTGTGCCTTGCGGGCGACGTCCGCGACCGCCACGTCCTGCTCGACCACGCCCTCGCCCGCGTCGATCAGCACGAGCGCGACGTCGGCGCGCTCGGCGGCCTCTAGCGCCCGGAGCTCCGAGTAGTACTCGATCCCCTGCCGGTGCCGCCGCTTGCGGCGCAGGCCCGCGGTGTCGACGAGCACGTACGTCCGTCCGTCCCGCGCGAGCACCGTGTCGATGGCGTCGCGTGTCGTCCCGGGGACGTCCGAGACGATCACTCGCTCCTGCCCGAGCAGCGCGTTGAGCAGCGAGGACTTCCCGACGTTCGGTCGGCCGAGGATGGCCACGCGCACCGCGCCCTCGTCCACCGGGGCGCGAGCCGCCCCCTCGCGCTCGAGCATCGCGACCACGGCGTCGAGCAGGTCGCCCGTGCCGTGCCCGTGCAGCGCCGAGAGCGGGAGGGGATCCCCGAGGCCGAGCCGGTGGAACTCCAGCGCGTCCGCGTCGCGCGACGGGTCGTCGACCTTGTTCGCCAGCACGAGCACCGGCTTGCGCGAGGCGCGCAGGATGTCCGCGATCTCCTCGTCGCCGGGAGTCACGCCGGCGCGCGTGTCGACCACGAAGAGCACGACGTCGGCCTCCGCCACCGCGGCGCGCGCCTGCTCGGCGATCGAGCGGGTGATCGGGGAGGGGTCGGCCAGGTCGACGCCGCCCGTGTCCACCAGCAGGAAGTGGCGCCCGTTCCACTCGCAGACCAGCTCCTTGCGGTCACGGGTGACGCCCGGCGTCTCGTGCACGACCGCCGCGCGTGTCGCGGTCAGCCTGTTGACGAGCGTCGACTTGCCGACGTTCGGGAACCCCACGATCGCGACCGTCCCGAGCAGCTCGGTCGGGGGAGACGGCGCCTCCGGCTCCTGCGCGGTCCGGCGGCTCATCTCGGGGGCACGGCCGTCGCCGGGCGACCGAGCTCGTGCACGTCGACGAGGAACTCCCACAGGCGCACGATCTCCTCCCGGATCGTCGCCGACGCCTCGCGGTAGCCCTTCGCGTTCTTCGGCAGCCCGTCGAAGCGGATGGGCTCGCCGAACGCGATCGACACGGGGTCGAACCGGCCGAGCCGCCAGTGCTGGCTCCCGTGGATCGCGCCCACGACGACCGGGACGTCCTCCTGCAGCGCGGCCATCGAGGCGCCCGGCTTGACCTCACCGGGCACGCCCGACCGCTGGCGCGTCCCCTCGACGAACAGCCCGACCGCCCCGCCGTCTCGCAGCAGCTGGCGCATCATCCGCACCGCCTCGCGGTCCGACTCGCCGCGCCGCACGGCGAACGCGCCCAGCAGACGGATGCCGTGGCCGACCCCCGGGATCCGGTGGACCTCGGACTTCGCCATGAAGTGGATCGGCCGCGGGGAGGCGGCGCCGAACGCGGGCGGGTCGAGCCAGGAGAAGTGGTTCAGCGCGAGCACGAGCGGGCCGCGGAGGGGGATCCGGTCGGCGCCGTACACGCGCAGGGGCGCGATCAGGCGGACGACCGGCTCGATGGTGAGCCGCCCGATCGCCCAGCTGACGTCGACCGTCTTCACCGAGCCGGCGGGCGCAGTTCCCGCGTGGTCGGCGTCGCGCCGACAGCGGCGCTCGTGCGGCGAGACCGGACGCGTAGCGTGTTCACCGTCTCGTCACGCCGGGCTGCCGCTCGCGGACGAGCGCCTCGATGCGCGCGACGACCTGCTCGACCGTCAGCTCGGTGGTGTCGATCTGCTCGGCGTCGTCGGCCCGCTCCATGTTGACGGCGTCGCGCTCGTCGCGCAGACGCAGGTCGGTGGCGAGCGCGTCGGGGCCGAGGCCCGGGCGGTCGGCGGTACGGCGGCGGGCGCGGACGTCCGGGTCGGCGACGAGGTAGACCTTGACCTCCGCCTCGGGGAGCACCACGGTGCCGATGTCGCGCCCTTCGACGACGGCGTCGCCCTGCCCGCCGAGCTGGCGCTGGCGGGCGCGCATGACGCGCCGGACGCCCGGGTGGCGCGCGACCTGCGAGACGACGCGGTCGATCTCGGGGGCGCGGATGGCCGCCGTCACGTCCCGCCCCGCGATCCCGACCCGGCCGTTCGCGAACTCCACCGGGTGCTCCCGCGCGAGCTCGGCCAGCGCCGGCTCGTCGTCGAGCGGCACGCCCCGGTCGAGCGCGAGAAGCGTGACCGCGCGGTACATCGCGCCGGTGTCGAGGTAGCGGAACCCGAGCCGCTCCGCGAGCAGGCGCGCGACGGTGCTCTTCCCTGCCCCGGCGGGCCCGTCGATCGCGACGATCACGCCGCCGCCCCTCGCCTGTCGCTCAACGCACTGCGCTCGACCACCCGCCCCGCCATCCTCCCATCTAGCCACAATCGCGCACGCCGCGCCGCGCAGCTCGTCATCTCAGCCGCGCCGCGCGATCGTGGCCAGCACGTCGAAGAAGCCGGGGAAGCTGACCCCGACGACGTCGGGATCGTCCAGCTCGACCCCTTCGCGCGACACGAGCCCGGCGACCGCGCCGAGCATCGCGATCCGGTGGTCTCCCGCCGCGTCCACGCCCCCGCCCCTCGGGCGGGACGGGACCCCTCGGACCCGGAATCGGTCACCGGCAGACGCGATGCGGACGCCGACGGCCCGGAGGGCGGTCGTCACGCTTTCGACCCGGTCCGACTCCTTCGTGCGCAGCTCACCGACGCCCCGCACGACGGTCTCACCCCGCGCGAACCCGGCCGCCAGCGCCAGCAGCGGCAGCTCGTCGATCAGGAGCGGTACCTCCGAGGGCGTGACCGTCGTCGCCACCAGCGGCGCCGAGCGCACCTCGAGGTCGCCGACCGGCTCGCGCCCCAGGCGGCGCCGGTTGTAGACGGCGATCCGCGCGCCCATGCGCTCGAGGACGTCCAGCAGCCCGGTGCGACGGGGATTGAGCCCGACTCCGTGGATCGTCAGCTCGGAGCCGCTGAGCAGCGTCGCGGCCACCACGAACGGCGCCGCCGCCGAGAAGTCGCCCGGCACCTCGACCCGCCCGAGCGCCAGCCGCTCCGCCCGCTCGACCGACACGGACGTCGGCCGCCGGCGCACGCGCGCGCCCGCCGACTCGAGCAGGAGCTCGGTGTGGTCGCGGGTGGGCGCCGGCTCAACGACGGTCGTCCGCCCCGCGGCGGACAGCCCCGCGAGCAGCACCGCCGATTTGACCTGCGCGCTCGCGACCGGCAGCCGGCAGTCGATCGCTCGCAGCGAGGCGACGCCCTCGACCGTCACGGGTGCGCCGCCCTGCGTCGTCTCCACCCGCGCGCCCATGCCGCGCAGCGGCTCCGCGACCCGCTCCATCGGCCGCGCCGCCAGGGAGGCGTCGCCGGTCAGCTCGTAGCGCCGCCCCTCCTGGCCGGCGAGGAGCCCGCAGGCAAGCCGGAGCAGCGTCCCCGCGTTGCCGCAGTCGATCGGGCCCCGCGGCTCGGCGAGCCCGCGCAGCCCGCGGCCGCGGAGGACGAGGCGGTCGACGTCCTCCTCCTCCACCTGGGCGCCGAGCGCACGCGCCGCGGCGACCGTCGCCTCGGTGTCGGCCGAGCGCCCGAAGCCCTCGACGCGCGTCTCTCCCTCGGCGACCGCACCGAGCAGCACCGCGCGGTGCGAGATCGACTTGTCGCCCGGCACCGCGATGTGTCCGACGACCGCTCCCGCCGGCTCGATCCTGCGCACGACCCGGCAGGCTCAGCCCGGCGGCGACGCCGGCGCGGCCGCAACCCCGGTTCCCATCCGCGCCGCCAGCTCGTGCAGCTCGCCGGCGAGCTCGGCGAACTCCGCGGGCGCCAGCTGCTGGGACGCGTCGGAGAGCGCCTCCTCCGGGGCGCGGTGCACCTCGACGATGACGCCGTCCGCACCGGCCGCGACTGCCGCGCGGGCGAGCGCCGGCACGTACTCGCGCCGCCCGGCCGGGTGCGAGGGGTCGACGATCACCGGCAGGTGCGTCTCGGCCTTCAGCACGGGGACGGCGCCGATGTCGAGCGTGTAGCGCGTCGCGCGCTCGAACGTCCGGATCCCCCGTTCGCAGAGGATGAGCTCCGCGTTCCCCTCCTTCATCACGTACTCCGCGGCCATCAGCAGCTCCTCGATCGACGCCGACGGCGCGCGCTTCAGCAGCACCGGCTTGTCCGCCCGCCCGACCTCCGCCAGCAGGCCGAAGTTCTGCATGTTGCGGGCGCCGATCTGGATCACGTCCGCCGTCGCCAGGACGAGCTCGACCTGACGCGGGTCGACGAGCTCCGTGACGATCGGCAGCCCGGTCTCCGCCCGCGCCTCCTCGAGGAGCTCGAGCCCCTCGGCGCCGAGCCCCTGGAACGCGTACGGGGACGTGCGCGGCTTGAACGCGCCGGCCCGCAGCATCGTCGCGCCCGCGGCCGCGACCGCCCGCGCCGTCTCGAGCAGTTGCTCGCGGTCCTCCACGGCGCACGGTCCGGCGATCAGGCCGAAGGAGCCGCCGCCGATTCGCCGGCCGCGCGCCTCGATCACCGTCGGCCCGGACGACAGCTCGCGCGAGACGAGTTTGTACGGCTTCACGATCGGGACGACCTGGTCGACGCCGGGGAAGCCGTCGAGCGGCAGCGCCGCGAGCAACTCGCCGTCGCCGGTCGCGCCGATCACCGTCGCCTCGCGGCCGCGCGAGACGCGCGCGCGCACGCCCGCCTCGGCCAGGCGGTGGACGATCGCGCTGACGTGCTCGGCGGTCGCGCCGGGCGTCATCACGATCAGCAGCTCGGGGGAGCCGTTCACCGACACCGCCGAGAGTCTAGGCGGCCGGCCGTTCGGGTTGACGTTGTCGGCGGACGCCCGTTACGCTCACCGGCAGTGACCTCCCTCCCGCGCACCTGGGCCTGCGCCTGGCGTCTCGAGCGGGGCGGGAGCGTCGCTTGATCTGACCCGGGCCGCCAGCCCGTGCGCTCTCGAGACCTCCCGCCGGAGCGTCTCTTCGTCCGTCCGCACGACGACACGCACGCACGGGAACCGCCCCACCGTCATCGCCACCGATGTCCTCACCCCGCTCGGCGCCTACCCGACTGGCGACGCGCGCGCCGAGCGAGGCCTCCCGGCGTTCGAGCCGGCGCACGCGCCCGACGTCGACGGCGAGCTCGCGCTCGTGAGCCTGTCCGGCCGCGGCGAGAGCGACCTCGAGCTGGGGGCGCCGTGAGCTACGACCCGACGCGCCCTGCCGCGTTCTTCGACGAGTACGGCGAGCGCGAGTGGAGCCGCTTCGACGACGGCCGCTCGAGCCCCGTCAGCTTCGAGGTGCACCGCCACTACCTGCGGCGTTTCGTCTGCCCCCGCGACCGCGTGCTCGACGTCGGCGCCGGCCCCGGCCGCTTCGCCATCGAGCTGGCCCGGCTCGGCGCGCGCGTGACCGTCTCCGACGTGTCGCGCGTCCAGGTCGCGCTGAACGAGCGCAAGCTGCGCGAGGCGCGCCTCGAGCAGGCGGTCGAGGAGCGCCTCGTCGCCGACGTCACCGACCTCCGGCACTTCCAGGACGGGCACTTCGACGCGACGGTGTGCTACGGCGGGCCGCTGAGCTACGCCCTCGACCGGGCGCCGCAGGCGGCAGCCGAGCTCGTGCGCGTGACGCGCCCCGGCGGACACGTGCTCGCGAGCGCGATGTCGCTCGTCGGCGCGTTCGCGGAGGAGCTGCGCACGGTGCTGACCCTTCCGGTCGAGGTCAACGACGAGATCATCGCTACGGGCTACCTCGACGCGCGCAGCGGCGGGCACGTCGAGCTGCGGCTCTTCCGCTCGACCGAGCTGCGGGCGTTGTTCGAGGAGCGGGGCTGCGCGGTCGTCGCCGTCTCCGCCTCGAACCTGAACACCGCCGTCGAGCGCGAGCAGTACGCCGGCCTCGACGAGCCGCTCCGCGAGGCGCTCGTCCGATGGCAGGTCGAGCTCTGCGCAGAGCCTGGAGCGGTCGCCGCGTCGCCGCACATCCTCGTCGTCGCGCGGACGCCGGCATGAAGCGCCGCGCCGCTCCACCCGGGGTGCGGGCGCGAGACGCCGCGCTGACCGAGGCCGCCGTCGCGGAGGGCGCCGACCCGTCGAGCTCGACGTAGCGGCGCCGGCTCCCGCGGGGGCGCTGGGATAATCGGGCCGATGCGCATCTTCTCCGGCATCCGCGCCTCGGGCGACAAGACGCTCGGCAACTACTCGGGCGGCTTCCGCCAGTACGTCGCCACCCAGGAGCGGGCCGTCGGCGAGGGGGGCGAGGCGTTCTTCTGCGTCGTCGACCTGCACTCGATCACGACGCCCTTCGAGCCGGAGGCGCTGCGCGAGGCGACGCTGTCGGTTGCCGCCTGGCTCTTCGCCACGGGGCTCGACCCCGACCGCTCGACCGTCTTCGTGCAGAGCCACATCCGGGCGCACGCAGAGGCGGCGTGGCTGCTCGGCGCGGCGACGAGCTTCGGCGAGCTGCGGCGGATGACGCAGTTCAAGGAGAAGGCGGAGGGGCAGGAGTTCGTCTCCGCGGGCCTCTTCAACTACCCGGTGCTGATGGCGGGCGACATCCTCCTGTACCGCACGACCGTCGTCCCCATCGGCGACGACCAGCGCCAGCACCTGGAGCTGACGCGCGACGTGGCCGAGCGCTTCAACCAACGCTTCGGCGAGACGTTCGTCATCCCCGAAGGCGAGTTCCCCGAGGTGGGCGCGCGCATCAAGAACCTGCAGGAGCCCGACCGGCTGATGTCGACGACGCGCGGCGCGCCCCAGGGCGTGGTGCGGATGATCGACGAGCCGGACGTCATCCGGGCGAAGTTCAAGACCGCCGTGACCGACTCCGGCCGGGACATCGTCCACGACCCCGAGGCGAAGCCCGGCATCTCGAACCTCATCGAGATCATGGCCGTCGCGACCGGCGCCGAGATCGGGGACGTCGAGGCGCGCTACGACGGCGCGGGCTACGGCGGCTTCAAGCAGGATGTCGGCGAAGCGGTCGTCGAGCTGCTGGCGCCGTTCCAGCAGCGCTACCGCGAGCTGCGCGCAGACGAGGCCGAGCTGCGGCGGATGCTCGCCGTCGGCGCCGAGAAGGCGAGCGTGGCCTCCGGACCGACGCTCGAGGCGATGTACGACCGAATGGGCTTCGTCCCTCCGCTGCGCTAGCCGGCGCGGTGGAGGTGGGGATCGCGCGCGCCGTCACGCGCGCCACGGAAAGCCGGCCGGCGACGTGGCGGCCGGCCGGGGGCGGCCACACCGGCGCGCCCAAGTGGCTGGTCGAGCTCGAGGACGGCCGCCGTGTCTTCGTCAAGGGCGAGGCGAGCACCGAGGAGCGCACGGTCTACGGCGAGGTCTCGGGCCCCTTCCTCGCGCGCGTGCACGGCGTCGAGGGCGACGTCCTCGTCCTCGAGGACCTGTCCGGTGCTACCTGGCCACCGCCCTACCCGGGCGACGTGCGGCCGCTGTTCGCGGCACTCGAGGAGGTCGGCGAGACCACGCCGCCGGCGGAGCTGCCGCCTCTGCGCGGCCCGCGGTTCTGGGAGCTCGTGCGCGCCGACCCGGCGCCGTTCCTCAACCTGGGGCTGGTCGGCGACGAGTGGCTCGAGCGCTCGCTCGACGCGCTCGCGGCCGCGGAGAGCGGCGCGGTGCTGGCCGGCGAAGCGCTCGTCCACGGAGACGTCTGGGCCGGCAACGTCTGCTTCGCCCCGCGGGGCGCCGTGCTCGTCGACTGGGCCGACGCCCGTCGCGGGAACCCGGCGTTCGACGTCGCCCTCGCGGCGATCTCCGCCCGCATCGCCGGCGCGACGCTTCCGCCGCTCGACCTCGACCTGGCGCCGTGGGTCGCGCTGCTGAGCGGGCACTGGGCGGTCGTCGCGCCGCAGCCGCTGCCGGCGTCCATCCGGGCGGACTCGCGGCTCCGCGAGGCACAGCGCGCCGACCTCGCCCACGCGCTTCGGTGGGCTGCCGAGCTGCTCGACCTACCGCCGCCCGGTTGAGGCGCGCAGTGCGGCGACCTCCTCCTCGTCCAGGTCCCGCGACTCCCCCGGCGCGAGCCGGCCGAGCTCGAGCGGTCCGTAGCGACTGCGGTGGAGGCGCCTCACGGGGTGGCCGACCGCCTCGCACATGCGGCGCACCTGACGGTTGCGCCCCTCGTGCAGCGTCAGCTCGACCCGGCCGCGTCCGAGGCGGCGGACGCGCGCGGGCGCCGTCGCCCCGTCGTCCAGCTCGACACCCTCCGCCAGCCGCCGCAGCGCGGTGTCGTCAGGGTCGCCCTCGAGGTCGACCTCGTAGACCTTCTCCACGCCGTAGCGCGGGTGCGCGAGCCGGTGCGCGAGCCGGCCGTCGTTCGTGAGCACGAGCGCACCGGTGGTCTCGGCGTCCAGCCGGCCGACGGGCACGACGCGGACGTCCCGCCGGACGAGGTCGAGCACCGTGCGGCGGCCCTCCGGATCGCTCGCGGTCGTCACCACCCCCGCCGGCTTGTGCAGGAGCACGTACGAGAGCGGCTGCGCCTCGACGCGGCGGCCGTCGACCTCGACCTCGTCGCCACGCTCGACGAACGTGTTCAGCTCCCCCGGTCGGCCGTTCACCAGCACGCGCCCGTCCTTGATCAGCTCGTCGGCGCGCCGTCGCGACGCGACGCCCGCGCGGGCGAGGTACGCGTTCAGCCGCATGCCCAAATCGTGAGGAGCGAAGCGAGGTCAGAAACTAGACTCCCCCGCGAATGTGCCGGCATTTCGGAGGATAGGTGCCGCATTACATCTCGCTGATGCGCTGGACGTCGAAGGGCATGGCCGGGCTTCCGGGTTGGCGGGAGCGGGTCGACGAGGGCGAACGCATCATCGAGGACGCGGGCGGCAAGCTCCGCGGGATCTACGTGACGCTCGGACGGTACGACGTCGTCGAGATCTTCGAGGCGCCGAACGACGAGGTCGCCGTCGAGATCCTGATGAAGCTCCAGCGCTTCGCCGCGGAGCACACCGAGACGCTGCGCGCGTTCACGCGCGAAGAGGCGGAGCAGATCATCAGGCGGCTGTAGGCGGGGTGGACGCGCCGGCGGAGCGGGACGTTCCGTCCCCTTCGGGCCCGTCCCGCGAAGACGTGTCCCGGGGACTGTCCCTCGGACACGGCTCGAGCGGCCGTGCCCCGGCAGGACCCCGCTCGCGCCGTCGCGACGCGGTTAGGCGGACCGGCGCTCGGCGACCGCCGCGAGGCGCTCGCGGATGGCGTCGGCGTCGGGGCCGACGTCGTCGAGCCGCGGGAGCTCGCTGAGGCTCTCGAGGCCGAAGACGCGCTCGAACAGCGACGTCGTGCGGTAGCGGACGGCCCCGCCCCCGTCCTCGCGGCCGGCCTCCTCGATCAGCCCCCGCTCCACGAGGCCGGCGACGGCCGAGTCGGCCGCCACGCCGCGCACGCGCGCGATCTCCGGCCGCGTGCACGGGCCAGTGTACGAGACGATCGCGAGCGTCTCGAGCGCAGCCGCCGTCAATCCGCGCCGCACCGGCCGCTCGACGAGCCGCTCGCACGCCGCGGCCGCCTCGCGGGCCGCGCGGAAGGCGTATCCGCCCGCGACGCGCTCGAGCACGATGCCCGAGCGCCCCTCGCGGAACCGCTCGCCCAGCAGGCCCAGGGCGGTCTCGACGCGCTCGGGATCGTCGTCGGCCGCCTGCGCGAGCTCGGCGACCGCGAGCGGCCGCGGAGCGACCACCAGCAGCGCCTCGAGCGTCCGCGCGAGGCGATCGACCGGACTGGCCGCGATCAGGCGGAGGTTCGCTGCCACCCCCGGTTCCTTTCCCCTCCCGCGGCCGTTTCCTGCCGGCGGCCGACGCGGATCGGCGCGAACGGCGCCGCCTGCTCGAGGTCGACCTCCCCGCGCTTGCCGAGCTCGAGCAGCGCGAGGAACGCCACGGCCTGCTCGAGCCGCGAGAGGTCGCGCACCTCGGCGTCGAAGTCGAAGCGGGTACGGCGGCGGAGGACCGCGCGGAAGCGCGCGAGGAAGCGCGCGACGGGTGGGAAACGCAGCTCGAGGTGCGCGAGCGAGACCGGGGGCGGCTCGGCTGCCAGCCGGCGCAACGCATCGGCGAGCGCAGCG
>JACVRR010000169.1 GCA_014534345.1 Thermoleophilia bacterium | reverse complement strand
GGGCTCGACCTCGGTGAGGTATCGGTGGGCGTTCTCGAGGTTGTACGCGATGAGCTCGTCGTACTCCGCGGCGCGCTCGCCGGCGGTCCGCTCGATCCACGCCGCGCACCGCGCGTGGAGGTCCGCCCGCACCGCCTTGAGGATGCCGTCGTAGGCGACGTCGCGGACGAACACGTGACTGAAGGACAGGCCCGGCCCGCCGCCGAACCGCGGACCGTCTGCAGTGACGAGCTCCTTGTGCATCAGCGCCTCGAGGTGACGGTCGACCTGCTGCCGGTCGTCTCCGGGCGTGAGCTCCCGCACGGCATCCGCCCAGAACACCTTCCCGACGACGGCGGCCCGCTCGAGGACGAGGCGCTCGGCGCGCGGCAGGCGGTCCAGGCGGGCGGCGATCAGAGCCTGGATGGTCGGCGGCGTTGCGATCACCGACAGGTCCGATGCGACGCTCCAGGCGCCGCCCACCCGCGCAAGATGGCGATCCTCGACGAGGAGGCGCAGCAGCTCCTCCACGAAGAGCGGCGTGCCGTCGCTGGCCGCGAAGACACGGTCGACGACGTCGTCGTCGAGCGGCTCGCCGTCGAGCAGGTTCTGCAGCAGCGCGCGGGTCTCCGACCGGCTCAGCGGGCCGAGCGGGATCGCCGTTCGCAGGCTCGCCAGTGCGGGACGGACCTCGCGCAGCTCCGTGCGGGCCACCGCGACGACGAGGATCGGCACGCCGCGCGAGCAGCTCGTCAGGTGCTCGATCAGGTCGAGGAACGTCGGCTCGCCCCAGTGGACGTCCTCGAAGAGCACGACGAGCGGCCGCCGGCGGGCGCGCGCCTCGAGCAGCTTGCGCACGGCCCAGAAGAGCTGGTCCGGCTGGGAGCCGCTCTCGCTCAGGCCCATCACGTCCGCCGTGCACTCGACGACCCGCTCACGGTCGTCGTCGTCGCCGGCGAGGCGCGCGATCTTCTCGCGCACGGCCTCGGCCGAGTCGCCGTCGGTGATCCCCGCCGCGTCCTTCACCACCTCGACGACCGGCCAGAACGTGCTCCCTTCGCCCGGCGGCAGGCAACGGCCCTGCAGCACCGTGGCGTCGCGGCTCGCGTGCGCGAGGAACTCGGTCGTCAGGCGCGACTTGCCGATGCCCGGAGGTCCCAGCACCGAGACGAACCCGCAACGGCGCTCGGCGACGGCGCCGTCCAGGGCGGCCTGGAGACGGGCCAGCTCGCGCTCGCGGCCCACGAGTGGCTGGTCCAGCCGCCGCCGGATGCCGTGCGCGCCCGGCTCGACGTCGAGCAGCGCGTACGCGGGGACGGGATCGGCCTTGCCCTTGAGCGACAGCGGCTCCACGAGCTCCGCCCGGACGGCGTCCCGCACCAGCCGATACGTCGGCTCGCCGATCAGCGTCTGGTCGGGTTCGGCGACCTGCTCGAGGCGCGCCGCCACGTTGACCGGATCGCCGATCACGAACCCGTGGCTGCGCCCGCTGGCGCCGACCACGACCTGACCGGTGTTGATGCCCGTACGGACCCGCAGGCGGACGCCCCAGCGCGTCTCGAGCTCGTCGTTGAGCTCGCTCAGCGCGGTGCGCATCTCCACCGCGGCGCGAACCGCACGGAGGGCGTCGTCCTCGCGCGTACCCGGGATCCCGAACACGGCCATGATCGCGTCGCCGATGAACTTCTCGACCGCGCCGCCATGGCGCTCGAGGATCGCCTTCATCGTGGCGAAGTAGCGGCTCAGCACCCGGCGCAGCGTCTCCGCATCGAGCCGCTCGCCGAGGCTCGTCGAGCCGGTCAGATCGCAGAACAGGACGGTGACGACCTTGCGGAGCTCCTGCCCGGCCGAGCTGTCGTCGGGGAGCGGCGCGCCGCAGGACGGACAGAACCGCGCTCGCTCCGGCGCGTGCTCTCCGCACTTCGGGCAGGCACGCATGGGCGGAGTCTAGGAAAAGCCCGCCGAGTCCGGGCTTCGAGGAGGTGGCGGCCGTTCCGGCGGCCCCGGCGCGCCTTGACCCGGCGCCGTGGGCCGATGTAATAATTGACCGCCCGTTTGCAGCACGGGCCACCGCTGGGAAGCCGCATCGGGCCTTCCACAACCGGTTGTTGCCTGCGGAGCTGAAGGGGGGCGAACAGCGGCGGTGGCCAGTCGGTCGTGGCCATTGCGGTGGTCCCTCGCGGCGTCGTCCGCGGGCCGGACCGCGAGGAAGGTGGCGGGGATGGCGCCCACCGGTGCGTCGCTTCTGGATGGACTCGCGCCGCGAGAGCGGGCGGATATCGTCGCGCCGCTCGAGCGCCGGCGGTTCCCCGCGGGAGCCGTCGTCATCGCTCCGGGCGACGTCCTGCGGGTGACGTACCTCGTCGAGTCGGGAAGCGCCGACGTCATCGTCCGCGACGCGGGCGGCCGGGAGCAGCGCCTGAGCCCCATCAGCGCCGGCGAGACGCTCGGGGAGATGTCGTTCCTGACCGGCGAGCCGGCGGCATGCACCGTGCGGGCGGCGACGGATCTCGACGTCGTCGTCCTCGGCGAGGCAGACCTCGACCGCGTGTCGACGCAGTATCCGCGCGTCTATCGCAACCTCGGCGCGATCCTCTCCCAGCGCCTGGCGCGCACGACGCGCCGCGCGGTCGCGGGGCTGCCGAGTCGCCTGACGGTGCTCGCAGACGGCGGATCGCCGCCGCTGCTCGGCTACGCGCTCGCGTGCAGCATCGCGTGGCACACCCGCGCGCCGACGTTGCTGGTCGTCCTCGGCGACCAGACCAGCGACCCGATCGCCGCAGTCGCCGGGACACGCGGTCCACCAGGGGAGCCTGTCGTCGCGCGCAACGGCGACGCCCCGGCCGACGCGGGCGCTCACGTGATCGTGAAGCGGCCGGAGGGTGCATTCGCCCCCGACGCGCTGCCGGTGACGCTCGAGGACCTGTTTCGAACGTACGCGCACGTCCTCGTGCAGGCCCCGGCGAGCTCCGCTCCCGTGCTTCAAACCGCGCGGGTCGTCCAGCTCGCCGGCTCGCCGGAGCAGGCTGCGGCCGGGGGAGGCCCGCCCGGGCATACGATCCGGGGCTGGGCCGACGCCGACCTCGGCGGCCGGCCCGACCGAGTGGGGGTCGTCCACGTTCCGCCGCCGGACGCCGGGGACGAGGACCATCTGGCGCGGGGCGTGCTCCCCGCCGGCAGCTCGAGCGGCCGGGCCCTCGCCTGGGCGGCGCGCGATCTCGCGGGCCTCCAGGTCGGCCTCGCGCTCGGCGCCGGCAGCGTGCGC
>JACVRR010000106.1 GCA_014534345.1 Thermoleophilia bacterium | reverse complement strand
GTACGGGCCGGCCGGACGCATGCGGGCAGCGATCGGCGAAGCCCACCGCCGTCCGCACTGCCGGGGCGCGTCCGGCCCTTACCGGTGGGAGCGCAGGCGAGGTGTCCCGAGGGCGGAGGCGGGTTCCCCGCCGCAGCCTCTCCGTGTTCGAGCACCGGGAGGCAGAAGGGGGCTCACGGGGGAAACTGGTTTCCCCCGTGCTTCAGTACGGGCCGGCCGGACTGATGCGGGCGGCGATCGGCGAAGCCCACCGCCGTCCGCACTGCCGGGGCGCGTCCGGCCCTTACTGGTTGGAGCGCAGGCGAGCGGTCCCGAGGGCGGAGCCGGGGTCCCCCCGGCGCAGCCAGTCCGGTGTCCGAGCACCGGGAGGAAGAAGGGGGCCCACGGGGGAAACTGGTTTCCCCCGTGCTGTTCCGCCCACGACCACGGTCACGCGCTGGACAGCGTTGTTGCAGAAGCCGTCGTAGTTCCACTGCGGCTCGAGGGGCTGGGTGTTCCCCGCTGCGTCGGCGGCGCGGCAGGCGAGCTCGTACTCGCCCGGCTCGGCGTCCCACGCGAACGCCCAGCCGCGCCAGGCGAACGCGGACGGCGCGTCGCCGAGCTCCGCCTTCGCCCAGCGGGCCCCGCCGTCGAGGCTCACCTCGACACGCTCGATCGGCCCCCAGCCCGACCACGCGCGCCCCTCGAGCGTGCACCGGCCGGGACGCACGAAGCGGGTGCGGCTGAGGAAGTCCGGGATCCCGGGCGGCACCATCAGCGAACGAGGGAGCATGCGCGTGACGGGCCGGCCCTGCTCGTCCTCGGAGGCGCGCACGTGGTAGGCGACGTCCTGCTGCCAGCCGCGGAACGGCTCGTCCACGATCGTGATCGCGCGCAGCCACTTCACGTGCGTCATCCCGTACCAGCCCGGCACGACGAGGCGGAGCGGGAACCCGTGCTGCGGCGGGAGCGGCTGCCCGTTGATCGCCCAGGCAAGCAGCACCTCCTCGCGCAGCGCGTCGGCGAGCGGGAGGCTGCGCTCGTAGTCGTGCTCGACGTCTCCCTGCACGCCGCGGTCGAGACCCGTGAAGACGACCTCGACGGCGCCTGGCTCGATCCCCGCCTCCCCGAGCAGCGGCGCGAGCGGCGTGCCCGTCCACTCGGCCGTCCCGACCGCCTCGCGCAGCCACGGCTGGCTGAGCGCGCGGGGCGAAAGCAGCGCCCGGCCGTTGCCCGCGCACTCGAGCGTGACCGCGAGCGTCCGCTCCGGGCGCGCCTGCAGCTCGGACAGGCTCAGCGTCAGCGGCCGTGCGACCCGCCCGCCGACCTCGAGCCGCCACGAGCGGGGGTCGACCTGCGGGATGTCGAAGTGAACGAGCAGGTAGTGCAGCCCGACCGGCGTGATCGGGTAGCGCAGCGCCTCGAGCGGGAGCGCGTGGTTGCGGGCGGCGAGCTGCAGCTCCTCGAGCGTGATCCCGGCCTCGACGCTGGTCGCCATCGCTCGCCGGAGCGTGCCCCGCCGTTCTAGCGGCTGTCAAGCGGCCTCTCGCGATGAGACGAGTCTCAGCGACGGCTCATCGCCGCTTCATCGACGGCGGGAATCGTGGTGAGCGTCAACGAGCGAAAGGAGACGCACATGCGTTTCACCGCCAGGCGTGCGCTCCCGGATCGAGCGCCCGGCGTCGCCGAGCCGCAGGGCGAAGAGGTCCTCGCCGCCGCCCCGCTCGTCCCGCTGCGGACGCTGTTCCGCCGCTTCTGGCGGGAGACGCGGCCGTACCGCGCCTGGCTCGGCCTGCTGCTGCTCGTCGCCGCGCTCGGGCCCGCGGTCGATGCGGCCCAGATCTGGCTGCTCAGGCTCGTCGTCGACGACGCGCTCGGCGCCCTCCTCTATCTCCAGTGAGACCTCCCGCTCGTGTCGTTCAACCGGCAGGAGGCCGAGCTCGCGCGCTCCGACCGCGAGAGGCGAGGGAATCGTGCGGGCGCGAGCTCGCAGCGGCGCGGCTGCGCGCCCTGTGCACGCCCGTCGTCGAGCTGATCGAGCTCGCCGGCGCCATGCTCGTGATCGCCTGGGGCGCGTTTGCGCTCGCGCGCGGCAGCCGGAGTTCGACCGGCGGCCGACGATCGACACGCTGGCCGCCGCGCTGGAGTCCGTTCGCGGCGTGCCGTCGCTCGTCGCGGCCGGCACGTAGGCGACCGCGCCCCCGCGGGGAACGCCGGGTATCGACCTCCTCCCTCGATCGAGGGTCGCACGGCAGCGCGCGGCACTCGATGCCTCCGCTCAGTGAAGCTCTTCGCCACGTCGCTCACCGTTCTCGCGGGGCTGGTGCTCGCCCCGCACTCGCTCGCCGCGTCCCCGCTCGTCGTCGAGACGCGCGCCGTCGCGGCCGCTCCCTCGGCGGCGCTCAGGAAGCCGCCGCGGGTGGTCGTCCGCGACCTGCGCGCGTGCAGCAAGGCCGCGTACCACGCTCCGTCGTTCCGTTGCGTGCGCGACGAGCGCTCACGCCCGTTCGTCTCCCAGGCCACCGTCTGCACGCTGGAGGTCGTCGCCTACGCGGCGGTCACCCTCCGCGCCCGCATGGAGTTCGCCGGCGGGACGCAGTTCACCTTCACGAAGCGGCTCGCGCGGCGGACGCGCACGCAGATCGCGTTCGGGATCGAGTTCCCGGCGACGCTGCCCGCCGGCGCGTACACCTGCCGCTTCACGGTCGCGACGGCGAGGGCATCGGCGACGATGCGGAGCGTGGGGCCTGCCGGGCCGGTGGTCTGGAGCGCCGTCTGCGCGACCACGCTGCTGCGGCGCGACGGGACCTGCGGCCTCGACCAGAGCGCGGCGCCGCTCTTCCGGCCGTCCTCGCTCAGCTGCAGCGCCTCGCTGGTGGGTCAGCAGGGCCGGCGCGTGACGGTCGAACTGCTCGCCGAGGTCGACGGCGTCTGGACCCGAGTGGACGGCGGCGACGCCGCGCTCCGCCGCCCGATCGTGCCGGTGTACCTGTCCGTGCCGTCCCCGGCCGCCTCCGGCTTCGCCGCCGGCCGGTACGCGTGCCGCTACACCGTCGACGGCACCGTCGTCGGCGAGAAGCTTTTCACGGTCGCCTAGCGCTCGCCCGGCCGTCGCCCCGGCGGCCATGCCGCTTCGAGCCAGGTCCCGGTGTCTGACACCCGGCCATGGCTCGAACGGACGAGGCGCTCGCGACGCCAGACAGGGTTACGGGCGGCCGACCCGCGCCACGTCGAACCCGTCGCGGATGAACTCGCGGAACGCGCGCGCAGCCGGCCCTGGGCGGTGTCCGAACAGCCGCAACGTCTCCGTGGTCGCCAGCAGGGGGTGGCCGAGTTCGAGCCCGGTGCACGCCGCGTAGCTGCTCCACGGCCACTCCTCCGGCAGCTCGCAAAGCCCCGCCCGCTTCGGGTTGAGAACGACGTAGCGCACGGTCTCTCGGAGGTGCGACTCGCGCTCGATGAGGCCGGCGTAGAAGCGGTTGCGGAAGAGGTGACCCTCCCCCGTCCGCTCGTAACGGCTGTTGATCATGCGGGAATGGCCCGCGTTCATCACCTGGACGCCGCGCGAGAGGCGGCCGGACGTGACGTTCATCAGGAAGTGGAAGTGATTCGGCATGAGGCAGTACGCGTAGACGACCCAGCCGTTCTCGCGGGCGAGCACGGCGGCGCGGTCGAGGAAGACGGCGTAGTCGAGCGGCCGGAAGAAGATCTGCTGTCCGAAGTTGCCACGCGAGACGACCTGGTAGAAGCCGCCCGGCTCGATCACTCGCAACGGCCGTCCCATACGCCGAACGTAGCTGCGGATCTCGGCGCGTCAATTGGCCGTCACGCTTTCGTCACGCCTTCGGCGCACTCTCGTGACGGTGTCTGACACCGGGTCATGGGTCGCGGGGCCACGGCCGGCGCGGGCGAGCCGAGCTCCCGAGGAGCGACGCGGTCAGGCGGCCGGCGAGGGCTCCGCAGCAAGCTGCGAGAACACGAACGCCCACACGTCCGTCTCGGCGTCGAGCTGCTTCGCGCGCGGCTTCCCGAGGCCGTGCCCGGCGTCCTCGTCCACGCGCAGCAGCACCGGAAGGCCAGATGCGGTCGCCGCCTGCAAGCGCGCCGCCATCTTGCGCGCGTGCATCGGGTCGACGCGCGTGTCGCCCAGCGCGGTGGTGAGCAGCACGGCCGGGTAGCGCTCCCCGTCGACGACGCGGTGGTAGGGCGAGTACGCGTGCAGCCAGTGGAACGGCTCGGGGTCGTCGGCCGACCCGTACTCCGCGATCCACAGCCGGGCGACCTGGAAGTGGTGGTAGCGGAGCATGTCCAGCAGGGGCACCTCGCACACGACCGCCCGGCAGAGATCGGGCCGCTGCGTCATGACCGCCCCGACCAGCAGCCCGCCGTTGCTGCGGCCCGCGATCGCCAGCCGCTCGCGCGAGGTGTACCCCTCCTCGACGAGCCGGTCGGCCGCGGCGGCGAAGTCGTCGAACACGTTCTGCTTGCGCTCGAGCATCCCGTCGCGGTGCCAGCGCTCGCCGAACTCGTTGCCCCCGCGCAGAACGGCGACCGCGTAGACACCGCCCGACTCGACCCACAACGGAAGCGAAGCCACCCAGTACGGCGCCATCCCGACGTTGAACCCCCCGTATCCCGTCAGCAGCGCCGCCGCGCTCCCGTCGAGCGGCAACCCGCGCCGGTGGACGACGAAGATCGGCACCCTCGTCCCGTCCGCAGACCCGGCGCGCACGAGGCGCGTCTCGTACGACGAGCCGTCGAACGCCCGCGGCCACGGGAGCTGCGCGAACGGTGTCACCGTCCCGGTCGCCAGGTCGCGGCGCAGGACCGACGGCGGATGGAGGAACGACGTGAAGCCGAAGAGCAGCTCGTCCCGGTCCGGTTCCCCCGCGACGCCCGGCGTCCGCGCTCTCGGCGTCCCCTGGACCGACCCCGGCCCGGGGAGCTCGACCTCGCGCTCGAGTCCCCCGTCGGGAAGCGCGTAGACGCGGAGTCGCGAGCTCGCGTCCTGCAGCTCGTGCGCCACGAGGCGGCCGCCGACCAGCGCGATCTCGGCGACGATCGTCTCGGCCCGCTCGCTCACGACCACGCGCGCACGCTCGAGCTCGAGCGTCGCGGGGTCGAGCTCGAGCACGCGCCAGTTGGCCGCCTCCCAGTTCGTCAGCACGTAGAGCCGTCCGCGGTCGAGCTCGCCGGAGAAGATCGCGTCGCGCTCCTCGCCGGTCGACCGAAACTCCCCGCCGCTCGCGCGGTCGCCGACGAAGAGGATCGTCTTGGCCCACCCCTGGTGGACGTGCACCAGCAGCCAGCGCCCGTCGCGCGAGAGCGAGACGGAGTACGTGTCGGTCGGGGCACGGCCCTCGCCGAAGACCACCGGGTCGTCCGCCGGATCGTCGCCCAGGCGGTGGAAGCGGACGCGGCTGTTGTAGCGCTCCTCCCCGGGCGGCACCGATCCCGCCGCCGGATACCGGGTGTAATAGAAGCCGCTCGCGTCCGGGAGCCATGCGACCGACGAGAAGCGCGTGTCGGGGATCCGATCGTCGAGCACGCCCCCGCTGGCCACGTCGACGACGTGCAGCGTGCTCAGCTCGTCGCCGCCGCGCGACAGCCCGTACGCGACCAGCCCGCCGTCCGCCGAGGGGAAGAACCAGTCGACGGTGACGAGGTGGCCGCCCGCCGACGCCTCGGGGTCGACGAGCGCGCGGTCCTCGGACGAGCCCGGCTCGCGCACGTACAGGGCCGACTGGTCGCGGTCCGCCTCCCGTCGCAGGAAGAACGCCCGCCCGGCGGCCACGCGCGGGACCTCGAGCAGGCCCACGCGCAGCAGCTCGTCGAGGCGGCCCCGGATCGCGCCGCGGAACGGCACCGCCGCCAGCGCCGCCTCGGTCGCAGCGTTCTGGTCAGCGGTCCACCGCCGCACCTCGTCGGACTCGGTGTCCTCGAGCCAGCGGTACGGGTCGGCGACCTCGACGCCGTGGAGCGTCTCACGCACCTGCTCGACCCGCGACTCGGGCGGCACGGCGTGGAGGCTACGCGCTCAGCGCGTCTTCACGAACCGCTGCACCGCGTCGAGCAGCTCGCGGCTCTTCTCCGCCGCCGCGCCCGGCTCGCCGGACGCCATCGCGTCGGCCACGCAGTGGTTCACGTGGTCGTCCAGGATCTTCAGCGCGACGCTCTCGAGCGCCGTCTTCACCGCCGCGATCTGCGTGAGGACGTCGATGCAGTAGCGATCCTCCTCGACCATCCGCTCGATCCCGCGCACCTGGCCCTCGATCCGGTGCAGGCGCCGGACGAGCGCCTCCTTGTCGGCCGCGTACCCGTGCCCTTCGGTCATGCGGCCACCTCCCTCCTGCTCGAGAACCGCCGCAGCCGCAGCGAGTTCGTCACCACGAACACGCTCGAGAAGGCCATCGCCGCCGCCGCGACGATCGGGTTCAGCAGCCCCGCGACCGCGAGCGGGATCGCGGCGACGTTGTAGGCGAACGCCCAGAAGAGGTTGCCCTTGATCGTGCGCAGCGTCCGGCGCGCCAGCCGGATCGCGTCCGCCGCCGCGCGCAGGTCGCCGGACACGAGCGTGAGGTCGCTCGCCTCGATCGCCACGTCCGTTCCGGTGCCGATCGCGATCCCGAGGTCGGCCTGCGCCAGCGCGGGCGCGTCGTTGATGCCGTCGCCGACCATCGCGACGACCTCGCCGGCCTCCTGCAGCCGCCGCACCTCGGCCGCCTTCCCGTCCGGCAGCACCTCGGCCAGCACACGCTCGATGCCGACCTCCGCCGCCACCCGCTCGGCGGTCTGCCGCGCGTCGCCCGTGAGCAGCACGGGCGTCAGTCCCAGCGCCCGCAGCTCGCGTACGGCCTCGCCGCTCGTCGGCTTGACGGTGTCGCGGACGACGAGCGTCGCCCGCGCCTCGCCGTCCCACGCGACGGTGATCGCGCCATCGCGGCGGGCGACGTCGACCTCGCGGCCCTCGACGACGCCGCGCACGCCGACCCCCGGCAGGTTGCGGAACCCCTCGACCGGCGGCAGCGTCCCGACCTCCTCACGCGCGGCGGCGGCGACCGCCTGCGCGATCGGGTGCTCGCTCGCCGCCTCGACAGCGCCGGCCAGCCGCAGCACGTCCGCCCGCGGTGCGCCGTCCAGCGGCGCCACCTCGACCAGCTCCATCCGGCCCTCGGTGACCGTGCCCGTCTTGTCGAGGACGACCGTCCCGATCCGCCGCGTCTGCTCGAGGATCTCCGGGCCGCGGATGACGATCCCGAGCTGCGCCCCGCGTCCGCTGCCGACCATCAGCGCGGTCGGCGTCGCGAGCCCGAGCGCGCAGGGGCAGGCGATGATCAGCACCGCGACCGCGGCCGCGAAGGCGAACCCGGGCTCGGCGCCCGCGCCCAGCCAGAAGCCGAGCGTCGCGGCGGCGATCGCGATCACGATCGGCACGAACACGGCGGAGACGCGGTCGGCGAGCCGCTGCACGGGCGCCTTGCCCGCCTGCGCCTCCGCCACCAGCCGCGCGATCTGCGCGAGCGCCGTCTCGGCACCGACCTTGGTCGCCCGGACGACCAGGCGGCCGTACGTGTTGATCGTCGCGCCGGCCACCTCGCTCCCCGGCCCGAGCTCGACCGGCACCGACTCGCCCGTCAACATCGACTGGTCGACCGCCGACTCGCCCTCCTCGACGATCCCGTCCGTCGCCACCTTCTCGCCGGGCCGGACGACGAAGCGCTCACCGGCGCGGAGGTCGTCGACCGGGACGAGCACCTCCTCGCCGCCGCGCAGCACGCGCGCCTCCTTCGCGCCCAGCTCGAGCAGCGCCCGCAGCGCGGCGCCGGCCCGGCTCTTCGCCCGCGCCTCGAAGTAGCGCCCGAGCAGGATCAGCACGGTGACGGCGACCGCCACCTCCAGGTAGATCTCGCCCTCCCCCGCCCCGAGCGCGAGCGCGAAGTCCATCCGCATCCCCGGCTCGCCCGCGCCGAGGAAGAAGAGCGCGACCACCGACCAGGCCCACGCGGCCAGCGTTCCGACCGAGATGAGCGTGTCCATCGTCGCCGCCCCGTGGCGCAGGTTGACGAGCGCCGCCCGGTGGAATGGCCAGCCGCCCCAGAAGACGACCGGGGTCGCGAGCTGCAGCGCCAGCCACTGCCAGTAGTCGAACTGCAGCGGCGGGATCATGGCCAGGGCGACGACCGGGAGGGACAGCGCCGCCGAGAGCGCCAGCCGCAGCCGCAGGTCGCGAGCCGGGTCGCGGCGCTCCGCCGCCGTGGCCTCGTGCTCCTCACGCGGCAGCACGGCCCGGTACCCCGCCCGCTCGACCGTCTCGAGCAGGCGTTCGGGCGCCACGGCCGCCGGGTCGAAGTCGACGGAGGCGGTCTCGGTGGCGAAGTTGACGGTTGCCTGCACGCCGTCGAGCTTGTTCAGCTTCTTCTCGACCCGGACGGCGCACGAGGCGCAGGTCATGCCCTCGATCGGAAGCTCGAGGTGTTCGGTGCTGCTCATGGTCGCACCCGGAAGGTGAAGGCGGCCGTCCGAACGCGGCCGCCGGCGCGGAACTGGAGGAACGCGCGGTAGCTCCCCGCCGACGGGAAGGTCGTCTCGAACGCCAGCGACTCCTCATCGGCGTGGGTGTGGAGGTAGGCGAGGTCACCGGCGCGCAGGACGACGAGGTGGCCGCGGGCGCCGAGGTAGCGCCCGAGGCGGGCAAGGCGTCCGGCCCGGGTGACCCGGAACGCCAGTGTGGCCGGGCGCTCGGCGACGAGCCGGCCGCGCCGGAGCGCGACGGTGTACGGCCCCGCGCGCACGGGACGCGGCTCGGCGATCGGGAGCGGGTACCCGATCGGGCCCCGCACGAAGACGTCGACGCCGAGCGTGGCGCGCCGCCCGGCCGTCACGAAGTCGGCGAACAGGCGGTACGCGCCGCCCTCGGCGAAGCGGAGCCGCGTCATCCACGTCCCGTCCGGGCGCATCCGCGGGTGGAGGTGGCGGAACCCGAACAGGTCGCGGCGGACGACGATCAGGTGCATCCGGCGCTCCTGCTCGAGGTCGAAGGCGCGCACCGTCCGCGAGCCGCGGACGATCC
>JACVRR010000130.1 GCA_014534345.1 Thermoleophilia bacterium | reverse complement strand
GGCGGGGCGCGACGGCGGTCGTCGGCGGGCGGCGGGTCGACGCGCCGGCGCGGCCGGCCGCCGTCGTCGACGCGACGGGAGCCGGGGACTGCTTCGCCGCCGGCTACCTGTGGGGATGGCTCGCGGGCGCCGGGCCGGACGCCTGTCTGGCGTACGGGAACCTGTGCGGGGCCGCCGCCGCCGGCTCGCTGGGCGGGTACGCGGGCGCGCCGACGGCCGACGAGCTCCGGGCGGCGGCGGGCCAGACGGTGCCACTCGACTAGCCCCGGCGGCGGGCGGTCTCGCGGAACCGGCGCACCCACTCCGCGTTCAGGGCGTCGCGCTGGCGCGCCGTCCGCTCCTCGATCGGCACGCCGTCGCCGGGCAGGCCGAGGAAGGCGAGCGCGCGGCGCGTCACCGCGACCTTCGCCGCCTCGAGCTCCTCGTAGGTGACCGCGAACGGCTCGACGCCGTGGCGGTCGAACCACCGCCGCCAGGCGTCGCCGTGCGTCTCCGCTTCCGCGGCGAGCGCGGCGATCTCGTCGAAGTCGAAGCTCGGATCCCCGGCCGGGGCGCCGTGCTGCTCGGCGTACCAGACCCCGGTGCGCATCGCCTTCGACCAGGACACCGCCTGCGCGACGGCGTCCTCGCGGCGTAGCCAGAGGAAGCGGAGGTTCGGGAAGAACGCCTCCAGCAGGCGAAGGTCGGACGGCTCGTCGCGCAGGCGTCGGAGCTTGGCGAGCACGTCGCCGAAGTAGCCCCACATCACCTTCGCTCCGAAGACGCCGTTCGGCGTGGTGCCCTGCGCGATCGCGTGCGCCACGTAGTCGGCGTCGCTCGTCACGCCCCAGCGCTCGCGCCAGCGGGGCTCGTCCTCTCGCCAGAAGTACTCCTCCGGGCGGCCGGCGATCCCGGTGCTCGCGAGCAGGCCGGCCAGCAGGAACGTTCCGCTGCGCGGCGTCCCGCAGATCAGGTAGGAGCGCGTGGTGGAGTTCATCGCCGGTCAGTTGCGTACCCTGCCGCGGTGAAGCTTGCCGTCATCGGCGGGGGCGGGTTCCGCACGCCCGCGATGTACGAGGCGCTGCTCGCGGCATCGGGCGCGCTCCAGCTCGCCGAGCTCGTCCTGCACGACGCCGACGAGGCTCGGCTGCGGCGCATCGACGACGTCCTTCGCGGCATCGACGCCGAGCGCGGCGAGCGGCTCGCGCGGCGGACGACGACCGACGTCGACGACGCGATCGAGGGGGCGCAGTTCGTCCTCTGTGCGCTGCGCGTCGGCGGCCTTCCCGCCCGCCTCGCCGACGAGCAGATCCCGCTGGAGCTCGGCCTCCTGGGCCAGGAGACGGTCGGTGCGGGCGGGCTGTGCGCCGCGCTGCGCACCGTGCCGGTCGTGCTCGACGTCGCCGAGCGGGTCGCGGCGCGGGCGCCCGGCGCCTGGTTCCTCGACTACACCAACCCCGCCGGGCTCGTCACGGAGGCGCTGCAGGAGGTCCTCGGCGACCGCGTAGTCGGGATCTGCGACTCGCCGGTCGCGCTGACGCGCGGGGTCGCGGGCGCGCTCGGGCGTGGCGTGGACGAGCTGCGGTTCGACTACGGCGGCCTCAACCACCTGGGCTGGCTGAAGGCGGTCCGCTCCGGCGAGCGCGACCTGCTTCCCGACCTGCTCGCCGACGACGCGCGGCTCGCGCGGCTGGAGGAGGGCCGCGTGTTCGGCCCCGAGCTACTGCGCGCGCTCGGGCGGATCCCGAGCGAGTACCTGGCGTACTACTACTTCAGCCGCGAGGTGGTCGAGGCGCTGCGCGCCGGCGAGCCGCGGGCGGCGCTGCTCATCCGCGAGCAGGAGGCGTTCTACGCCGGGAACGGACGCGCGCGCCGCGATGCGCTCGCCGCCTGGCGGGCGGCCGTGCGGCGCCGCTCCGCCTCGTACCTCGACGAGGTGCACCGCGCGCGGCGAATCCCAGGCGGGAGCGCGGACGAGCTGCCGCCCGACGGCGGCCTGGCGGGCTACACGAGCGTGGCGCTCGGGGTCGTACGCGCGCTCGCGACGGGCGCGCCGGCCGTGCTCTTCCTGAACACGGCGAACCGCGGAGCGATTCCCTTCCTCGACGAGCGCGCCGTCGTCGAGGTGCCGTGCGAGGTGGGCGCCCGGGGCGTGCGGCCGCTGCCGTCCAGCGAGTGGACGCTGCACGAGCAGGGGCTGGTCTCGCTGGTGAAGGACGCCGAGCGGGCGGCGATCGAGGCGGCGCGCCGCCGGTCGCGCTCGCTCGCGGTGCGCGCTCTCGCGCTCCACCCGCTGGTCGGGTCCGTCGAGGCGGCGACGAGCGTGCTCGACCGCCATCTCGCCCGCGT
This sequence comes from Thermoleophilia bacterium, assembly GCA_014534345.1. Classification (GTDB taxonomy): domain Bacteria; phylum Actinomycetota; class Thermoleophilia; order Gaiellales; family Gaiellaceae; genus JACVRR01. The sequence continues at coordinate 4,889 of JACVRR010000130.1, read as the reverse complement.
GCCCGAGCTTCGCGAGCAGTTCGCGGCGAGGCGCTGATGCCCGGCACCGTCGTCCTCGCGGTCGGCGCGCACCCCGACGACGTCGACGCCTTTTGCGGCGGGACGCTCGCGCTCCTCGCCGACCGGGGCGTCCCGGCGCACGTGGCGATCGCGACCGGGGGAGAGGGCGGCGTGCCGGGCGAGCCGGCCGAGCGTGCCCGCGAGATCCGGCTGGCGGAGGCGCGCCGCGCCGGCGAGCTGCTCGGCGCCGCCTCGGTCGAGTGGCTCGGCATGCACGACCAGGAGGCGGTCGCCTCGCGGGCCGCGCGCGCCCGGCTGGCCGACCACGTCCGACGGCTCGGCGCGAACCTGCTGCTCACGCACCCGCCCGGCGACTACCACGCCGACCACCGCGCGGTCGCCGAGCTGGTGCTGGCGATGCGAATCGGCGCGTGCGCAGGCAACCTCGGCAGCGAGCCGCCGCTCCGCTCGGCGCCCGACCTCGCCTACGTCGACGCGGCGCAGGGGCTCGCGTTCGAGCCGCACGTCTGGATCGACGTCACCGCGACGTGGGAGCGCAAGCTGGCGGCGCTGCGCGCCCACGAGAGCCAGAGGACGCTCGGCGGCGAGACGGAGCTCGTGCCGCTGATCGAGTCGCTCGGTCGCCTGCGCGGCGACCAGCGCGGCTGCCGCTACGCCGAGGCCTTCGCCGGCTGCGGCACCTGGCCGACCCCGGACGGCGGCATCAGGCGGCTCGTCCTCCTCGCCGAGGCCGGCGTCCCCTGACCGTTCAGGCCATGTCTGGTGCCAGGCACCGGACGTGGCCGCAACAGCCGTCGCCGTACTCGGGCGAGCCCCGGCTTCCTCCGGCGGCAAGCGACTCCAGCGCGGGCGATATCCGGCGGGCATGGCCGAAGCGCCGTGTCCGGTGCCAGGCACCGGTCATGGCCGAAACGGGCACGTCCGTCGGCCGGGCGCTACTCGCCGATGACGGCGGCGTGCGAGCGGGAGGCGCGGGCGCCGCCCTCCTTGAGGAACGTGAAGCGGACCTCGTCCTCGCCGGGCGGCTCGTAGTCGTCGTCCGCGTAGAAGCCCTCGATCCGCGCGACGGCCTGCACGCCCCAGCGGACGAGCTCGCGGCGGCGCTCCTCGTCGTCGGCGGTCAGCCGCCGGATCCACTCCGTCGCCAGCTTCACGTGGTTCAGCTCGTCCGCCTGCAGGTAGTCGCAGAGCTCGGCGATCCGCGCGTACCCGCGCTCCTCGGCGTGCTCGCGCCACTGGCGAAGGGTCTGCATCAGGTTCGCCTCGGCCCACGAGTTCGTCACCGCGATCCGCTTGAGCGGGTCGTCCTCGTTCTGCATCCACCACCAGACGAGCGACCACGGCCCGTAGCCGAGCTCGGCGGCGAGCTCGTCCTCGCACACCTTGGCGACGATCTCGATGTGCCGGGCCTCGTCCCACATCTGGTTGGCGAAGCCCATGCGCAGCTCCCAGGGCAGGTCGGGGAACTCGGCGATGATCTTCCCCATCCGGTCGGTCGTCTCGACCTCGCCGTAGAGGAGCTGGTGGAACTTGTGGCGGAAGCCCTCGAGCGACCACTCGTCGTCGGCGTGGTAGATCCGCCTGAACTCCTCCGGGTCGTCCGACCACCAGAACGGCTCCTCGACGACGGGGTGGTCGAGCGGTGCGCACCGCTTCTCGAAGCGGTAGCCGCTCCTTCCGCGCTTGTGCCGCTCGGGCGGCTTCGCGTCGGCGCGCGCGGACGCGAACGCCAGCCAGTGCGACTCGATCCCCTGGCCCGTGACGCCGCCGCACTCGACGAGCCGCGCCTCGATGTCGGCCTGCACCTCGACCGCACGGCGCCGGTCCTCGGGCGAGGCGGTCAGCGAGTCGAGCACGGCGTGGCCCCAGGCGACGTGCGACTGCGCCTGGCCGGCGAGCCCGTGGAGCAGGCGCACGGTCGGCGTGTCGGTCATCGGATCGGTCGCGTCGGCGTGGTAGACGTACGTCGAGACGAGGTGCGGCTCCAGCACGCGGTAGACCGCGACCAGCCGCGCGATCGTGTCCTCCAGGTTCCAGACGTGCTCGCAGAGCCGGGCGAAGTCGTCCGTGGCGGGCTCCTGGCGATCGCGCCCGGAGCGCAGCTGCTCGAGCCGCTCGCCGAGCGCGTCGGCGGCGCGGGCGTGGTCGTAGACGTGGTACCCGAACGTCGCCTTGAAGGCGAGCTGCGGAGTCGTGTGCGACCAGCCGCCGATCATCTCCATCAGCTGGATCTCGAGGTAGCGGTAGTTGGCGAGCCGCTGCGAGTTCTCCTTGACCGAGAAGCGGCCGCCGAAGTCCCTGCGGTCGACGACTGGCATCAGACCTCCACTGGGATCTCGTCGAAGTGCGCCATCTGCGTGTCGTTCTGCCCGGTGCCCTCCAGCAGAAGCACGAGCGCGGTCGCGCTCCCGCCCGCGGCCAGCGGGGCGCCGTGCCAGACGCCCTTGCCGAGGATCACGGCCTGGCCGGGGCGCACGCGGAAGATCCGGAACCGGTCGCGGCTCGGTGCGTCGCCCTGGTCGGGCGGGCCGGCATAGAGCAGGAGCTCGCCGCGAACGGGGATAACGACCTCCTCGCTCTCGAGGTGGCGCTCGGCCCAGTCGAACCCGCGCCGGCCGTTCTCGACCTCGAGGTAGCCGACCGCGTAGCGGCCCTCGGCGCGCGCGACGAGCGCGGTCTCGGCCCACCAGCGCCACGGGTCGCCGGCGTTGTCCGGCTCCCGCGCCGGGACGTCGAGGATGCGGCCGAAGGACGCAAACGCCTCCGCGGTGAGCGGCTCGACGGCGATCACCGCGAGAGCACCAGCCGCGGCGCCGACCGGAGGCCCGAGGGGCGCGGGTTGCCGTTCAGGAGGTTCTCGAGCGTGTTCGCGACCCGCAGCTCGATGGTGTTGTCCCCGGCGCGCAGCAGGCTCGTCACCTCGACGCCGTAGGGCGGCCAGAGGCGGACGCCCGCCTGCTCGCCGTTGACGACCACCTCGAGCACGTCGTCGCCCGCGTCCGCCTCGAGCACGGCGCGGCGGGGGGCGCCGTCCAGCGCGAGCGTCCGCCGGTAGGTCCCGAGACCGGAGTAGAACGGGTACCCCTGCTCGGTCCAGGCGGCGGGCGCGAGCGACCTGCGCGGCGCGACGATCCTGCCCTCCTCGACGGCGAAGTCGCCGACGATCTTGAGCTTGTCGAGCAGCCCGTCGGTCGGCCCCGTGAGCGTGATCGTCACCGCGATCGCGTTCGCGCCCTCCTGGAGCAGCCGGGTGACGTCGACCTCCTTCATCTGGCTGTCGAACGAGCTGCGGACGGGCGGGGCCGTCGCCTCCCGGCCGTTGACCGCCAGTCGCCACGCCGAGCCGGCGAAGCCGTCGGCGACGACGGCGGCCCGCGCGGGCACGTCGTCGGCCTCGGCCGCCGCCTCGAACGTCACGTCGACCGGGTAGCCCGCCGGCTCGGCCGGCAGCTGGTACGACCACGCACCGGCGACCAGCGGCAGCCAGGCGTCCTCGCCGTCCGCGCGCGCGCGCCAGCCGTCCAGCACGAGCGCGTTCGCGTCGGCGCGCTCGAACTCCCACTCACCGTCGAGCACCACCTCATCCGCGGCGTGGTGCTCGGCGACGGCCGGCGCCGGCTCGACCGTGGGTCCGGAGACGACGAACACCGAGCCCGCCGGCGGGAGCACCAGCTCGAACGACGGGCGACCGTCGGCGTCGGCGACCGCCAGCGCGCGACGCTCGCCGGTCGACGGATCCCACACCGTCGGCTCGCCGGCGGCGATCGTCATGGTCGCGCGCTGCTCCTCGAAGGTCGGGTTGACCACGAAGTAGAGGTCGCGCTCGTCCTTGACCCGGTGCAGGCAGAACAGCTCGTCGTTCGACAGCGTGACGTCTGGCTCGACCAGCCGATCGATCGCCTCGGCCACGCGCGCGGGCTCGAGCGAGTCGACGAAGGCCGAGACCAGCCGCTCGAACCGTTCGCGGACGTCCACCAGGCCGTCGTCGCCGAGCGCCGTCGCGGGCAACCGCCCGAGCCCGAGGACGCGTCCGCCGCCGGCGACGAGCCGCTCCAGCGCCTCGACGGTCTCCAGCCGGACGTGCGTCAGCGGCGGCAGCACGACCAGCTCGTGCGCCTCGTCGCCGATGCGCAGCGCTCCGTCCTCCACCTCGGCCTCGGCGAGGACGGCCTCGTCCACGTAGTCGTAGTCGTGGTGCAGCCGCAGCAGCAGGTCGCTCAGCTGGTTGAACCCGTCCTCGACCTCGGCCTGCGGCGCGGAACGCTCCTGCGGGGTGTAGGTCGCGAACATCGAGATCATCGGCCAGAGCAGCGCGATCTTCGCGACGTGCCGGCCTCCGCTCAGCATCGAGCTGAGCCGGCCGATGTAGCGCGAGAACTCGCCGTAATAGCGCCACCAGGGGTACTGGTAGAACTGGGACGGCGGCCAGTCGCGCTTGCGCGCCCCCTCGAGCGTGTAGTGGAAGCCGTGCGGGTTCAGCAGGTTGACGCCGAGGACGAACTCCCAGTCGGCGATCCACTTCATCCGCTGCATCGTCGCGTCCATGAAGATCCCCCCGAACGACTCGCAGAGCAGCCGCTCGCTCCCCACCTGGTGCGCCGCCGAGCTGCCGACCTTCATCGCCACGTGCTCGGCCGGCAGCTCGCGCGTGCCGACGATCGGGTAGAGGTGGTCGACGCCCACGACGTCGAAGTGCCGGTAGTGCGAGAAGATGTTCCCCTCGACGCGGATCATCCGGCGCAGCCTCTCCTCGTAGAGCAGGTGGCCGGTGAAGAGGACGCCGTTCTCCTGACACCACTCGTGGTTCTGCCGGTAGTACGCGTCGCTGTATAACTCGGTCAGCGTCGACCAGAAGTCGAAGCGGACGC
>JACVRR010000157.1 GCA_014534345.1 Thermoleophilia bacterium | reverse complement strand
GCTGGTCGTCATGTGGCGCGGCGCGAGCGAGCAGAAGATCGAGGCAGCGCGCGCGTACGGCGCGACCGTCGACCTGACTGCGGACGGCTCGCCCCAGGCGTTCGAGCGGCTCGAGCAGCTCCTCGCCGAGACGGGCCGCACGCTCCTCCACCCGTTCGACGACCCGCGCGTGATCGCCGGCCAGGGGACCGTCGGACTGGAGGTGCTCGAGGACGTCGCCCGTGCCGACGTCGTCCTCGTGCCCGTCGGCGGAGGCGGGCTCGTGTCCGGCATCGCCCTCGCCGTGAAGGGCCTGCGGCCCGACGCGCGCGTCGTGGCCGTCGAGCCCGAACGCTCGCCCGCGCTGCACGAGGCCCTCCGCGCCGGGCGGCCCGTGGAAGTCCACCCGACCTCGATCGCGGACGGTCTCGGCGCGCCGCATGCCGGGCGGAACGCGTACGCGATCTGCGCCGCGCTCGGGGTCGAGTCGGTGCTCGTCGGCGAGGAGCAGCTCGCGTCGGCGTTCCGCTTCCTGTACGCCCGTGCGAAGCTCGCATGCGAGGCCGCCGGCGCAGCTACGACCGCCGCGCTGCTCGCCCGCAGGGTTCCGCTCGCGGAGGGCGAGCGCGTGGTCGCCGTCGTCTCTGGAGGCAACATCGGGCCCGAACAGGCCTCTGCTATCCTGGCCGAGCGATGAAGGCGGACATCCACCCCGAGTACGTCCTCGCGACCGTGACGTGCTCCTGCGGGAACACGTTCCAGACCCGGTCGACGAAGTCGGAGCTCCACGTCGAGATCTGCTCCGCCTGCCATCCGTTCTACACGGGGAAGCAGAAGCTCGTCGACAGCGGCGGCCGCGTCGAGCGCTTCCAGCGGCGGCTGGAGAAGGCCGGCGGCGCCCGCCGCCGGTAGTCCGCACCCGCACGTGGCTGCGCTCATCGGCGGCCAGGCCGTCCTCGAAGGGGTGATGATGCGCGGCCCCTCGAACTGGGCGCTCGCCGTCCGCAAGCGGAACGGCGAGATTGCCGAGCTGAACCGCGCCATCCGCAGTCCGATGGCCCGTCACCGGGTCTTCCGGCTGCCGGTCATCCGCGGCGTCGTCGCACTCGGCGAGTCGCTCGGCATCGGCTTCCGCGCGCTTGCGATCTCCGCGAACTACGCGGCGCAGGAGGAGGACGACGACGGCGAGGTGCAGACCGAGCTCTCGCGCGGCGCGATCGTGTTCGCCTTCGCGCTCGCCATCGGCTTCGCGCTGATGCTGTTCAAGGTCACGCCGGCGTTGATCACGAGCTGGTTGCCGATCGATCGCACGGGCGTCTTCGTCGTCGTCGAGGGCGTCATCCGCGTCGCGATCTTCATCGCGTACATCTCGGTCATCTCGCTGCTTCCCGACCTGCGGCGGGTGTTCCAGTACCACGGCGCCGAGCACAAGGCGATCAACGCGCTCGAGGCCGGCGCCGAGCTCGAGCCGGAGGTCGTGCAGCGGCACAGCCTCATCCACCCGCGCTGTGGGACGGCTTTCCTGCTCTGGGTGATGGTGATCGCGATCTTCGTCTTCGCCTTCGTCGGCCAGCCGGCCTGGTACTGGCTGATCACGAGCAGGATCGTCGCGCTGCCGCTGATCGCCGGCCTGGCCTACGAGCTGATCCGCTTCGCCGGCAAGAACACCGGCAACCGACTGCTCATGACCCTGCTCGCACCCGGCCTGTGGCTCCAGCGCCTGACGACGCGCGAGCCGACGCTGGAGCAGGTCGAGGTCTCGATCCGCGCGCTCCGGGAGGTGCTGCGCCTCGAGGGGCGGATCACGCCCGAGGAGCGCAAGGTCGAAGTCATGGCCTGACCGCGCCGGCGGCGCCGTCCGCGAGACGGCAGCGCGCCGGCCACGCTGCACCGCCGAGCCCGGGTGCGAGCCCGTCTGCGCCCGAGTCACCGCGGCCGGTGTAACGATCCGCTGTCGCGGCGAGGCGGTCGCGACGCGCGATCCGACAGGAGGTGGAGATGGCAGAGGCAACGGAGCGGACGGCCGAAGTCACCTGGCGCGGTGACTTGCTGGACGGCGAGGGGACGATCGAGCGGGTCGGGACGGGAGCGTTCGGGCCGCTGGAGGTCACCTGGAAGGCGCGGGCCGAGGACCAGGGGTCGCTGACGAGCCCCGAGGAGCTGATCGCGGCCGCACACGCCGCGTGCTTCTCCATGGCGCTCTCCAGTGCGCTCGCGAAGGGCGGCACGCCGGCGGAGGAGCTGCGCTCGCGCGCGAACGTCACGTTCGTCCCCGGAACGGGGATCACGCGGATCGCGCTCGAGGTCGAGGGCGCCGTGCCGGGCCTCGACGACGACGGCTTCCGATCGGCGGCCGAGCAGGCGAAGGACAACTGCCCCGTCTCGCAGGCGGTGACCGGCAACGTGGAGCTGAGCGTCGACGCGCGTCTTCGCACCTCCTGAGCAAGGCAGCCTGCTCCGCCCGCGTGCCACCCCGCTACCCTCGCGCCATGGCCCGCTGGCCGGTCGTGGCGGCGGCGGCGCTCGTGCTGGCGCCGTGTTCGACCGCGTACGCGGGCGGGTACGTCGGCGCGAGCGCGAGCGGGCTCGACCGGGCCGTCGCAGCCGGCAGGTTGTCGGAGCTGGAGGCGTCCGAGTACCGGCGCGCGCTCGCGCAGGCGCGGGCGGCCGCGGCCGTCTCGTCGGCGAGCAGCGCGACGCTCGCGCCCGTCCTGCGCGACGCCGCCGCGCTCGCGTATGCGTACGACTCGCCCCGCGCGCTCGCACTCTTCTCGACGGTGCGGATGAACACGCGCTACGCGGTGCGGGGCGGGCTGCCGCGCGCCGACGTGCGCGACGACGACGGGATCGTCTACCGCCCGTTCCCCGGCCGCGGCCTCCGCTTCCACCCGCTGGCGAGCTTCGGCGCGCTGAACGCGCACGCCGAGAACGGGCGCTACCGGCGCGCGATCCGGCTGGCGTACGCGCTGCTGGCGCGCGGCCGGCCGCAGGGAGCCGGGCTCGTCTGGGAGTCGTACTTCGGCTGGGCGGGAGGGACTCCGCCGTGGACCTCGGGGATGACCCAGGCGGTCGCGGCGCAGGCGTTCGCCCGCGTCGGCCTCGTCGAGGAGGCCCGCCTCGCGTACCGCGCGCTCGCGGACGGCCTGCTGGTGAACCTCTCCGCCGGGCCGTGGGTGCGGATCTACCACTTCAACGCCGCGGCCGTCCTCAACGCGCAGCTGCAGACGGCCGTCTCGGTCGCGGAGTACGCGCGGCTGACCGGGGACGCGGCGGCCGCGCAGCTGGCCCGGCGCCTGCGCGAGGCGGCGAAGACGCTATTGCCGCGCTTCGACACCTACTTCTGGTCGCGCTACTCGCTCGGAGGCCCCGAGGCGGAGCTGAAGTACCACCAGTACGTGACCTCGCTGCTCTGGCGGCTGGGCGCACGCACGGGCGATCCGTACTGGGGCCGGTGGGCGGCGCGGTTCCGCGACTACTGGCGCAAGCCGCCCGCGCTCGAGCGGCGCTACCGGCCGGCGCCGGTGTACCCGCTTCCCCGCGACGGCTTCCGCGACGACGCCGTGATCCGCTTCTGGCTGTCGAAGCCCGCGACCGTCACGTTGCGGATCGCAGGGACGGTGCGCACGCTGTACCTGCAGCCCGGCGTCCGCCAGCTCACCTGGTCGCCGGGGAACCGGCCGCCCGGTCGCTACGCCGTGCGGCTCACCGCCGTCGACCGCGTCGGCAACCGGCTGACGCGGACGTTCCGCCCCGTCGTCGTCGCCCGGGACACCACGCCGCCCCGCCTGCGCGCGAGGATCGCGGGCGGCGAGCTCCGCTGGCGCGCGCGGGACGCGGGCACGCCGTGGCTGCGGCTCCGCGTCGTCCTCTACCGCCCCGGCGAGCGGCGCGTCCTCGACCTGCGGCGGCAGCCGCTCGTCGGGCGCGTTCGCGTTCCCGCCGGACGCGGCTGGGGAGCTGCTGTCGTCGCCGCCGACTCGTCGCGCAACCCGCGGCTGCTGCTGCTCGCTCCCGGCTGATCTCTACGCTGTCCCGGATGGCCGCATTCGAGGATCTGGTCGGGGAGCTGGAGCGGTCGTACCGCGATCTCCAGGAGAGGATGGCCGACCCCGCGGTGTACAACGACCACCGCGAGGCGGCGTCCGCCGGCCGGCGGCTGAAGGAGCTCGAGGGCCCGTTCAGGCTCGCGCAGGACTGGCGCGCGACGCGCGACGACCTCGAGGCCGCGCGCGGGGACGGTGACCTCCGCGAGCTCGTGCCCGAGCTCGAGGAGCGGCTCGCCGGCCTCGAGGAGGAGCTTCGCCTTGCGCTCGTCGAGCGCGATCCGGCCGACTCCAAGGACGTCATCGTCGAGGTACGCCAGGGTGCCGGCGGCGACGAGGCCGCGCTGTGGGCGGCCGACCTGCACCGGATGCTGACCCGCTACGCCGAGCGGCGGGGGTTCCGCACGGAGGACCTGTCCGCGAGCGCGAACGACGGCGGTGGCTTCAAGGAGGTCGTCTTCGCCGTGCGCGGCGAGGGCGCGTACTCGGTGTTCAAGTGGGAGGGCGGCACCCACCGCGTCCAGCGGGTGCCGGTGACCGAGTCGCAGGGCCGCATCCACACCTCGACCGCGACGGTCGCCGTCATGCCGGAAGCCGAGGAGGTCGAGATCCAGATCGACCCGGGCGACCTCAAGGTGGACGTCTACCGCTCGACCGGCCCCGGGGGGCAGAGCGTCAACACGACCGACTCGGCCGTCCGGATCACACACCTGCCGACCGGGCTCGTCGTCGCGATGCAGGACGAGAAGTCGCAGCTGCAGAACCGCCAGAAGGCGCTGCGCGTGCTCCGGGCACGGCTGTACGAGCTCGAGCGCGCGAAGGCGGACGCCGAGGCGGCGGCCGCGCGGCGGGCGCAGGTCGGGACGGGCGAGCGGGCGGAGAAGATCCGCACGTACAACTTCCCCGAGAACCGGGTGACGGACCACCGGATCCACCTGACGCTGCACAGGCTCGAGCGCGTGCTCGAGGGCGAGCTCGACGAGCTGACCGAGGCGCTGGCCGCCGAGGACCGGCGGCGGGCGCTCGAGACCGCTGGTGTGTAGACAGCTGCGCTGGCAGAGGTTGGCGATGGTCGCGCTCGACGAGACGACGTGCGCCCGTGCCGCGGAATTGGACGAGCAGACTGGGGC
>JACVRR010000084.1 GCA_014534345.1 Thermoleophilia bacterium | reverse complement strand
CCACCTGCTCGTCCGGGCAGATCCCCCGAGAGGACACTCGCGGCGAGGTCGGTCAGGTCTCGAGCCACGGAGGAGCAGGTCGGCGCCAGCCTGACCGGCGGTCAGGACGGTGCCTGGCCACTCTCCCAGTCAGGTCTTGCAACGCAACATCGTTTCCTGCGCCGCTGGTGCGCAGGAGCGCGCCGCCTCGCGCGCGCGTTTCGCGCGTCACCGCGCTTCTTCAGCGCTCGTGCGACGCCGTACTCGTGTTGCGGCGCAAGACCTGACCCCAAGTCGGTCGAGCGTGCGTGCGTGACCCCAAGTCGGTCGAGCGTGCGTGCGGCCTCGGGCTCCGCGGCTACAGGCGTGCGGGCCGGTGGCCGCGGCTCGGCGCTCCGCAGACGGATACCGCCGAACTCGAGGGTGGAGGCGGTCACCCGCTCCCAGAGCGGCCAGAGATTCGGTACGACCCGCAGCTCGATCTGCGCGTTCGCGTGCGCGGCGACCAAGTCGCCGAGCTCGACTCGCTCAAGCGGCTCGACTGGCTGCCGGCTGATCCAGTAGGCGCCGATGTCGGGATGCCGTTCGAACGGTCCCGCGGGCAGCCGGTACGCGACGACGCGCGCCGAGCGGACGCGGTCGAGCCAGGCGGACTCGATTGCGTGAACGCGTCCAGAGGCTCCGAAGAGGAACCGCTCGCGGTCGACCGCGCTCGTGCCGGAGCCCGCCCAGAACGTCGCGCGGGGGCACTCCCGCGGGAACCAGTACATCGGCAGGTGTCGCGTGTCGACGGCCCACACGAGCAGCTCGTCAGAGGAGGCGGTCGCGCTTCGGTGCGGCTCGAAGCGATTGATCGAATCGTCCTCGCTCACGTGCCAGAGCGCATGCGGCCCCTCGCCGCGATACGGCGGAGGCGGGCTGGACACGTCGCGACTCTACCCCAGCGTTTGGCTCGGGCCGGCCCCGGAGACCGGCTGCCCGTGGAGCAACGCCGCCTCGGCCCGGTGGTCGGCCTCGGCACGTGGAACACCTTCGGCGGGGACGCCGAGCTGGCGGGCGAGGTCGTCGACGCGGCACTCGCGGCCGGTTCCCGCCTGGTCGACACGTCGCCGATGTACGGCCGCGCCGAGCGGTCGCTGGCGCAGGCGTTCGCCGGGCGTCGGGACGAGGTCACGCTGGCGACGAAAATCTGGGCGCCGACGGTCGAGCAGGGACGCGACCAGTACACGGCGCAGCTTGCCTGGTTCGACCGCGTCGAGATCGAGCAGGTGCACAACCTCGTCCAGTGGCGCATGCACCTGTCGTGGATGCAGCGAGAGCGCGACGCGGGGCGGATCGCGCTGCTCGGTGTGACGCACTACGGCGTATTCGCCTTCCGCGAACTCGAGGAGGCGCTCGCGACGCGCCGCTTCGACACCGTGCAGCTGCCGTACAGCGTGGCGGAGCGGGAGTGCGAGGCGCGGCTCCTGCCCGTCGCGTCCGACCTCGGCGTGCCCGTGATCGCGATGCGGCCGCTCGGCGAGGGCGCGCTCGTCGCCCGCGCTCCGGCGGCGCGCGACCTCGAGCCGCTGGCGCCGTTCGGCGTGGAGACGTGGGGGCAGGCGCTGCTGAAGTGGGCGCTGTCGGACGAACGGGTCGACGTCGTGATCCCGGCGACCCGCCGGCCCGAGCGCGCCCGCGAGAACGCCGGCGCCGGGTCGCCGCCCTGGTTCGGACCCGACGAGCGGGCGTACGTCGAGCGCCTCGCTGTATCGTTGCCCCGCCGCGGATGAGGATCGGCGTCGCCAAGGAGATCAAGCCGGACGAGTACCGGGTGGCGCTGACGCCGGCGGGTGCGCGCGAGCTCGGGCAACGCGGCCACGACGTCCTGGTCGAGCGCGGGGCGGGCATCGGCAGTCAGTTCGGCGACGCGGCCTACGAGGCCGTCGGCGCGCGGATCGTCTCGGTCGACGAGGTCTGGGCCGAGTCGGAGCTCCTGCTGAAGGTGAAGGAGCCGATCGCCCCCGAGTACACGCGCCTGCGCGACGACCTCGTCCTGTTCACGTACCTGCACCTCGCCGCCGACGAGCCGTTGACCCGCGCGCTGGTCGAGAGCGGCATCGCCGCCGTCGCCTACGAGACGGTCGAGGCGGACGACCGGCGCCTGCCGCTGCTGGCGCCGATGAGCGAGGTCGCCGGGCGACTCGCGGCGCAGGCGGGCGCGTACTTCCTCGAGAAGCCGCTCGGCGGCCGCGGGCTGCTGCTCGGCGGCGTCGCGGGCGTCGCACCAGGACACGTCGTCGTGATCGGGGGCGGGATCGTGGGCTACAACGCCGCCGTCATCGCGCTCGGCCTCGGGGCGCAGGTGACGATCCTCGAGCGCTCGCTCGACCGCATGCGCCATCTGGAGGAGATTCTGTCGGGGCGCGTCTCGCTGCTCATGTCCTCGACGCTCCAGATCGAGGAGTCCGTCGCGCACGCCGACGTCGTCATCGGCGCGGTGCTCATCCCGGGCGCGCTCGCGCCGAAGCTGGTCACGCGGTCGATGCTGCGGGGCATGCGCGAGGGCGCGGTGCTGTGCGACGTCGCGATCGACCAGGGAGGGGTCGCCGAGACGTCGCGGCCGACGACGCACAGCGAGCCGGTCTACGCGGAGGAGGGCGTCACCCACTACTGCGTCGCGAACATGCCGGGCGCCGTCCCGATCACCTCGACGAAGGCGCTGACCAACGCGACGCTCCCGTACGTCGAGCTGATCGCCGACCACGGGTTGCGCGACGCGGTCGCGCGCGACCGGGCGCTCGCGCGGGGGGTGAACGTCTTCGCCGGCAGCGTGACGTACGAGGCGATCGCGGACGCCCACGGCCTCGAGTACACGCCGCTCGAGAACATCCTCCGCCTGTCCGCCGTGTAGCGGCGGCGGGTCTCGCCAGGCTACTCGGAGGGCTCCGTGACGGGAGCGTCGGGCCGCTTCGGCGGCGTCAGCTTCACGACCGCGAACGTCACCGCCGCCGACAGCCCGACCACGCCGACGACGAACGCGACCACGCCGAGCAGTCCAAGGAGCGTCCCCACGGCGGATTACGATAGCCCCCGTGGCCCGCGCGTGCGTGATCGTGCTCGACGCCGTGGGGGTCGGGGCCCTGCCGGACGCGGCCGACTACGGCGACGAGGGTTCCGACACGCTCGGCAACGTCGCGCGTGCGGTCGGCGGGCTGGACCTGCCCACGCTCGAGGCGCTCGGCCTCGGGAACGTCGCGCCGCTCGAGGGGTGCCCTCCCCAGCCGAGCGCGCCCGCCGTCGCCGGTCGCCTCCGCCCCCGCTCGAAGGGGAAGGACACGACGAGCGGCCACTGGGAGCTGATGGGCGTGGTCACGGCGCAGCCGTTCCCGACGTACCCGCACGGCTTCCCGCACGACGTGATCGACCCGTTCATGCACCGCACCGGGCGCGGCGTGCTGGCGAACAGGCCGGCGTCGGGAACGGAGATCATCCAGGAGCTCGGCGAGGAGCACCAGCGGACCGGGAAGTGGATCGTCTACACCTCGGCCGACTCGGTCTTCCAGGTCGCCGCCCACGTCGACACCGTGCCGCTCGACGAGCTGTACGAGGCGTGCCGGATCGCGCGCGACGAGATCCTGGTCGGCAAGCACGCCGTCGGGCGCGTGATCGCGCGGCCGTTCGCCGGCGAGCCCGGCGCCTTCGCCCGCACTCCAGACCGCCACGACTTCTCGCTGGCCCCCAAGACGCCGAACTACCTGACGCGCGTTCGCGAGGCGGGCGCAACCGTGCACGGGGTCGGCAAGATCCACGACATCTTCGCCGGGTCGGACATCGACGACTCGCATCCGACCAAGTCGAACCGCGAGGGGATCGCGACCACCGAGCAGCTGCTGCGCTACGTCGACGGCGACGCGCTGGTGTTCACCAACCTGGTCGAGACGGACATGCTGTGGGGGCATCGCAACGACCCGGTCAACTTCCACCGCGCGCTGCAGGACTTCGACCGCTCGCTGCCCGACCTGCTCGATGCGCTGCGGCCCGGCGACGTGCTGGTGGTGACCTCCGACCACGGCTGCGATCCGACGACTCCCTCGACCGACCACTCGCGCGAACACGCGCTGCTGCTCGCGTACGCCGAGGGGCGGAACGCCGCCGGCCGCTTCCACGAAGGCGAGTTCGCCGACGTCGGCGCGACGGTCAACGCCTGGCTGGGCGGGAAGGCCGCACCGCGCGGCGTCCCCGGCCAGCCGATCGTGACGCCGTGAAGCTGAACGACCCCGAGGTCGTTCGGCGCGACTACGCGACCGAGGATGGCCTTGCCGCCCGGAGGGCGGCGTACCGGAGCTATCCCACGACGGGGCCGCACGCCGTCGAGCTCGCCGTGCGGGCGGTGGCCGAGGCGGCACCCCGCCGTCTCCTCGAGGTCGGGTGCGGCGACGGCGAGCTGGCCGAGCGCCTGTCGCGCGAGGTCGGCTGCGAGGTCGTCGCGCTCGACCAGTCGGAGCGGATGATCGAGCTGACCCGCGGGCGCGGAATCGACACGCGTCTCGGCGACGTCCAGCAGCTGCCGTTCGCGGACGGCGAGTTCGACTGCGCCGTCGCCGCCTGGATGCTCTACCACGTTCCCGACGTCGACCGGGCGGTCGCCGAACTGGCTCGCGTGCTGCGTCCAGGCGGACGCCTCGTCGCGACCACCAACGCGCTCGACCACCTGCACGAGCTCCGCGACCTCGTCGGCCGCCCTCGTACCGGGGAGGTCGCGTTCGGCGCCGAGAACGGGGCTGCGATCCTGCGGCGACACTTCCGGCGCGTGGTCGTCCACGATGCCGGCGGGACGATCACCTTCCCCGACCGTGCCGCCGTGCTGGCCTACGTGCGCGCGTCGATCACGCTCGCGGGAGCGGTCGACGACCTGCCCGGACTCGACGGTCCGCTCGTCGCGACGCGGCACCCGGTCGTCCTCGTGGCCGACAAGGCGCCGTGAACGTCGACGACCCGGCCGCCGTCGCCGAGCAGTACGCAACGCAGTCGAGCCTCGAGGCGAGGGGGGGCTCGACCCAGCGCCGAGGGGCGATGCGCGCGGCTGGCTCGCCCGGCCCGCGGCGAGTTCTCGGCGGCGAGCGGCCGACGAGCTCCGCCGGTCTAGCTCCCGCTCCGCGCGCGCCGTGCGACCGGCCGACTTGCTCGCGACGAAGCACGGCGAGCACGGGAGCTAGCTGACGCGCATCCCGCGGCGCCGCGACGTTCGCGCAGTGCCCGCTGGAGCCCGCCCGCGCGCGTGTCGGTGCCACGCGCCGGCTCGCGGCGCGCCGGCGCCGCGCTACGCTCGCGCGGGATGCCGGAGCTGCCCGAGGTCGAGACCGTCCGCCGCCAGCTCGACCCGGTGGTCGCCGGGCGCCGCTTCGAGCGCGTCGCGATTCACGATCCCCGTCTCGTGCGGCCGCTCGCTCCCGCCGACGTCGAGCGGCAGCTCGCAGGCGAGCGCGTGGAGTCGGTCGTCCGCCGCGGCAAGTATCTGGCTTTTCGGTTCGAGAGCGGTCGAGTTCTCCTGGTTCACCTCCGCATGACGGGGAGCTTCCGGCATGCGCCTCCCGGTGAGCTCCTCGCGGTGGATCCGCACCGGCGCGCTGTTGTCACTCTAGACGACGGCTCGGACGTCGTGTACCGCGACGTGCGTCGCTTCGGCACGTGGACGGTCCTCGACCCCGACGAGATCGAGCCGTATCTCGGCCGCCGCGTCGGCGGCGAGCCCCTGTCCAGGGAGTTCACCGGCGCGGCGCTCGCAGCGCGGCTCGCGAACCGCCGTGCCCCGGTCAAGGGCGCCATCCTCGACCAGCGCGCGGTCGCGGGCCTGGGGAACATCTACGCCGACGAGGCCCTCTGGCGCGCGCGCATCCACCCGCTGCGCCCCGCGGGGACGCTCGCCGGCGACGAGCTCCGGCGGCTCCACCGAGCGCTCCGCGCCGCGCTGCTTGCTGGCATCGAGCGGCAGGGGGCCACACTGCGCGACTACTCGACCCCGAACGGCGGCCGGGGGGAGATGCAGCACGAGTTCAAGGTCTACGGCCGCGACGGCGAGCCGTGCGACCGCTGCGGGACGCCGATCGAGAAGACTCGGGTCGCCGGCCGCGGCACGTGGTACTGCCCGCGCTGCCAGCCGCTCAGCGGCGCCTGAGCGGGACCGGCTCACGCTGCCACTGCGGAAGCGACGAGGACGAAGCGCCCGACCTCGATGAGCACGACCGTGGCGGGCGGCGGCGAGCCGCTCGGCCAAGTCCAGTCGTCGTCTCGCGCGCGCTACGCGGCGAGCTTCTCGTCGAGCGCGCCGGAGCGGTCGAGCTGCCACAGCTCGCGAAAGCCGCCGACCGGCTCGCCGTCGATCAGCACCTGCGGCACCGTCCACTCCCCGGTCAGCTCGAACAGGTGCTGGCGGAAGGCGGGGTCGTCGTCGAGGAGGACCTCCTCGTAGGGGATCCCCTTCGCGTCGAGGAGCGCCTTCGCGCGGACGCAGTAGCCGCACCAGCGCGTGCTGTAGACCGTGACCCGCGCCATACCGATCGAACGTGGACGGTACCCGATCGGGTTCGCCCGCCGTCCGCCGGCCTAGACTCCGGGCGTGGGGCGGACGGTCAAGACGGAGGCGGTCGTGCTCCGCTCGCTCCGGCTCGGCGAGGCCGACCGCGTGCTCCATCTCTACACGCCGGACCGCGGACGGATCGGCGCGGTGGCGAAGGGGATCCGGCGGACGAAGTCGCGCTTCGGCGCGCGGCTCGAGCCCCTGTCGCACGTGGAGTTGCTCCTCCATCAGGGGACCGGGGAGCTGGGCACGATCACCGGCGTCGACCTCCTCGACTCCCACCGCGGGGCGCGCGAGGACGCGTACCGGCTGGGCGTCGCGCTCGTCGGCGCGGAGGCCGTCCTGCGCCTGTTCGGCGAGGGCGAGGGCAACCCGCGCGTCTTCGCCGCGCTGGCGCGCTTCCTCGAGGTCGCCGACGATCTGCCGAGCCGCGTGCCCGAGCGCCCCGCGGTCGACCCGCTCGCGCTCGCGTTCCAGCTGAAGCTGCTCTGGCTGGCGGGTTACCTGCCCCACCTCGAGAGCTGCGTGGAGTGCGGCGGCGAGGGACCGCTGGTCGGGTTCGCGGCGCGGACGGGAGGCGCGGTGTGCCGCGCCTGCGCGGCCGGCTCGCTCGCGCTCGCCCCGGCGACGCTGCGCGGGATGGAGCAGCTGCTCCGCCGCCCGCTCGTCGAGGCGGCCGACGCGTCGGGAGACGTGCGCGCCGGCCGCGAGACGCTCGCCGTGCTGACCGCGCTGTACGAGTTCCACGGCGGCTTCCGGCTGCGCACGCTCGCGGGCTCCTAAGCGCTACGCTCGCCGCCGATGGCGCTCAACCTCCAGGACATGATCGTCCGCCTGCAGAGCTACTGGGCCGAGCGCGACTGCGTGCTGATGCAGCCGTACCACACCGAGGTGGGCGCCGGGACGCTGAACCCGGCCACGTTCCTGCGCTGCCTCGGCCCCCGGCCGTGGCGCACCGCGTACGTCGAGCCGTCGATCCGGCCGACCGACGGCCGCTACGGCGAGAACCCGTTCCGGTTCCAGCAGTTCTGGCAGTACCAGGTGATCGTCAAGCCCGCGCCCGCCGACGTGCTCGACGAGTACTTCGGCTCGCTGACCGCGATCGGCATCGATCTCGCGCGGCACGACGTCCGCCTGGTGGAGGACGACTGGGAGGCGCCGACGCTGGGTGCGTGGGGTCTCGGGTGGGAGGTGTGGCTCGACGGGATGGAGATCACGCAGTGGACGTACTTCCAGCAGCTCGGCGGCCTCGACGTGGAGCTCGTCCCGGCGGAGATCACGTACGGCCTCGAGCGGTTGGCGCTGTTCCTGCAGGACAAGCGCAGCGCGTTCGAGCTCGAGTGGGCGCCGGGCGTAACGTACGGGGACGTCTACCGCGAGAACGAACGCCAGTGGTCGGCGTACAACTTCGAGCACGCCCCCGTCGATGTCCTCGTCCGCCGCTTCGACGAGCACGAGGCCGAGGGGCGTCGGCTGGTCGAGCTCGGGCTTCCGCTGCCCGCGTACGACCAGGCGCTGAAATGCTCGCACCTCTTCAACCTGCTGGACGCGCGCGGCGCGGTCTCGGTCACCGAGCGCGCGAGCTACATCGCCCGCGTGCGCGACCTCGCCCGGGCGGTCGCCCGCGCGTACGTCGAGACCCAACGGGAGCACGATGCCCTCGCTCCTGCTTGAGATCGGCTGCGAGGAGCTCCCGGCGGCGGCGTGCCGCGAGGCCGAGCGGCAGCTCCCGGCGCTCGCACGCGAGCACCTCGGCGCCGAGCCGGCCGAGCTGTACGTGGGCCCGCGCCGGCTCGGGTTCCTCGTCCGCGAGCTGCCCGAGCGGACGCCGGACGAATGGATCAAGGGGCCGCCTCAGGCGCTCCGCGAGCGCGCCGCGGACGGCTTCGCCCGGCGCCACGGGGTCTCGGCCGAGCAGCTGACCGTCCGCGACGGCTTCCTCGGGTTCGAGCGGCCGGGGCGCGCGCTCCGCGAGGTGCTCCCCGACCGGCTGGCCGCGGTCGTGCGCGGAGTCGAGTTCGCGAAGTCGATGCGCTGGGACGAGAGCGGGCTGCGCTTCGCCCGGCCGGTACGCTGGCTGTGCGCCTTGCTCGACGCCGAGCCCGTGCCGGTCGCGCTCGAGACGATCCCGGCCGGCCGCACGTCGTTCGGGCACCGCTTCGCCTCCGGTCGCGTCGAGGTGGCCGCGGCCGAGGCGTACGTCGGGACGCTGCGCGAGGCGCTCGTCGAGCCGATCGTCGAGGAGCGGCGCGCGCGCATCGTCGCCGCGCTCGACGCGATCGGCGGCTGGAGCGACCCCGGAGGCGCGCTCGAGGAGGTGGTCCACCTGGCCGAGAACCCCGCCGTGCTGGTCGGCGAGTTCGACGAGACGCTCCTCCGCCTGCCCGAGCGCGTGGTCGTCACCGCGATGCAGTCGCACCAGCGGTACTTCCCGCTGGGCGGCAACCGGTTCGCCTTCGTCGCCAACGGCGGAGACCCCGACGTCGTGCGCGCGGGGAACGAGAACGTGCTCGAGAACCGGCTGGAGGACGCCGACTTCACGTTCGAGCGCGACCTGGCGGTCGGTATCGACGCCCTCGCGGAGCGGCTCGGCGCGATCACGTTTCTCGCGGGCGCGGGCTCGTTCGCGGACAAGACGGAGCGGCTCGTCCGGCTGGTCGACGAGCTCGGCGGCGACGAGACCGCGCGCGAGGCAGCGCGGCTGGCGAAGGCCGACCAGGCGGCGGAGCTCGTGCGCGAGTTCCCGGAGCTCGAGGGGCACATCGGCGCGCAGTACGCGCGCGCCGCGGGGTACGCCGAGCCGATCTGCGCCGCGATCGACGAGCACTACCTCCCCGACTCGGCCGATGCTCCGCTCCCCGCCACGCCCGCGGGGCGGCTCGTGGCCGTGGCCGACAGGATCGACCTGCTGAACGTCGCCTTCCGCCTGGGGCGGCGGCCGACCGGGTCGCGCGACCCATTCGGGCTGCGCCGCGCCGCCATCGGGGTGTGTCGGCTGGCGACGGAAGGAGGCGTCGTCGTCCCTCGCTCGCTGCTCGTCCCGGACGCGCGCGACTTCGTGGAAGAGCGCTTCGAGGCGCTGCTGCGCGTGCCGGTCGAGTTCGTGCGCGCCGCCCGAGCCGCGCCCGCCGCCGACGCCGGCGCGGTCGCCCGCCACGCGGAGGCGCTCGCCGACGCCGCCGGCAGCGACGTGTTCGCGGCCGCGTACGAGGTGCACGACCGCGCCCACCGGATCGCCGGGCGGCGCGAGGCCGAGGCCGCCGCCGAGCTGGATCCCGCGCTGCTGCGGGACGACGCCGAGCGCGCGCTCGCCGAGCGCGTCGGCTCGCTCTCGCTCCGGCCCGACGGCGACGTACGCGCCTCGCTGGCCGAGGCGGCCACGCTGGCGCCGCTGGTGGAGCGGTTCTTCGACGAGGTGCTCGTCCTGGCGGACGATCCTGCGCTGCGCGCCAACCGGCTCCGCCTCCTGCTCGAGCTGCGCGACAAGCTGCGCGCGCTCGGTGACCTCTCGCAGATCCCCGTCTAGCGCGATGGCGTCCGACCCCGTCGAGCTCCACATCGTCTCGGACTCGACCGGCGAGACGGCCGCGCGTCTCGTGACCGCGCTCGAGGCGCAGTTCCCCGAGCAGCCGTTCGTCGAGATCCGCCACCCGCGCGTCGAGACGGTCGACGATCTCTGGCTCGCCGTGCGGCGGATGCGCGGGCGCCGCGCCGTCGTCGTCTACACGCTCGTCCAGCCGGAGCTGCGCGAGGCGATGCGGGCGCTCTGCCGGCGCGCGCGCGTGCACTACTGCGACCTGCTGGGGCACCCGATCGACGCCGTCGCGCGCGTCTCGGGGACGGCCGCGCGGATGACGCCCGGAGCGCGGCCGTCGTTGAACGAGAACTACTTCCGGCGCATGGAGGCGATCGAGTTCGCCGTCAAGTACGACGACGGGGTCGGCGCCCGCGGGCTCCACGAGGCGGACATCGTCCTCGTCGGCGTCTCGCGCACCTCGAAGACGCCGCTCTCGATGTACCTCGGCTACCTCGGCTACAAGACGGCGAACGTCCCCGTCGTGAAGGGGATCGAGCCGCCGCGCGAGCTGTTCGACGTCGACCCGGCCAGGATCGTGGGCCTCACCATCGACGCCGAGCGGCTGGCCGACATCCGTCAGGCGCGGGCCCGGAACATGGGCGGCGGCGGCCGCTACGCCGAGCTGCTCGAGATCTACGACGAGCTCGACGAGGCAACGGCGCTGCAGCGGCGGCTCGGCTGCCCGGTGATCGACGTGTCCGACCTCTCGATCGAGGAGACCGCGCAGCGGATCATCAGGCTCGTCGAGCAGCGCAAGGTGGACGTGGCGTGAGGTGCCGAGGCGGCGTGCGTCGGGGCCGCGCGTAGTGGGGCCGAGCTGAGCCGCGATCTCGCCGAGAAGGGGTGGGCCCCCGTGCGCTACTGGGTCGTCTGGTGGACGCTGCTCGCGATCGCGGTGCCCCTCTTCTACGTGGTGATGGCGCCGATCTGGATCGCCATCCGCGTGGCCGCCTGGCTCGCCGAGCGCCGCGCGCGCGGCGCCTGAGCCGCGTCAGCAAGCGGCCGTGCCCGCCGCCCCGGCCGGCCGGGCTGTCTGTCGCCGGGTCCT
>JACVRR010000123.1 GCA_014534345.1 Thermoleophilia bacterium | reverse complement strand
GAGCCGAAGCCGGCGCTCAGGTCGCCGATCGCCAGCGCGCTCGGGCCCGAGCCGAGGTCGCCGTTCGGGCTGATCCAGTACACCGAGCTCGCCTCGTGCAGGGCCGGTGGCATGTGCAGGTGCGCGGCCTGGAGCACGCGCTCGGCCAGCCCGAACGCGATCCCGTACACGAGGTACCGCTCCCACAGCTCGAGCGAGGCGGGCGGTGCGTCCTCGAGCCGCGGGAAGTCGGCGAGGAAGCGGCGGAACGCCTCCCAGCGCTCGGCCTCCTGCTGCGCCGCGCCCGACCGGCGCCGCCACACCGGAACGGCGGCGGCTGCGCCCACGAGCGTCAGCGAGTTGAGGGCGGCGGCGACGCCCAGCCCGAGCAGCAGCAGCGGCGACCAGCGCAGGTATGTCGCGTCGAGGCGGGTGACGCCGGCCGCCAGGAGGACGGCGGAGGCCCCCGCGAGCACGACGGCGCCCGCGATCAGGGCCCAGAGCCCCGTGTTGACGAACCAGCGGCGCCGGCGGATCTCGTCGGCCACGCGGTCGCGGAAGTCCGTGAACCGCCGGCTGTTCTCCTCACGGTCGTCCTCGATCCGCTCGCGAAACCGGGTCAAGCGCTCCGGCCCGAACGAGAGGACCTCGTCGACGACGTGCGCCACGGGGCGCTCGAAGAGCGCCAGCGGGACGTCGGCAGCGCCCTGCTCGAGCTCGAGGTCGGCGACGTTCTCGGCGCGCAGGCCGCCCCAGACGGAGCGAGTCGTGGTCACCGGGCGGGCCTCGTAGCGGCCGCGCCGGATCAGGTCGAACAGCGTCGCCGTGAACTCGAGCGACCCGACGCCGCCGCGCTGCCGGAGCAGCGGCGCCACGAGCGCCGGCTGCAGCTCGGAAGGCGGCTCCTGCTCGTAGCGGCGGTCGTAGCCGGTGCCGCGCTCGCGTCCCGAGCGGAGGTAGACCGCCCCGGCGACCGTCAGCCCGGGCAGCAGGCCGAGCGCGAGCAGGATCGCGAGCGAGCGCAGCGGATGCTCGACCGCCCGCCGGACGCGGCGGCGGTCGCGCTCGTACGCACGCACCGCCTCCTGCTCCTCGGCGACGATCCGCTGGAAGCCGCGGCCGCGGACGACGTGAGCGCCGGTGGGCGCGCCGAGCAGCGTGCGCGGGAAGAGCACGCGGAGCTCCACGAACTGGCGCGCGGGCACGTCGACCGCGCTGAGCAGCGCGCGGTCGGGACGCCGCCGGACGTCGCCGCGGACGAAGGCGGGGTGGCCCCACACGCGGTAGCGGCGGTCTCCCGTCCGCCCGGCCAGGACGAGCGTCGCCCTCAGGCGGTCGAGCGGCACGTCCCACTCGGCGCCCCACACCTGCAGGTTGACGTCGACCACGTCGTCGTATGCCACGGCGAGGCCCGACAGGCGGTACGAGACCGTGAACACGCGCCTCTCGTCCGTCGCGCGGTAGTGCCAGACGATCCGCACGCCCTTGCCCGCGCGCGCGACGCCGAAGGTGTGCGGGGCGCCCGTGCTGCCGAGCCCGGTCGGCGCGCCGGGCCGGTAGCTCGTCCCGCCCTCGGCGACGGCAACGCGGTCGAGGCGCTCGCCGGCGCGCAGCGGGATCTCGCGATAGGCGCCCTGGAAGCTCCCCGAGAACGAGAACGTGAGCCGCTCGCTGATCTCGAGCGAGCCGTCCCCGGAGACGCGCACCGTGACGTCCGCGGCCGGCAGCGTGAACGACTTCGCGCCCGCCGACGGGGCCGCGACGAGCGCGACGACGGCTGCGACGACGACCGCTCTCAGAACGCGACCCGCGGCGCCTCCCGGCTGCGCTCGTCGATCTCGAAGTAGGCCCTGGGCCGGAACCCGAACAGCGACGCGACGACGTTCGTCGGCACCGACTCCAGCGCGGTGTCGTACTCGAGCACCGTGTCGTTGTAGATCTGCCTGGCGACGGCGATCTTGCCCTCCGTGTCCTCCAGCTGGGCCTGGAGCTGGCGGAACCCCTCGCTCGCGCGCAGCTCGGGGTACTGCTCGACCAGCGCGAAGAGGCGGCCGATCGCGGCGGTGAGCACGTTCTCGGCGGCGGCCTGCTCCGGGACCGTCTGCGCCTCCTGCGCGGCTGTCCGCGCACGCGTCACCTCCTCGAGGGTGGCGCGCTCGTGGGCGGCGTAGGCCTTGACGGTCTCGACCAGGTTCGGCACCAAGTCGTACCGCCGGCGCAGCTGGACGTCGACCTGCGCCCAGGAGTTCTCGGCGCGGTTGCGCAGGCGGACGAGGCGGTTGTAGAGGAGGACGAGCAGCAGCGCCAGCGCGACCAGGACCACGAGCGAGACGGCCGCGATCAGCACGGGGCGAGGCTACTGCGGATCCCGGACGGATTCCACTGCCGGTACGGCGGCGAGCTGGCTCAGCAGCGCGGCATCGTCCACGGGCCGCGCCTGGGGCGCCGTGCCGGCGCCGAGCGCCGAGCGGGCCGCCTCCATGTCCGGCGCGCGTTCGAGCACCCAGGCGGCAGCGTCGGCCTTCGCGCAGTGCCGGCCGTCCTCGGCGAGCCGCCAGGCGCGGCAGGCGGTGGACGCGCTTAACTCCGCGTGATCGGCGCGGTCGGCGGCCGTCTGCTCGACCCACGTGCGCAGGTATCCGTCGCCGACCGCGAGCACCCGCGCGTCGGGAACCGGCGCGAGCAGCGTCGCGGGCGGCGGGCCGAGGACGCTCCGCCCATGCTCGCGGCAGATCGAGAGCTCGACGAGCAGGTCCGGAACCCGAGCGCGCTGCGTGTCGCGGCGTGCCCGGCCGAGCTCGAGCCCGAGGTCGAGCCGGGGAGACGGCGTCGGCGCGCTGCCGCGACGGCGCGGGTCACCACGCGGACGTCGGCCGCCGCCGGGGCGACCCCGCTCGAGTGGGCGAGCGCCGCGAGCAGCGCAGTGACCTGCGAATCTGCGAGCGGGGCGCCGCTGACGACGAGCACGTCGACGTCGCTGCGTCCGGGGACGTAGTCGCCGAACGTCAGCGACCCGTGCACGACCGCGGCCTCGACCGTCTCGCCGAGCACGCCCACGCAGCACTCGCCAGCGCGCCCGCGAACGCGAGCGCGTCCTCGCGCGTGTGCGTGGCTGCTCTCACCGCAGGCGGCGGGCGATCCACACGGAGTCCTCGCCGCCGTCGTGCGGGCGGCGGTCGAACCAGCCGTACAGCGCCTCGACCTCGAAGCCGGCCCGCTCGAGGAGCGCATGCCACTCCGCCGGCGAGATCCAGGCCAGCCGCATGGTCGCGCCGCCCCCGGGCCCGCGGACGCTGAGCGTCAGCGTCCGCGCGCCGGCGTCCCAGTCGGCGCGCTCGAAGATGTCCGGCTCGCGCTCGATCCAGCGCCGGTGCGTCTGCTCGATGTCGTCCTTGCCGGGGACGAACACGTCGAACGCCAGCCGGCCGCCGGGCGCGAGCAGGCGCCGGGCGGCGCGGAGCGCGGCGAGCCGCTCCTCGTCGCTCTGGAGGTGGAGGTAGGCCCGGAACGGGCAGGTGACGAGCGGGACGCGCTCGCGGACCGGCGGGTCGAGCAGGGTCCCGAGCCGCAGGTCGAGGCGGGTCGCGACGCCGCACTCGCTCGCCCGCCGGCGGCAGACGTCGAGCATGCCCGGGGAGGAGTCGACGCCGATCACGTCGATCCCCGCCTGCGCGGTCGGCACGGCGATCCGCCCCGTCCCGACGCCGAGCTCGACGACGGGGCTGCCCGCCTCGAGAGCCAGCTCGACGTAGAAGTCGACGTCCTCGACCACGCTCCGGCTCCACGGGTCGTACAGCTCGGCGATCGCGTCGTACGAGCTCGGGGAGGCGTCCGCCGACGCTCGCTGCTCGGCACGCATCCGGCACATTCTCGTCACGCACGTGCGCGGACCTCGCCGGTAGGATCGAAACCGGAGGGAGGCCCGCGGCCGGCCCCGGGGTCGAGTCGGGGTGCCGGGCGCGCTATCCTGTTCGGCAATGACCGTCTGCGCGCACCTGTTTACGCGGCCCCGGCCCGAGACCGGGACGCCGCACTAGCGCGACACGGCGGTCGTTCCCTTCGCTCTCGAGCCGGGGCGCTTGCCGCTCCCGTCCCACCGCAGAGAGAGGAGGAGTCGTGGATAGAGTCGCCGCCGTGGACGTCGAGGCGCTGGAGCGGGAGGCGCTGGACGCGATCACGGGCGCCGCCGATCTGCGCGAGCTCGACGAGGCGCGCGTCCGTTTCCTCGGACGCAAGAGCGAGCTGAAGACCGCGCTCCGGAACATCCGCGACCGTGAGACCGGGATGACCCTGAACGCCCTGCGCGACCGACTCGAGGCGGGGGTCGAGGAGCGCCGCCGGGAACTCGAGGCGGCGGAGCGCGAGCGCGCCGCGGCGGGAGACACGTTCGACGTCACGCTGCCCGGCCAGGCGATCCCGCGCGGTCATCTCCACCTGATCACGCAGATCCGGCGCGAGGTCGAAGACGTCTTCCTCGGGCTCGGCTACGAGGTCGTCGACGGCGACGAGGTCGAGGACACGTGGCACCTGTTCGACGCCCTCAACATGCCGCCCCAGCACATCACGCGCTCGCCGCTGCACACGCTGTACCTGAACGGCGACGTCGTCCTGCGGACCGAGACCTCGGCCTCGCAGATCCGCGTGATGGAGTCTCGCCCGCCGCCCGTGTACGTCGTCTCGCCCGGCCGCGTCTACCGCCGCGACACCGCCGACGCGACCCACAGCTCGATGTTCCACCAGATCGAGGGTCTCGCCGTCGACCGAGGGATCACGCTCGCCGACCTGAAGGGGACGCTGCTCCACGTCGCGCGCGCGCTGTTCGGCGAGGAGCGCGAGGCCCGCTTCAGCACCGACTTCTTCCCGTTCACGGAGCCGTCGGTCGGCATGGCCATCTCCTGCTTCCGCTGCGACGGCTCGGGCTGCCCGACCTGCAAGCAGACGGGCTGGATCGAGCTGCTGGGCTCGGGTCTCGTCGATCCGAACGTGCTCGCCAACGTCGGCTACGACCCCGAGGAAGTGTCCGGCTTCGCGTTCGGCCTCGGGCTCGAGCGAGCCGCGATGCTGCGTCACGGCGTGCCCGACATCCGGATGTTCCTCGAGAACGACCTGCGCTTCCTGAGGCAGTTCTGATGCGAGTGCCGATCAACTGGCTGCGCGAGTACGTCGCGATCGACGTCGCCGTCGAGGAGCTCGCCGCGGCGATCAACAGCTCGGTGGCCGAGGTCGAGCGGATCGTCCGGCGCGGCGTGGTGGACCGCGACGGCAACCTCGGTCTGTATCGGGTCGGCCGGGTCGTGGAGGCGGGAAAGCATCCGAACGCCGACCGCCTGCAGGTCTGTCGCGTCGACGTGGGGGAGGGCGAGCCGCGCCAGATCGTCTGCGGCGCCTGGAACTTCGGCCCCGGTGCGGCGGTGGCGGTCGCCCTCCCGGGCGCGGTGCTCCCGGGCGGCCAGCGGCTCGAGCGGGTGACGCTCCGCGGAGCGACCTCCGAGGGGATGATCCTCTCGGAGCGCGAGCTCGAGCTCGGGCCGGACCACGCCGGCATCCTCGTCCTCGAGAACGCGCCGGAGCCGGGCACCCCGCTGGCCGACGTCCTGCCGCTGGCCGACGACGTGCTGGAGCTGGAGACGACGCCCAACCGACCCGACCTGCTCGCCGTCTACGGGGTGGCGCGCGAGGTCGCCGCGCTCTACGGCGCCGAGCTGGCGCCGCCTCCCGGACACGCTACGCCTCACACGATCGCGGGCGACGAGCGGGTCGACGTCACCGTCGAGGACCGGGACGGCTGCCCGCGGTACGTCGGGCGCCTCTTCCGTCAGGTCCGCGTCGGGTCCTCGCCTCCGTGGCTCAAGGCACGGCTCGTCGCGGCGGGCATGCGACCGATCTCGAACGTCGTCGACGTCACGAACTACGTGATGCACGCGCTCGGCAACCCGCTGCACGCCTTCGACGTCGAGCGGCTCGGCGGCGGGCGGATCGTCGTTCGCCGCGCGCGCGACGGCGAGGAGCTGCGCACGCTCGACGGGACGCTGCGGCGTCTCGACCCGCGGGACCTCGTCATCGCCGACGCGGAGCGCGCGGTCGCGATCGCCGGGATCATGGGCGGCGAGGACTCGGAGGTGAGCAAGGAGACCACGGACGTCCTGCTCGAGGCGGCGAACTTCGAGCCGGTGACGATCCTCAAGAGCTCGGAGCGCCTCGGACTGCGGACGGACGGGTCGAACCGCTGGGAGAAGGGCGTCGACCCGTACCTCGCCGAGCAGGCCGCGACGCTGGCGACCGAGCTGATCGTGGAGCTTGCCGGCGCGCGGTGGACGGGCGAGGTGGACGTACGCGGCACGCTGCCGGAGCGGCCGGTCGTGCGGCTGCGGCCGGAACGGGCGAGTACGCTCGTAGGGCTCGAGATCGCGTCCGGCGAGCAGCGCGAGCGGCTCGAGCGGCTCGGCTTCGACGTCGGCGACGACTGGACCGTCGTCGTGCCCACATGGCGCGCGCGCGACGTGATCCGCGAGGCCGATCTCGTCGAGGAGATCGCGCGCTTCCGCCTCGACGACGTGCCGTTCACCTTGCCGCGGCGGCGCTCGGCAGGCCGGCTGACGGCGGCGCAGCGCCTGCGGCGGCAGGTCGAGGACGTCCTCGTCGGCTGCGGATTCACCGAGGCGTACACCTCGAGCCTGGTCGCGTCCGATCCCAGCGCCGACGCGATCCGCCTGCCGACCCCGCTGACGTCCGACCAGGCCGTGCTGCGGACGACGCTCGTCCCGAGCGTGGCGGCTGCGGCGCGACGCAACCTCGAGATCGGCAACGAGGACGTCGCCCTCTTCGAGATCGCGCGCGTCTACCACCCCTCGGGCGGGGCGCGGCCGAGCGAGCGCGTCCATGTCGCGGGCGTCGTCGAGGGAGGGTTCGCGCGCGCGAAGGGGGCCGTCGAGACCCTGTTCGGGGCGCTGCGGATAGACGCGCGCTTCGAGCGCGCGCAGGGCCCGCGAATCGCGCTGACGCTGGGCGGTTCGGTGCGCGAGCTCGAGGATTGCCTCGGGGCGTTCGAGCTCAACCTCGGCGAGCTCCTCGCCTGGCGCCCCGGCGTGCTGCGCTACGAGGACGTCATCACCTTCCCCGCCGTCAAGCAGGACGTCGCATTCGTCGTCGACGAGGAGGTGCCGGCAGGGGCGCTCGTGGACGCGGCGCGCGAGGTCGCCGGCCCCGAGCTTCGCCAGATGCGCGCATTCGACGTCTATCGCGGCGAGCAGGTCGGTCCCGGGAAGAAATCGGTGGCCTTCGCGGTCACGTTCCAGTCAGGCGAGCGGACGCTCTCGGACGAGGACGCCGCGCGGCTGCGCGAGCGGATCGTCTCCGCGCTCCGGGACCGATTCGGCGCCGTCCTCCGGCACTAGCCAATCCGCTTCGGCGCGCGTAACGTACTGGTACGCGCATGCACGCTCTGCTCGCCGCCTCCTTCGCAGCGCTCGTGCTCACCGCCGTGGCCGGCGCCGCGTCCCCGGCGTACGAGCTGCCTCCACCGGGTGGGTCCGACCCCGCTCCCGCGCCCCAGCCGCAGTCCGCCACGCCGACCGGCCGGAACGTCCTCGTAGCCACGGTCGGGCCCGGCGCCACCGTCTCGCTCCGCACTCGCGCCGGCAGGCGGGTGCGGACGCTGAGGGCCGGCCGCTACACGATCGCCGTCCGAGACCGCTCCGAGATCCACAACTTCCACCTGCGCGGCCCCGGCGTGAACAAGCAGACGGGGGTGGCCTTCACCGGGACCGCCACCTGGCGGGTCCGCTTCCGCAAGGGCAAGACGTACCGCTACGTCTGCGACCCGCACGCCTCCTCCATGCGGGGGACGTTCCGAGCACGGTAGTAGCGCGCGGGGGGAACCTGCG
>JACVRR010000081.1 GCA_014534345.1 Thermoleophilia bacterium | reverse complement strand
GCGGGCGCGAGCTGCGTCGGCTCCACGGGCGGCACGGCCGCGGGGGGAGCAGTCGGCGTCAGCGCGGCCGGTGTCGCAGCGGCGTCCCCGGCGGTGACCGCCGGCTCGCCGACCACGGTCCTGTCCGGCCCGCTCGGAACGGCGTCCACCGCCTCCTCCGGCTCCTCCACGGCCTGGGCCTCCGCCTTGAGGGCGGCGTCGGTCGTCCGCTGGCCGCGTTCGGTGTCCCCCGCCCGCGGCGCCAGTGCGACGGCCGGGCCGGCCCAGCCCCGCTCCCCGAGCGCGCGCTCGAAGTCGCGCATGAGCTCGGAGGCCGACGGATAGCGGTCGTCCGGCTCCTTGGCCATCGCCTTCGCGATGACGGCGTCCACCGCGGCCGGGAGCTCGGGTCGGTGGTCGGTGACCGAGGGGATCTCCCCGGAGAGGTGCGCGTAGATCACCGCGATGTCGGTGTCCTTCGGGTAGGGGACGACGCCGCTCAGGCACTCGAACAGGACGGCGCCGAACGAGTACACGTCGCTTCGCTCGGTCGCGGGCCGCCCGAGAATCTGCTCGGGCGAGATGTAGTCGGGCGTGCCCGGCATCTGGCCCGTCTTCGTCAGCCCGCGCCGGCCGCGCGCCTTCGCGATCCCGAAGTCGGCCAGGAACGAGTGGTCGCGCCGGCCGTCGATCAGGATGTTGTACGGCTTGATGTCGCGGTGGATCAGGCCGACCTCGTGCGCGTTGTCGAGGGCGTCGGCGATCTGCGACAGGACCCGGCCCGTCCGCTCGGGATCGAGCTCGCCCCGCAGGATCAGCTCCTTCAGGTTCGGCCCGCGGATCAGGCGCATCGCGATGTAGAGGCCGTGCTCGCTCTCGCCGGCGCGGTAGACCGTGATGATGTGGGGGTGCTCGAGGCCCGCCTGGACCTCGGCCTCGCGCTTGAACCGCTCGCGGAAGGCGGGATCGTCGCCGATGTCGCTCGAGATCAGCTTCAGGGCGACGCGCCGCTCGCCGAGGAACAGGTCGCACGCCTCGTAGACGACGCCCATCCCGCCCTTCCCGAGCTGTCCTTCGATCCGGTAGCCCTCGACGACCGTCCCAGCTCTCAGCGTCTCGGCCACGGCGGGCTCGCTACCCCTCGCCGCCGATGATCGTCGTCGGCGGCGGTGGGGGCGGCGGGGGCGGCGGGGGCGGCGGGGGCGGGGGCGGCGGAGTAGGGGTTGGCGTCGGGCTTGGCGTGGGCGTCGGAGTCGGGGTGGGCGTCGGGCTCGGCGTCGGAGTCGGGCTCGGGGCGGGCGTCGGAGTCGGGCTCGGGGTGGGCGTCGGTGGCGGAGGGTTCCGGAGTCCGGGGAGTGAGCCGGCCACCACGAAACGCGAGATCGACGCGCTCTTCGCGGCGACCGTCGCGGGCGCGGTAGCGGCCGCCGTCGTCGGCCCGGGATCGTCTTCGGCGGGATCGGCGGTCGCACGAGCGACCGCGAATCCCGCCGGGAACGCAGCCGCGATCGCGACCGCCGAAGCGACGGCGACGGCTCTCGAACGCGCCTGTGGGCTCACGGACAGCGGGCGGGACGACGGCTGCCGAGCGCCGTGCAGCCCGTCCGCACGGTCCGGAACCCTCGGGCCGTGAACCGTACGACCTTGTACCTCCCGATCTTGCCCGCCGCGGCGTACGTGATCGTGATCCGCGTACCGACGCGAATCGGCCGCTGCTGGAGCACACCGATCGGGCCGCTCCCACGTCGCCGCACGGTCCGCGAGCCGACCCGCACGTAGACCGGGACACCGCGTGGCGCGTTCCTGATCCGGAACTGACGCAGCACGATCTGCGAGCCGACGACCCCCGCGTTGTACGAGAAGCTCGGCGTCGGGAGCCGCTCGAACGGTCCGGGGCAGCCGTCGCGGTCGGAGTCGTAGCGCCCCCCCGGCACGGTCGGGCAACGGTCGCCATTCAGCCCCGCGCCGGGCTCCCACGCGCCGCTGCGCCCGTCGCGGTCGGGGTCGGCGTTGACGTTGAACGTGTACACACCGGCGACGTCGCGGCGGCCTTCGTACTCCGAGACGACCGCGACGTCGATCACGAACCAGTTCGCGAAGCGGAGCTCGAAGGTGACGACGTGCGACCCGGCCGCGCCGGGCCGGTCCGTGCCCGAGATCCCCAGCTCACAGCGCTGGGTGGCGCCGACGGTGCAGAGGTTGAAGGTCGGGGGGCCGGTCGCGTTGCCGAACGCGACGAGCCGGAAGTTCTCGTTGCCGTCGCGGTTCGTGTCGAACCGGATCGAGAGGATGTCGCCCTGCTCGAGCCGCTGCCCGGAGTAGAGCAGGGTGACGGCGACGGTCAGGCTGCCGTTGTCCTGGCTCGTGACCTCGATCTGCGTGATGTCGGACGCGAAGGTCTGCGTGCCCCGCCCCTCGTTGTCGCCCGCCGGATCGAAGAAGAGCTGCCGGTTGCCGGCGTTCGCCGGCGCAGCGAGTCCCAGCGCCAGCACAGCAATGATCATCGCAAGCCGCAGTGTGTTCGTCATCCCTCGCTCCGTCGGACGGGTCCCCGGTCGCACCCAAGGGTACGCTCGTGGCCGGACCTTGTCTACCTCCGCAGGCGATTCCGGCGGGGCATGCCGTCCCGCCGGCGCGCGTCGCGCTGCAGCTACAGGCCGAGTCCGACTGGGACACGTGTCCGCGCCCGGCGGACGGCCTGCCGGATGCCGAGCATCCCGACCACGCGCTCGCCTTCGACGACGGGGAGGTGGTGGAACCCGAACTCGCTCATCAGCGCGGCCGCGGCGCCGAGCGTCGTCCGCGGCGACACCGCGACCGGCTCGGCGGTCATCCACTCGCACACGCGCGCCTCCCCGGCGTGCACCCTCGCGGCGACGGCCCGCAGCACGTCGCGCGAGGTGAGGACGCCGACGAGGCGGCCGCCCTCCACGACGACCGCCGACCCGGCATCCCGCTCGCGCAGGCGCGCAGCGGCCTCGGCCAGCGTCGCGTCCGGCGCAACCGCCACGGGCTCCGCCCCCATCTCTTCGCCGACGAGCGCTTCGTCCTCCCCGGCCGGCTCGAGCCGGCGGGAGCGGAGGCGGGCGACCGTCTCGGCGTCCAGCTCGACCTCCACGGGCAGCGACCGT
This sequence comes from Thermoleophilia bacterium, assembly GCA_014534345.1. Classification (GTDB taxonomy): domain Bacteria; phylum Actinomycetota; class Thermoleophilia; order Gaiellales; family Gaiellaceae; genus JACVRR01. Next base: position 8,394 of record JACVRR010000081.1, on the reverse strand, counting down.
GCCGGCGCCGCGCGCTCGCCGGGCGGCGACGCCTCGCCCGCGCGCGCGGCGAGAAACGGCGCCAGGTAGCGCCCGACGATCTTGGCGGGCGGCCACCAGAGCGGCTCGACGCTGACGCCGGAAGACTCGCCCGACCCGCCGGCGAGCTCGCGGCGGAGGTACCGGGGCTCCGCGCCCGTGAGGAGCATCCCGCGCAGGACGGGACGGAACGAGCGCGGCGCCACGCGGGCGCCGGCTGCCGCCGCGATCGTGCTCGCCGCCACCTCGGCCTGCTGAGCGGCCACGCCGCCCTGCTTGACCGGGAAGCTGGTCGCGTCGCCGGCGGCGAACACGCCGTCGACGCCGCGGACGCGCCCGTACTCGTCGACGGGCAGGAAGCCGTCGTGCGTCTGCGGCAGGCCGTCGAGGCGCTGCCCGGCGAGGCGCGGCAGGGCGACGACGCGGTCGGCGGGGACGACGCCCTCGGGGAGCAGCCGCAGCTCGCCGGCGGCGGCCTCGAGCGGATGGACGCCGGTGTGGACGGCGATCCCGTTCGCCTCGAGCAGGGCGCGCATCGCCTCGACCGCGGCCAGGCCGAAGAGCTGCAGCGGCTCGTCCTCGGGCGTGACGAGCGCCAGCTCGACGCCGGCGAGGCCGTGCGAGCCCAGGTGGGCGGCGGTCAGGAGCGCGAGCTCGTACGCCGGCAGCGACCACGTGGCTCCCCACGGAACGGCGAAGGCGACCCGCTCCACGCTCCCCGAGGCGAGCTCGTCGAGCAGCGCACTCACCCGCTCGGTGTCGGCGGGACCGCGGAAGGTGAGCGCTCCGCGGACGGCCGCGACCGGGACCGCCCCGCTCGCGACGAGCAGCGCGTCGTACGGGATCGCCCCGCCGGTCGCGACGTGCGCGAGCCGGCGGTCGGCGTCGACGCCGACCAGCCGTCCGAGCGTGAACGCGGCGCCGGCCTCGGCGGCGAGCTCAGCCAGCTCGAAGCGACGCACCTCCCCGAGCGCGAACGGCTCGGCCACCGCCAGCGGGCGGTAGAAGAAGTGCGGCTCCGGCGCGAGCAGCTCGACCTCCACGCGGTCGGGCGCGAGCGCGCGCAGCGTCAACGCCGCCTCTAAAGCGGCGACTCCGCCGCCCGCGATCAGCACCTTCGTCCGGTCGTCCGTCGTCACCTCGGCACCTCCTTGTCGGGATTACCGCCCCATCCGGAAGGGCGGGTACTCGTCCCGCATCAGCGCGACGTAGGCGGCGACCCGGAACACCCACCGGTTGAGCCCGACGAGGAAGTCGAACAGGTCGCGCGGGTAGCGGTCGCGGAACAGGAGGATCACGCCGGCGACGACCGCGAGCAGCGGGATCAGCCCCGGCCAGCCGACCTCCGCCCCGGTCCAGCCCCAGGCGGCGCCGCCGGCGAAGATCGCCACCACGATCAGGTGCGGGACGGCGAGCAGCCAGCTCTTCACCAGTACGAGCCCGCGCGAGAGACGGTCGGGGTACGGGACGTCGAGCCGGGCCGGGTAGTCCGGCTCGGCGGCGAGCGAGAAGGGCGGGTACCGGTCGGTCGCGAGCGCGCCGAACGAGTAGAACGCGACGCGCCACGTCCAGCGAAGCACGCCGACGTTGAAGTCGAACAGCGGCCTCGGGTAGCGGCCGGTGAGGAGGATCGCGAAGAACGCGACGACGGTGAGGACGGCGAAGGCGACCCAGAGGAACGCGAGCGCGGCCAGGTGCGGGAGCGCGAGCAGCCACTTGACCAGCCAGAGCCAGCGGCTGAGCGGCTCGTCGAGCCGGCCTTCGACCGCGACGGGGTAGGTCGTCTCGACCGGGGAGGTGACGGCTGCGGCGGCCGCGCCGGGCGCGCCGTCGGGAGCCGCGGCGGCGCCGCCCGAGGGCGTGCGCGCACCGGCGTAGAGCATCGTCGCGGCACCGAGTCCGACGACGACGCCGATCCCGAAGAGCGCGAGCGCCACCCAGGGCAGCCAGTCCGCTTGCGCGCCGAGCTCCACGTCGGCCACCACCCCGCGCGTGCCGTCGGCGTTCATGACGACGGCCGCCCACGCGCCGCTGCCCGGGTCCCAGCTGATCGTCTGCGTGCCCGTCCCCGACGCCGCCGCGGCCCAGAACGGCTGCCCGGCCGGAACCCGCGCGGGGGCGCCGCCGGCGACCGGGCGCACCTCGTGCCGGAAGGGGTCGAACTCGAGCGAGGTGACCTCGTCGTGGGCGACGCCGGCGAGGAAACGATCGAGGTCGGCCTCGCGCGCGATCCCCACGAACAGCGGACGCCCGTCGGCGCTGCGCGCACGGATGCGGATCGTGCCGAGGCGGTCGACCAGCCACTCCGGCGTCGCGGAGACGTCTCCGATCTCGAGTCGCTCGTACGTCACCGCGTAGGCGGCGGTCGAGAAGCGCTCGCTCGGCGTCGTGAAGTACCCGTCCGCGTCGCGCTCGGCGAACGCGACGCCGAGCGCCCCGGCCGAGGCGACGAGCGCGAACGCGACGAGCGCGGCGAGGCCGCCGATGACGAGCAGGAGGAGCTGGCCGGGGCTCCGGCCCGGGTCGGCCGGACGGGCGGCGGTGGGCGCGGTCGCAGTCATGTCCAACCTCCTCGGTGTCGGCCTCCAGTCGAGCACCCCGCCGGTGCCGCGCCATCCGCGCCGACGCCGATCCTCCTGCGGGAAACCCGCGCCCCTACTCGCTCGTCGTCTTGCGCTGACCCGGCCGGCCGACCTCGGGCGCGTGCTGGCGGCCGAGGTCGAGCGCGACGGAGAGCAGCAGCGCGCCCGCCCACCAGTTGACCGGGGCGAACGTGAGGTGCTCGGCGTCGCCCCAGAGATTGGCGACCAGCCAGACGACGAACCAGACGATCGTCATCGCTCGTCCTCCAGCCGGAGCGCGCTCAGCGCCGCGGCGAGGTCGAGCGTCGAGACGACGCCGACGGGACGCCGACCGTCCGGCTCGACGACGACGAGGTGCGCCGTGCCGTGCTCGGTCATCAGCTGGGCGGCGCGGCGCAGCGTCTCGGCCGGTGTGACGGTGAGTGCCTGCGTCGCGGCGCTCGCTCCCGCGGTCTGCTGGTCGAGCGGCCGCACCGTCGCGGCGGCGGCGAGGTCGAGATCGGACACGACGCCCCACAGCGATTCCGCGTCGGCGGGGTCGTCGGCGACGACGACGGAGTGGACGCGCTCGGTCGCCATCAGCTCGGCGACCGTCGAGAGCGGCGTATCGGGAGAGCACACGAGCACCCCGTGGTGCATCGCGCCCTCCACGGGCGAGTCGAGCGTGTCGGGTGTCTGCACGGTCGTCATGGGTCTCCTCTCGCTCGGTCCTTGGGGTCCGAATCTCGCGCGTCCGGTCAGGGGGGACATCCGGGAGGGCTCGCAGGCGGGCTGCGGGAAAGTGCGAACGCCGCTTACGCGCCGGCGTCCTTCAGGTACTGGTGCACGAACGCGATCGCCATGCTCCCCTCGCCGACGGCGGCGGCGACTCGCTTCACCGGACCGAGGCGGACGTCGCCGCACGCGAAGATCCCGGGGGCGCTGGTCTCCAGCAGGTACGGGTCGCGGTCGAGCGGCCAGCGGCCGGAGGCCCGGACGTCGGCGCCCGTCAGGACGTAACCCCTGCCGTCGCGTACGAGCTCGCGCGGCAGCCATGCCGTGTCGGCGTCGGCGCCGATCAGCAGGAACAGCCCGCCCGACGCAACCCGCGCCGTCTCGCCGGTGCCGTTGTCCCGCAGGTCGATCGCCTCCAGCGACGTGTCCCCGTGCACGGCCGCAATCTCCGTCCCGGTCAGCACACGGATGTCCCGCCGGGTGGCGAGCTGGTCGATCAGGTACCGCGACATGCTCTTCTCGAGACCGTCGCCGCGGCAGACGATCGTGACGCTGCGCGCGTGCCCCGAGAAGAACATCGCCGCCTGGCCGGCCGAGTTGCCGGCGCCGACGATGTGGACGTCGAGGCCGCGCGTGCCGGGAGCCTCGCTGCGCGCGGCGCCGTAGTGCACGCCCTTTCCGAGGAGCCGCTCGATCCCGTCGACGGCCAGCCGCCGCCACGCGACGCCGCACGCGAGGATGATCGTCCGTGCGCGCAGGACGTCGCCGCCGTCGAGGTGGATCCGCCGGTTCGCGGCGTCGATGCGCGTGATCGTGCGCGTCACCAGGATCTCGGCGCCCAGCCTGCGCGCCTGTTGCAGCGCCCGGCTCGCGAGCTCGTCGCCCGAGACGCCGGCGGGGAACCCGAGGTAGTTCTCGATGCGGGAGGAGGTCCCCGCCTGGCCGCCCGGGGCCTCCCGCTCGACGACGATCGTCCGTAGGCCCTCGGACGCCCCGTATACGGCTGCGGCGAGCCCCGCCGGCCCGGCCCCGACGACGACGGTGTCGTACTCGGCCCGCTCGGGCTCGGTCCCGAGCGCGAGGAGCTCGGCGACGCGGCGGAGCTGCGGGCGCACGACGGTCTTGCCCCCGACGACGCGGACCACGGGGAGGTCGTCCTCCTCTGGGAGCGGCTCCCCCCACTGCTCGGCCGAGTCGGGCGCCTCGGGCTGGATCCACGCGAACGAGACCTGGTTGCGGTCGAGGAAGTGCCGCAGCTCCGCGCAGGCCCGGTCGCGGCGGTGTCCGACGACGATCGCGCGGGGCGGCGGCGGCTCGGCCGCGATCCCCTGGAGGCCACCCGCCCCGACGATCCGGTCGCCCGCCAGCCGGCCGACCTCCTTCCCGACGTCGGGCGCCGCCGCCACCACCGCGTAGTAGTCCTGGGGCTCGAGCCGCAGCACGCGCGAGCGCTCCGCCGCGCGGAACCCGACCGGGAACACCGTCCCGAGCGTGATCGGCACCTCGCCGAAGATGTCCCCCGGCCGCCGCTCGCCGACGACGCGCTCCACGCCGTCGATCAGCTTGACGGCCTCGATGCGGCCCTCGAGCAGCCCGAAGAGCGCGCGTCCCGTGCCCTCGTGCGCCGCGTACTCCCCGGGCACGAGCGTGAGGTCGGCCGCGGCCCGGGCGACCCGCTCGCGGTCCCGCGGGCCGAGCTGCGCGAACACCCGGACCCGGCCGACTTCCTCCGCCGTCACCATCGCGCCCAACGCTAGCTCGCCGCAGGCGAGACCGGGGCTACCGCGGATGCGCGAGCGGCGGCGGCGCTCGACGCTGAACCCGATAACGGCTGCACCCGCTGTCGAGGATCTCGTCTGCGCTCTCGTGCCAGACGGATGGCTTGCGGTCGTCGCTCCAGTTCGCGATCCAGGTGCGGATCGACGCGACCAGGTCGCGGACCGAGCGGTGCGTGCCGCGCTTAATCCACTTGCTCGTCAGCTCGGCGAACCAGCGACGGGGTCGGCGTTTTCCCGCAGGTCGCTCCGCGGATCACCCGATCTGGGCGAGACTTCGCTCGTGGACGCGGCGGCAGGCACCGGCAACGCCGCCCCGCAGGAGGGGTACGCGCCGGACTACCGGCGCATCGTGCTCGCCTACGATGGATCGGAGGGCGCCCAGCTCGCGCTCGACCGCGCCGCCCGCGTCGCGATGCGCGGCGCCGCGCTGACCATCCTCCACGTGGCGCTGCCGCTGTACCGCCATACGATCAACGCGCTGGCGGATCCCTCGGCGATCGCGGAGGGAGAGCGCCTGCTCGGCGAGGCGCGCCGGCGGCTCGCCGAGCGCGGGATCTCCGCCGAGACGGCCGTCCGCGTCGGCGAGGCGGGAGACGAGCTCGTCGCCGCCGCCCGCGAGCTCGGAGCCGACCTGCTCGTCGTCGGCGCCGGGAAGGGCACGCTCGAGCGCCTCGTGCTCGGCTCCGTGAGCACGCACGCCGTCCACCACGCGCCCTGCGACGTGCTCGTGGCCCGCTCCAGCCGGCGCGAGCGCGAGGAGCCGCCGCAGTGACGGGCGCGCCATGCGAGTGCAGCGGCGAGCACGCGGACCCCGTCCCGGACCGCGCGGAAGGAGCTCGTTCCCGTGCCTTAGATCGTCTCGATCCGCACCTACGCGACGGGCACGCCGGCCTCGAGGCACCGGCGCAGGTGCTTACCCGGCGGCCGTTGATGACAGGGGATCAGCGCCGCGACACGCTCGCTCTCGAGCAGCGCCGTCAGCGGAGGCCCCCGACCGTGAGGGAGGCGCGCGCGCGAAGCAGGACCCGTCCGTCCCAGCGCTTGCCGGTCACGGTGACGAGGATCGCACGGCCACCGCGGTCTCTCACGTCGACGCGGACGTACTGGCCGCTGCCGGGATAGGCGCCGCCGCTGTACGGCCCGCCCTTACGCTCGCCGCGCCGGTCGAGCGCGCCCGCGTGCACGACGGGGAATCCGCGCGCCCGCGCACTCGAGTAGTCGCTGTGGGAGCCGTCGTCGAACGCGACCATGTGCGCGTCGCCGCCGAGCAGCAGCACGCGGCCGGCGCCGACCGCCGCGACGGCGTCGGCGAGCTCACGTCTCTCCGTCGCGTAGCCGGCCCAGCTGTCGTCGCCCGGGAAGGGCGGCGCGATCCACGGCACGGAGCTGAACAGGACGACGGCCTCGCCCCGTCGGACGGCGGCTGCGAGCTCGCGCTTCAGCCAGGCCTTCTGCCGCGGTCCGAGCATCGTCTTGCTCGCGTCGTCCGGGGCCGCGCTCGGCGACCGCTCCGACCGCAGGTCGAGGAGCACGAACCGCAGGCGGCCGACGGAGAACGCCTGGTAGATCGCGCCCCGCTCGACGAGCGGATAGTGCGGAACCGCCTGCCGGTACGCGCGCTGCGCAGCCGCGCGGCTCGGCGCGCGCGCGTCGGCGTCGTTCGGGCCGAAGTCGTGGTCGTCCCAGACGTACGCGACGGGCACCGTCCGGTACAGCGCCGCCTGGGCCGGGGCACCGAGCACCTGCCCGTAGTGCTGGAGGAAACGTGAGGCGTCGTCGTCCGCGACGTTCCCGTAAAACAGGTCGCCGCCGAGCAGGAAGAACAGCGGGCGGTCGCGGCGAATCGCGTCGAAGACGGCGCCGTTCGAGCCGGTTCGCGCGCAGCTTCCGAACGCGAAGACGAATGACGCCGGCGGGCGGGGGAAGGTCCGGAAGGAGCCGGCGCGGACGCGGTCGAGCCGTCCGCCGACCTCGACCGCGTAGTGGTAGGCCCGTCCGGGTTCCAGGCCGCCGAGGCGGAGTGTCACGATCCGGCCGTTCGCGTCCTCACGCGCAGCGACGGCGTGCGAGTAGGCGGCGCGCGTGAGATCAGGCCGCTCGGCGACGGCGAGCCGGACGCGCGCGTCGCGGGCGACCTTCGCGGTCACGGTGACGCCCGCGGTGTCGACGCCGCCCGCCCACGCCCACTCCACGGCGGAGTCGGGCAGCCGGGCGAGCGGCGACTGCGGATGGGTCGGGCCGAACACGTAGTCGTGCACGCGGAATGCGGCAGCCCCGCCGGCGGCGAGCAGCGCGACGAGCCCGGCCGCAAGCGCGATGCGCGCGCGCGCCGAGCGGAGGGCCGGCGAGGTGACGAGCAGGAGAACGCCGGGGACGGTGAACGCGATCACCGCGCCGAACGCGACGAGCGGGTCGTACTGGACCGTCGCCGCCACGCCGAGCGCCGGCCCGGTGAGGACGAGGACGCCGCCGCCGAGCGCTGGGGCGCGCAGGGAGAGGACGGCGGCCACCGCGGCCGCGTACAGCAGGCCGCGCTGGAGCGATGTCTCCTGGTGCGGGGAGAGGAGGGTCCCCTCCGGCGCGTGCGGCACGCCGCGGGTCGCGTCGAGGACGAAGAAGGTGGCGAGCGCGACCGCGAGCCAGGCACGCGCCGTCCAGCGCAGGACGCGGTCGCCGGGGGGCGGAAGCCCGTCGAGCAGGCGACGGCGCGGCGAGCGACCCGCGAGCGGAGGCGGACGTCCGATCTCGCGGAGGAGCGCCCGCACGGCCGCCGCCGCGGCGAGGCCGAGGAGCACCGCGACCACAACGTCGGAGGGGAAGTGCGCGCCGAAGGCGACCCGTGTGACGGCGACGGCGGCGGCATATGCCCAGAGCGCGTGGCGCGCAACCGGGAAGACGCCGGCGATCGCCGCGACGAGGGCGGTCGTGACTGCGACGTGTCCGCTCGGGAACGACGCGTACGGGCTCCAGTCGTGCTGGTACAACGTCACCGACCCGAGCACCTCCTGGGGCCGGGGCCGGTCCCAGAGCGCCCACAGCGCGCGGACGAAGGCGAACGCAACGAGTCCGGAGAGCCCGGTGTAGGCGAGCACCGAGCCGGCCGACCGCCTCGTGAGCACGGCCGCGAGGCCGGCGCCGAGGACGAGGACGGCGTAGTTACGGACGTGTGGATCGACGAGCAAGCCGTCGAGGACGCGCGGGCTGAGTACGTCCCGCCGCAGCAGGCCGAACAGCGCAGCGTCGACCCCGGGGACGAGCCGCGCCGCCGCCAGCCCGGCCGCGAGGGCGGTGGCAGTCGCGGC
>JACVRR010000019.1 GCA_014534345.1 Thermoleophilia bacterium | reverse complement strand
GCCGCGAGATCAGGGAGCGCGTCCGCGAGACCGCGCGCCTGCTCGCGATCGAGCAGCTGCTCGATCGCCGCCCGAAGCAGCTGAGCGGCGGTCAACGGCAGCGCGTGGCGATGGGCCGCGCGATCATCCGCGAGCCCCAGGCGTTCCTGATGGACGAGCCGCTCTCGAACCTCGACGCGAAGCTCCGCGTGACGATGCGGACCTCGCTGCAGCAGCTGCACTCGAAGCTCGGCACGACGACGGTCTACGTCACGCACGACCAGGTCGAGGCCATGACGCTCGGCGAGCGCGTAGCGGTCATGCGCGACGGACGCCTCCAGCAGGTCGACATGCCGCAGCGGCTCTACGACGACCCCGCCAACCTCTTCGTCGCGGCGTTCATCGGCTCGCCGTCGATGAACCTGATCGAGGCGCACATGGCCGGCGACTCGGTGAGGTTCGGGCGGTTCGGCATCCCGCTCGACCGCGACCGGCGGCCGCGCTTCGCCGAGGACGGCGCCGTCGTGCTCGGCATCCGGCCGGAGGCGTTCGAGGACGCGGCGTTCGCGCCGCGGGGGCTGCCCGAGATCGAGGCCCGCGTCGCCGTCGTCGAGGAACTCGGCTCGGACGCCTTCCTCTTCTTCGAGGTCGACGCGCCGGCGATCGTGGTCGAAGAGGTGAAGGACGACCCCGAAGAGGAGGCGACGCTCCTCGCCGAGGACAGCCAGCGCGCGCTGTTCGGCGCCCGCGTCGACCCGAGAACCGAGGCACGGGTCGGGGCAACCGTCCGGCTCGCGGTCGATCCGTCGCGGTTCTACTTCTTCTCGCCCGGGACGGGCGAGAGCCTGCTCGACGGTCGCGCACCAACTTCCTGATCCAGCCTGACGTGGACGGGCACGTCGTCTGCGTCGGCGCCGCGACGCTCGACACGGTGCTCGCCGTTCCCGACCACCCGCCGCGCGACGGCCGGGTCGTCGCCTCCGAGCTGACCGTGGCGGGCGGAGGGCCGGCCGCGACCGCGGCGGTCGCGCTTGCCCGGCTCGGGGTGACGGCCTCCCTGGTGGCCGCGGTGGGCGACGACGAGGCGGGTGCGGCGATCCGCGCCGGGCTCGAGGAGGAGGGCGTCGGCACCTCCGAGCTCGTCACCGTGCGGGGCGCACGCTCGGCGCAGAGCTGCGTCCTCGTCGACCGCAGCTCGCGCGGCCGCGCGATCGCCGCCTTCCCCGGCACGCTCCCGCCGCTCGAGCTGACCCCGGGCGCGCGCGAGCTGTGCCGGCGCGCGGCGTGGGTGCACGCCGACCACGTCGGCTTCGCGGCGGTCCGTCCGCTCGTCGGCGGCGCCCGCGTGTCGGTGGACGGAGGCAACCCGATCGCGGAGCTCGAGCTCGACGGCCTGTCGCTCTATGCGCCTACCGAGGCGGCGCTCCGCGCGCTGTTCCCCGCGCTCGACCTCGAGCAGGCGCTGCGTGCAGCCGCTACGGCCGGCGCCGAGCTCGTCGTGGCGACGCGGGGCGGCGAAGGAAGCGTGGCGGCGACCCGGAGCGGCGAGCTCGTCGCCGCGCCGCCGCTCGCGGTCGACGCCGTCAGCACGCTCGGCGCCGGCGACGTGTTCCACGGCGCGCTGCTCGCGCAGCTGGTGCGCGGGGCGAGGCTGCGCGAAGCGCTCACGGCCGCGAACGCCGCGGCCGCGCTGTCGTGCCGCGCGCTCGACGGCCGCTCCGCGATCCCGACGGCGGACGAGCTCGGCGCCGCGCTCGCGGGGGTGCGCTGAGTGGCGCACGACGTCGACGCCGTCCGCCGGTTGTTCGAGTACGACGCGTCCCTACCGCTCGACCTGCGCACGGTCGGCTGCAAGCGCCGCGACGGCGCGGTGGTGACCGAGGTGCGCTTCGCCGCGGCGCGCGGCGGCGAGGTCGCGGCGTACGTCGTCGAGGCAGGCGGTGCGCTTCCCGGGCGGCCGGGCGTGATCTACGCGCACGGCGGCTCCGGGCCCGGCAAGCACCTCTTCGTCGGGCAGGCCGTCGAGCTCGCGCACGCGGGAGTGAGCGTCGTGCTCGCGGACACGAGCATGCCGCGTCCCGGCGAGATCGAGGCCGACGAGCGCGCGCTCGGCGACGCCGTGCTCGTCCAGCGGCGCGCTCTCGACCTGCTGGCCGCGCGCGGCGTCACCCGATTCGGCTACTTCGGGCACAGCTTCGGCGGGACGCAGGGTGCCGTCCTGTCCGCCGTGGAGCCGCGGCTCGAGGCGATCGTGATCGCGGCGATGGGGACCGGGTTCGTCGAGTGGCTGCGCCGCGAGGGAATCACCGACGAGCCCTACCTCGCACGCGTGGCGCGGCTCGACCCGGTCGAGTTCGTCGCGGTGCCGGGCCGGCGCGAGCTGCGGTTCCAGCACGGGCGCGGGGACGAGACCATCCCGCTCGCGGCCGGGCGGGCGCTCTTCACGGCGGCCGCCCCGCCGAAGCGATGGGCCGAGTACGACTGCGGCCACGGGGTCGACGGCCACCCGCCGGCGCTCGCCGACCGGATCGCCTTCTTCCGCGAAGTGCTGTCGGCGTGAGCGAGTGGTGGCGCGACGCGGTCTTCTACGAGATCTACGTCCGCAGCTTCGCCGACTCGGACGGCGACGGGCTCGGTGACCTGCCCGGGATCCGCGCGCGGCTGCCGTACCTGCGCGAGCTCGGCGTGGACGCGATCTGGCTGACGCCGTTCTACCCCTCGCCCGACTTCGACCACGGCTACGACGTCGCCGATTTCCTCGCCGTCGACCCACGCTTCGGCACGCTCACCGATTTCGACGCCCTCGTCGCCGACGCGCACGCGCTCGGCATCCGCGTCGTCGTCGACATCGTCCCGAACCACACGTCGATCACGCACGAGTGGTTCCGGAACGCGCTCGCCGACCCACGCCATCCCGACCGCGCGCGGTACGTCTTCCGGCCCGGCCGCGGCGGGGGGCCGCCGAACAACTGGCCGTCGAACTTCGGCGGGCCGGCCTGGACGCTCGACGAGCGGAGCGGCGAGTGGTACCTGCACCTGTTCGCGCCCGAGCAGCCGGACCTCGACTGGCACAACCCCGCGGTCCGCTCCGACTTCGAGCGGATCCTCCGCTTCTGGCTCGACCGGGGTGTGGACGGCTTGCGGATCGACGTCGCCCACGGCCTCTTCAAGGATCCCGAGTTGCGCGACGAGGCGGAGCCCGCGCCGGACGGCGAGCTGTTCTCATCCGACCGGCGCGCGGCAATCGACCGGCCGGAGCTGCACCCGCTCTACCGCCGCTGGCGGCGGCTCGCGGACGGCTACGAGGGCGACCGCGTGCTGATCGGGGAGGTGATGCTGACCGACCCCAGGCGGGTCGCCGACTACGTCCGGCCGGACGAGCTCCACTTGGCGTTCAACTTCACGCTCCTGTTCCAGCCGTGGGAGCGGGACGCGCTGCGCGACGCGATCGAGCGCACGCTCTCCGCGCTCGGCGCGGTCGGCGCGAGTGCGACCTGGGTGCTCGAGAACCACGACGTCGGGCGGCTGCCGACCCGCTACGGCGGCGGGGAGCAGGGGCGGCGGCGGGCGCGCGCGGCGGCACTGCTGCTGCTGGCGCTTCCCGGCGCGGCGTTCCTCTACGCCGGGCAGGAGCTCGGGCTGGAGACGGTCGAGCTGCCGCCGGAGCTGCGGCAGGACCCGGTCTTCGTCCACACCCGCGGGGCGCGCGTCGGGCGCGACGGCTCGCGTGTGCCGCTCCCCTGGCAGCGCGAGCTCCCCGCGTTCGGCTTCACGGCGGGGACGCCGTGGCTGCCGGTGCCCGAGACCTGGGCGTCGGCATGCGTCGACGCGCAGGTCGAGGACGCCTCCTCGACGCTCACGCTCTACCGCTCGGCGATCGCGGCCCGGCGGGTCAGCGGCGCGCTGCGCCGCGGCTGGTTCGCGTGGGTCGACAGCCCGCCCGGCACGTTGGTGTTCGAGCGGGCCGCCGAGGACGAGCGGGTCGTCTGTCTGGTCAATGTCGCGGGCGCCCCGCTGGGGCTGCCCTACGGCGAGCTCATGCTGGTGAGCGAGCCCGACGTCCGCGAAGCGCTCGGCGCGGGTACGGCGGCCTGGGTGCGGGTCGTCACGCGGAGGCGAGCGTCCAGGTGAAGCGCGTCATCGTCTCGCTCGGGGCGACACCCCCCGGCCGGGGTCCGCGCCGGACGAAGACGGCCGGCACGCTGGCTCGCCGCACCGCCTCGAGTCGAACGCGGCCGATCCCCTCGCTTCGCCAGCGCTCGGAGACGCCGACAACGAGAAGGCGCGCATCGCGCGCTCCGGCAGCGACGCCGTCCGCGCCCGGAGCGACGAGCCTCGGCTCGCTGGCAACGCCGACGACCTCCTGGACGACCAGCGACGCGCGCGCGAGCAGCCGGCTCGCGTCGCGGCGCCCCGCCGCCGCATCCGCCTCCGTGCCGAGGAGCCGCAGCGACGTGCCGAGCGCGGACGCGAGCCAGGCGGCGAGCTCGATCGCAGACCATTCGTGATCGGCGCCGCCGAACGGCGTCACGACCGGCCCGTCCCGCGTCCCCGCACCGCGAAGGAGAATCGCTACGTCGCACGGCGCTCCGCCCAGGACCGCGGCCAGGTCGTCGCCGAGGACGTCCGCCTCGAGGATCGCCGGCGGCGCGTGCACGAGCAGGAGGTCCACGCGCGGGTCGGCGGCGAGCAGCACGGCCTCGGCAGGCGGCTTCGGAGCGGTGTAGGCGGCAACTCGGGCGACGACGCCGCGCTCGGCGAGTGCGGTACGGCGGTCGACGAGCGAGGCGTTCGCGGCGCCGAGCGCGTCGCTGCTCGCGACGAGACGCGCGATGATCAGCTCGCGCGGCGGCTGGCGCGCGAGCGGCTCTGCGACACCGAGCAGGTCGTCGAGCGAGGCGTCGTCCGAGGCAACGACGAGCAAGGCACGCGCCGGCGCAGGGACGACTGGCGTCGTAGGCGCGGCGGAGGCGAGCGGTGCGGCGGAGGCGAGCGGTGCCGCGGAGGCGAGCGCCGGGTCGTGTCTCAGGATCGCCTGTTCGAGCTCGCGCAGCGCTGGCCCGGGCTCGATTCCGAGCTCCTCGATCAACGCGCGCCGCGCCTGCCGGTATGCCTCGAGCGCTTCTGCCTGGCGGCCCGAGCGGTAGAGCGCGAGCATCAGCTGGGCTCGGAACCGCTCGCGCAGCGGGTACTGACGAACCAGCGCCTCGAGCTCGCCGACGACGCGCGCGTGGCGGCCGAGTGCGAGGTCGGCGTCGATCCGCAGCTCGAGCGCGGCCGCCTGCAGCTCCTCCAGCCGCGCGATCTCGCTCTGGGCGAACGGCTCGTACGCGAGGTCGGCGAGCGGTGGCCCGCGCCAGAGGGCGAGCGCGTCCCGCAAGAGCCTCGCCGCCTGCTCGGGTGCGGCGCTGCCGGCCCGCTCGACGAGCCGCTCGAACCGCAGCAGGTCGAGCGCGTCGGGCGTAACCTCGATCACGTAGCCGGGCTCGCGCGTCGCGATCACGTCTGCGGGCGCGAGCGCCTTCCGCAGCTGCGAGACGTGGTACTGGAGCGCGTTCGCCGGAGCCTGCGGCGGCCGCTCTCCCCACAGTGCGTCGATCAAGACGTCCGAGGAGACGACCTCGTTGGCTCGAGTGAGAAGGCGCGCGAGGAGCGCACGCTGCCGCGCCCCGCCGAGCGGAAGCGACCGGCCGTCGGCCACGACCTCGAGCGGGCCGAGGATGCGGAAGTCCATGCAGCTCCCCTCGGGCGACGCTACCACGTTCACGCTGCGGCGTCGTATGCTCGGAGCGGTCGACGCCGTGACCGTCCCCACCGACGCCCGCACTGGCACGGACTTCCTCGACTACCGCATCGAGGGTGTCGTCGGGCAGGGCGGGATGGGCGTGGTCTACCGCGCCCACGACGCCCGGCTCGACCGGAAGGTCGCGCTGAAGCTGGTCGCCCCGGAGCTGGCGCAGGACGAGGGCTTCCGCAACCGCTTCCTGCGCGAGTCGCAGCTCGCGGCCTTGCTCGAGCACCCGAACGTCGTCCCCGTCTACGACGCGGGCGAGGCCGAGGGACAGCTCTACCTCGCGATGCGTCACGTCGAGGGCAGCGACCTCCATGCGCTCCTGCGCGCCGAGGGCGCGCTCGCGCCGCCGCGCGCGCTCGCCATCTGCGCGCAGGTCGCGGCGGCCCTGGACGCGGCCCACGCGCGCGGGCTCGTGCACCGCGACGTGAAGCCGTCGAACGTCCTCCTCGACGCGAGCGAGCACGCGTACCTCTCCGACTTCGGACTCAGCCGGCGGCTGACGGAGCCAGGCATGCCGCCGACGGAAGGGCGCTTCGCCGGGACGCCCGCGTACGTCGCGCCCGAGCAGATCGAGCGGGGAGCGGTCGACGGCCGCGCCGACGTCTACTCCCTCGGCTGCCTGCTGTTCGAGTGCCTGACCGGCGAGCCGCCCTTCGTGCGCGACTCGCACCTCGCCGTCGTGTGGGCGCACTTGGAGCGAGAGCCGCCGCCGGCGAGCGCGCGGAACGCGGCGCTGCCGGATGCCGTCGACGGCGTGCTGCGAAAGGCGATGGCGAAGGACCTCGGCGAGCGCTACGCGACCTGCGGCGAGCTCGTCGCAGCGGCACGCGACGCTCTCGGCCTCCTCCCGGCGGGCCCGTCTCGCGCGCGAATCGCGCTTGTCGCCGTGCCCGTCGCGCTGCTCGCGGTCGCCGTCGCCGCGGCCTCGTTCGTCGCGCGCGGCGGAAGCGAAGCCCAGGGCGTCGCCCCGCGTAACGACACCCTCGTCCGGATCGACGCCGCGACCAACCAGGTCGCGGCCGTGATCGACGTCGGCCGGAATCCGACCGCAGTGGCCGCCGCAGGCCGGACGGCCTGGGCGTACAACGCCGACGACGAGACCGTCTCGGAGATCGACGCGGCCACGAACACGGTCCGGCGGACTGTCCGGCTGGCTGCGCCTCCCGTGCGGCCGGCCCCAAACGCGGTGGACTTGACCGGCCCGCTCCTCACGGCCGACGCCGACGGCGTGTGGCTCGCCGGAGCCAACCTCCGGCGTGGCCTCGTCGCGCTGACGAGGATTCGTGCCGGCGGCGGCAGGCGCGAGTACCGGGTGACCGTTGCTCCGACCGCCGTGACGGTCGGCGGCGGC
Organism: Thermoleophilia bacterium; assembly: GCA_014534345.1. Classification (GTDB taxonomy): domain Bacteria; phylum Actinomycetota; class Thermoleophilia; order Gaiellales; family Gaiellaceae; genus JACVRR01. The sequence continues at coordinate 18,431 of JACVRR010000019.1, read as the reverse complement.
TCCGTGTGGCTGCTCGGCCGCGACCTGGACGGTTCGCTCGTCGTCCGCATCAGCCCGACGACCGGAGCAGAGCTGGCACGCGTCCGGCTCCAAGACGCGGCCACGATCACGGGAATCGCCTACGGGCACGGCGCTGTGTGGGTGACCGGGTGGGCCCCCGTTGGGCCTAGCGACGATCCGCCCTTCCCGCCCACCCTCTACCGGATCGACGCCGCCTCGGCGGCGGTGACGGGATCGTTGCGTCTGGGCACGGAGTACGACTGGGCGCTGCCGCCAACCGTCGGCCTCGGCGCCGTCTGGGTCGCGTCGTCTGCGGGCCGGGGAACGCTCCTCCGGGTCGCTACGCGGCGGCTCAAGGTGCTCGAGGAAACCAGCGCCCCGTTCGGTGCGCGTCCGGGCTCCGTCGTCGCCGGCCGGGAAGCGCTGTGGTGGAGCGACGCGACCGGTGGAACGGTCGCGCGCCTGAACGAGGTACAGAGGTTCGAGGCGACGGTCCGGGTGACGCCGCGGACGCCGGACGAGCACGTCTCTTCGACGGCGATCGCGGTCGGCGCCGGCGGCGTCTGGACGACGGTCGGCCGCGGGTTCCCGGGGCTGGCGAGCGGCTAGCCCGCGCCTTCCTGGGCGCCTCAGGAGGGCCTCAGCGCCGCCTAAGAGCACGCAAAGCGTCGCGCCCGACGATGGGCGCCGATGCTTCGGACGCTCCTCTCGATCGTCACCGCTGCGGCCCTCGTTCCCGCTGCACAGGCTCGGCCGGAGGCGGCGCCGCCGGAGCCGCCGGAGATCATCGTCGTGGAGCGGATCGACGGCGAGGTTGCGTACGTCGCGCGGGGCCGCGCCTACCCCACGGCGAGCGGCGCCCGCGTTCGCGTCGTCGTCTCCGACGGGTACGCGGTCGACGAGGCGGAGCGCCTGCGCTGGGCGGCGCTCCTCGACAGCCTCGTCCACGGGCCGGAGCTGGAGGAGGTGACGTTCCAGCTGGCGCCGCGGCCCGAGCTCGACGATCGGTGCGGCGCGTATGCGCTCGCCTGCTACCTGACGAACACGAAGACGATCCTCGCCACGGGGTTCGGCGATCCCGGCGGCATCGGCGCCGAGGCGCTCGTAATGCACGAGTACGGCCACCACGTCGCGCGCAGCCGCCTCAACTCGCCTTGGGGTGCGCTGAGCGACGGCACGAAACGCTGGGCGAGCTACATGGGGATCTGCGCGGGCGTGCGGGAGGGCAGGTTCTTCCCGCAGATCAGCTTCGGTCCCCTCTACCGGCTGAACCCGGCGGAGGGATTCGCCGAGGCGTACCGCGTCCTGAACGAGCGGCGGCTCGGCGTCGCCGAGACGCCGTGGTTGCTCGTTGACCGCCGCTTCTACCCGGACACGACCGCGCTTGCCCTGCTCGAGCAGGACGTCCTCGAGCCGTGGCGCGGGAACACGCGGTTCACCCTCACGGGCCGCGACAGCCGAGTCTTCCGCATCGCCACGCCCCTCGACGGAGCGCTGCGCGTCTCGGTCGCCTCGGGTCCCCGCACCGTCTACCGCGTCTCCGCGCCTGCCACGATCTGCGGCCGGCGGAGCGCTCTCGTCCGCGTCCGACATGTCCGCGGCGGCGGCCCTTTCCGGCTGACCGTCTCGCGGCCCTAACGCACGTACTGCGTCGTCGCGTCGACGAACGGCTGGTAGTCCCAGCGCGTCCCGTTCCGCTCCATCGCGCGGCGGACGAGCTCGCGGCGGCGGACGCTCGCCTCGCCGTCGGCCGCGATCCGGTCGGGGTCGAAGCGGGCGAGGATCATGGCGCGGAGCCGCTCTACGACCTCGGGCTGCTCCGGAGCGAGATCGCGCCACTCGCCGGGGTCGGCCTCGAGGTCGTAGAGGCGGCTGTCGTGCCCGTGGGTGTAGACGTACTTCCAGCGGCCGTCGCGCACCATGAACGAGGGCGCGCGCACCTTCTCGACGTGGTACTCCGAGAAGACGGGCTGCTCGCCGGCGAAGACGTTGGCGCCCGCCGCGGGCAGCCGCTCCTCGGCCGGGACGCCGGCGAGGTCGAGCAGCGTCGGCACGAGGTCGAGCAGCGAGACGGCGTGCGAGACCGCCGCCCCCCCGTCTCCTCCGGGTACGTCGACCACGAGCGGCACGCGCACCGACCACTCGTAGAAGACGCGCTTCTGCACCATCCGCCGCTCGCCGAGCATGTCGCCGTGGTCGCTGGTGAAGACGACGACGGTGTCCTCGCGCTGCCCGGTCGCCTCGAGCACGGCGAGCAGCTCGCCCAGCTTGCGGTCGACGTACGTGACGAGCCCGTAGTACGCGCGCCGGAGCGCGTACAGGTCGTCCTCGTCGAGCGCGACGGCGCCGGTCTCGTGCGCCTCGTTCGCCCAGCGGTCGAGCGCCGAGTAGGTCGACTCGAGGTCGGCCGGGAACTCCGGCAGCTCGATCTCGGCGCCCTCGTACAGGTCCCACAGCTCGGGCGTGACGACGAAGGGGTCGTGCGGGTGGTGGTACGAGACAGTGAGGAAGAACGGCTCGGCGGGCTGCAACCGCGAGCGCTCGCGGAGGTACTCCAGCGCGCGGAACTGGGTCTCCTCGTCGTACGAGAAGAACTTCGTCCACGGCGCGACGCCGGCTCGCTCGGCCGTGTAGAGGCGCGCGTGCCCGCCGCGGACGAAGCGCCCCTGCTCGTCCTGCGTCGGCACCCAGTCGAGGCCGGCGGGGTAGACGTCCGTGGTTAGCCGCCGGCGGAAGCCGTGCAGCTGGTCGGGCCCGATGAAGTGCATCTTCCCGCTCAGCACCGTCTCGTAGCCGGCGTTCGTCAGGTAGTGCGCGAGCGTCGGCTCGTCGGCGGGCAGGACGGCCGCGTTGTCGTAGCAGCCGAGCTCGGAGGCGTACCGGCCGGTCATCAGCGCCGCGCGCGCCGGTGCGCAGAGCGGGTACGGCGTGTACGCGGCGTCGAAGCGGACGCCGCGCTCGGCCAGGCGGTCGAGGTTCGGCGTCTTGACGACCGGGTGGCCGTAGGCGCCGGTCAGGAACGGGACGAGCTGGTCGGCGACGACGAGCAGGATGTTCGGACGCCCCTCCATCGCCGCGGCATCGTAGGCTCACCGCTGTAGCGGTTCGCATCCCGTACTCGCTCGCGCTCGTCCTCGCGTTGGCTGCGGTGCTGTCCGGCTGCCGGCACGACGAGCCGCAGCGCGGCGACCTGCTCCTCCGCGCCGACCGGCTGTTCGACGGCGAGCGGGTGGTCGAGCCGGGAGCCGTCCTGATCCGCGGCGACGACATCGTGGCGGCGGGGGCGGAGCTCGACGCGGAGGCCGACCGGGTGCTCGAGCTCGGCGACGCGACGATCCTGCCGGGGCTGATCGACCTGCACGTCCACCTGGGCTCGTCGCACCCACGCGCACGCGAGCGATTCGCCGAGAGTGGCGTGACGACGGTTCGCAGCGTCGGGGACCCGCTCGCGACGCTGAGCCCCTCCGACGAGGACGCGCCGCTGCGGCTGGTCCAGGCGGGGCCGATCCTCACCGCTCCGGACGGTTATCCCATCCCGGTCTGGGGGGACGCCCATGCGCTCGCGGTGCGGGGAGAGGCGCGCGCCCGTGCGGCCGTTCGCGACCTGGTGCACCGCGGCGCCGCGGTGGTCAAGATCGCGCTCGAGCCGGCCGCCGACTGGCCGCTGCTGAGCCCCGGCGAGGTGCGGGCGATCGTCGACGAGGCACACGCGCACGACCGCCCCGTGACGGCGCACGCGACCGGTACGTACGCGGTCGAGCTCGCGCTCGACGCCGGCGTCGACGAGCTGGCCCACGCCCCGTGCGGCGTCGCCGACGAGCTTCTCGAGCGGCTCGTGGAACGCGGGGTCGAGGTCGTAGGGACGCTGCACGTCCTCGCGGAGCTCCCGGACGACTGCCCCGATCCGGTCCCCGACGCGGCGCGCTTCGTCGCCCTCGGCGGGCGCCTCCTCTACGGCACCGACGTGCCCGCCGTCCGCGTCTGGGGCATCGACGTCGAGGAGCTCCGCCTGCTGCGCCGGGCGGGCCTCGACCCGGAGGACGTGCTCGCCGCCGCGACTTCGCACGCCGGCGAGCAGCTCGGCCGCGCGCCGCTCGGGACGCTGGCCGAGGGGGCGCCGGCGGACGTGATCGCGGTCCGCGGCGACGCGCGGGAGCTCGGTGACGACCTGGCGAAGCCGGTGCTCGTCGTCCGCGCGGGGCGCGTCCTCGTCGACCCCGCCGGGCGGTAGTGGCAGCGGGAGGCGGGCAGAAGCTATACCTCGCGCTCCGCGGGCGAGCGAGGGAGCTCAGGTGATCGGAGCAGCGGAGGTCGAGTTCTACCGGGAGCAGGGGTACCTGCACGTCCGCGGGGTGTACGACGCCGCCGAGGTCGAAGAGCTGCGCGCGGCCGTGGAGGGAATCGTCGGCCGCGCGGTCGAGCTGGACAGCGACCGCAACCACACCTGGGAAGGCAGCCACCTCAGCGAGGAGGAGCGGAGCGCGCTCGTGCTGAAGGGCTACACGACCTGCCCTGGCACGACAGCCGCTTCACGCGCGCGCTGCTGCACGAGCGCCTCGGCTCGGTGCTGGAGCGCCTGCTCGGCCCCGACGTCGTGCTGCACCCCTCGAAGATGCTCGTGAAGCCGCCCGAGAAGGGCGCGCCCTTCCCGATGCACCAGGACTACCCGTACTTCCCGCACGCCAGGCACACGATGCTTGCCGCCTCCGTGCACCTCGACGACGCCGACGAGGAGAACGGCTGTCTCTACGTCGTGCCGGGGTCGCACCGCCTCGGCCCGCTCGAGACCGCCGAGCACAACCACCTCGACCCGGACGCCTACCCGCTCGAGTCGGGTACGGCGCTGCCCGTGAGCGCCGGAGACGTCGTCTTCTTCAACTACCTGACGATCCACCGGTCGGGGATCAACCGCTCGCGGCGGACCCCGCGCAACGTCCTCTTCCAGTTCCGGGCGGCGGACGACCTCCCGCTCGCCAACACACATGTCAACTGGGGCGCCGGCCTCGTCGTCCGGGGTGTGAACCCGCTCTTCCACCGGACGCGTCCGCACTTCACCGTCGAGCGGATCGGGCTCGGCCAAGCGCAACACGTAGCGCCGAGCAGCCGACCGTGATCCGCCACCTCGAGTACACCCGCGGGCGCCTGAAGCAGACGTCCGAGCGGATCCGCGCCCTGATCTACCCCGAGACGCGTCCGGCCGACGAGATCCTGGTCAGCCCGCGCGTCGACCGGATCAGCTGGGAGGAGGCGCAGGGGCTCGAGTACCGGCCGGCCCGGCTGGGCGAGGCCTTCGGGCCGCTCTGGGCGACGTACTGGTTCCGCGTGCGGGCGACCGTGCCGGAGGCGTGGGCGGGCGGCCGCGTCGACCTGCTCTGGGTCTCGCACAGCGAGGCGGCGCTCTGGGTCGACGGCCAGGTCCTCCAGGGGCTCAACACCGGCGGCGCCGGCGAGCGGCCCGACGCCGTGCTGATCGAGCGCGCCGAGCCCGGCGCCGAGCTCGCCTTCCAGGTCGAGCTCGCCTGCAACGGCATGTTCGGCCGCCAGCGCGGGACGTACGAGAGCCTGCCGGCGCCCGTCCTCGATCGCTGCGACATCGCGCTCTTCGACCCGGAGGCGTGGCGCCTGTACTTCGACTTCGAGACGCTGCGCGCGCTCGAGGCGGCCGACGGCCTCGACGACAGCTTCCGCGGCCTGCTCCGCTCCGAGCTCAACCGCTTCTGCAACGAGTGGGTCGAGGAGGACCGCGAGACCTGGGACGCCGCGCGCGACATCCTTGGCGCGCTGTACGAGCACGGCAACGCGTCGCGTGTCCACGAGGTCGCCGCGATCGGCCACGCGCACCTCGACACCGCCTGGCTGTGGCCGCTCGCCGAGTCGTACCGCAAGGCCGTGCGCACCTTCTCGAGCCAGACGCACTACATGGGCGCGTACCCCGAGTACCGCTTCGCCTGCTCGCAGCCGCAGCAGCTGGCTTGGATCGAAGAGCGCAATCCCGACCTCTGGCGGCGGATCGAGGAGAAGGTCGCCGCCGGCCAGTTCGTCCCGGTCGGCGCGACGTGGGTCGAGCCCGACTGCAACATCCCGTCGGGCGAGTCGCTCGTCCGCCAGTTCCTCCACGGACAGCGCTACTGGGAGTCCCGCTTCGGCCGCCGCTGCCGCGAGTTCTGGAGTCCCGACGCCTTCGGCTACACAGGCCAGCTGCCGCAGCTGATGCGCGAGGCCGGGGTCACCCGCTTCCTGACGCAGAAGCTCTCCTGGAACCGCTTCACCAGCCCCGAGCACCACACGTTCACCTGGCAGGGCATCGACGGCAGCGAGGTGCTCGCGCACTTCCCGCCCGCCAACACCTACAGCAGCGACGCCAGCGTGTCGCAGCTCGTGGCGACGGCGCGCGACTACAAGGACCACGACCACTCGGGGACGAGCCTGCTCGTCTTCGGCCACGGCGACGGCGGCGGCGGGCCGACGAAGGAGATGCTCGAGACGCTCCTGCGGGCGCGCGACCTCCAGGGGCTGCCGCGGACGCGCATGCGCACGAGCGACGAGCTGTTCGAGGCGCTCGAGGCCGAGGAGGGCGAGCGCCCCGTGGTCGTCGGCGAGCTCTACTTCGAGTACCACCGCGGCACGTACACGACCCAGGGACGCACGAAGCGGCTCAACCGGCGCTGCGAGGCCGCGCTGCACGACGCCGAGTTCCTGGCGGCGACCGGCGAGGGCGAGTACCCGCGCGCCGAGCTCGACCGGCTGTGGAAGTTGCTGCTCCTGAACCAGTTCCACGACATCCTGCCCGGGTCGTCGATCGGGCTCGTCTACGAGGACGCGGAGCGCCAGCTCGAGGAGGTGCTGCGCGGGGCGGAGGCGATCTGCGCGCGCGTGCTGGGCGAGCCCGGCGGCGTGCCGGTGAACACGGTCGGCGTGCCGCGCCGCGAGGTCGCCCGATCGACGGACGGCGAGCTGCGCTTCGTCGAGGCGCCGAGCTACGGGTACGGGCGCGTGGTCGTACCGCCGGACACCGTGCGCGCCGACGGCCTCGTGCTCGAGAATGCGCACCTGCGCGCCGAGCTGGCGGCCGACGGCACGGTCGTCAGCCTCGTCGACAAGGCGAGCGGGCGCGAGACGCTCGCCTCGCCGGGCAACCGGCTCGAGCTCTACGACGACCGGCCCGTCGCGTTCGACGCCTGGGACGTCGACCCGTTCCACCTCGAGATGCGGCGGGACTGCGCGCCCGCGGAGTCGCACGAGGTCGTCATCGCGTCACCGCTGCGCGCGGAGATCGCATTCGATCGCCCGGTCGGCGAGCGGAGCCGGATGCGCCAGGTCGTCCGGCTCGACGCCGACTCGCGCCGCCTCGAGTTCCACGCGACGGTCGACTGGCACGAGACCCACCGGTTGCTGAAGGCGTGTTTCCCGATCGCGGTCCGCGGGCTGACCGCGACCTACGAGATGCCGTTCGGCTACGCCGAGCGGCCGACCCACTACTCGACCAGCTACGACCGCGCGCGGTACGAGGTGCCGGGGCACCGCTGGGCCGACGTGTCCGAGCACGGCTTCGGCGCGGCCGTCCTCACCGACTCGAAGTACGGGTACAGCTGCTACGGCAGCGAGCTGCGGATCAGCCTGCTCCGCGCGCCCAAGAGCCCCGACCCCGGGGCCGACATGGGGCGCCACGAGTTGGCGTACGCACTCCTCCCGCACGCGGGAGGGTGGCGCGAGGCCGGCGTCGTCGGGGAGGCTCTCCGCTTCAACGTCCCGCTCCGCTGGACGGCGGCCGCCCGCGGCGGCGCGCTCGCCGAGGTCGACGACCCGAACCTCGTCCTCGACACGCTCAAGCGGGCGGAGGACTCCGCCGCGCTCGTCCTGCGACTGTACGAGGCGCACGGCGCGCGCGGGACGGCACGGGTACGACTCGGCCTCCCGTTCGAGTTCGCGCGGCTCGCGAACGCGCTCGAGGACGACGGCGAGCCACTGGAGCGCGAGCACGACGCGATCGTCGTGCCGTACCGCCCGCACCAGGTCGTGACCCTGAAGGTCGTCTAGCGTTCCACCCGGCGATGGCAGGGGACGGCTCGTGACTCGGCTCGAGCGCTACGCGAGGCTGGCCGGCGTGCCGGCCGGCATGCTCTGGCTCGCCGGCGTGCTGATTCTCGAGGCGGGCGGGAACCCGGCCGACCCGGACGGGACGGCCGAGATCGTCGCGCACTTCCGCGACCATCGCACCGCCATCCTCGCCGGCGGAACGCTGTTCGTCCTCGGCGGGTTCTTCTTCCTCTGGTTCGTGGCGACCCTCAACGCCGCCCTGCGGTCGGCCGGCGCGGCGGACTGGCTGCGTTCTGCGGCGCTCGCGTCCGGCGCCGCCGCCGGAGCGCTGATGCTCGGGCTCGTCGGCCCGCAGACGACCGGGGCGACGACGGACGCCGAGCTGCTCGACCCCGGCGCGGCGGTCGCACTCTGGCGCCTCGCGCACGCCTTCTTCGTCGCCGCCGAGATCGCCTTCGCGGCGTTCGTCGCCGCGGTCTCCGTCCTCGCGCTGCAGCGCGTGCTGCTGCCGCGCTGGCTCGGGTGGGTCGGCCTCGCGATCGTCGTCGTCCTGCTCGTCCCGCCGATCGGCTGGGTAGCGCTGATCTTCCTCGTCCCGCTCTGGATCGCCGCTGCGGCCGTGCTGCTCTTCCTCCGTCCCGCGCCCGTCGCCGTACCAGCGCCCGACAGGCGCGCCTAGTCCCCGGCGCGCCCCCAGTCGGGGTCGGCGCCCCGGCGGACGAGCGTCCGTTCGCCGTCCCCGTCGACCTCGACGACGGTCAGACGGAGCGCGCCGTCGGTGAAGACGATCCGCTCGCCGTCGGGCGACCAGTCCGGACGGAGGACGTTGCCCTCGAGGAGCGTCCGTCGCCCGGTGCCGTCGCGGGCGACGATCGAGATCCCCTCCGCGGTCTCGAACGCAATCCGCCCGCCGTCGGGCGACCAGGACGGGTTCGTGCCGGGCGCGAGGCGCTCGCCGGTCTCCCCGTCTTCGCCGGCGACGTACAGCTCGTACTCGAGGTCCTGCCCCGCCTGCGCGACCGGCGCGTACGCGACCGCGAGCGAGCCGTCGGGCCCCCAGTCGAGGCCACCGACGACCGGCCCGACGCCCGCGGGGTCGTTCGGCAGGTCGACGAGCCGTCGCCGGCCACTGCCGTCCGCCCGCGCGACCATCACGTCCCAGCCGTCGGCCGACTGCTCGAAGTACGCGATCCGCTCGCCGTCCGGCGACCAGGACGGGCTCGAGTACGTGCCCGCCGGCAAGATCGCGTCGGGCTCGCCGCCGTCGCGCCCGACGACGAGGACCCGCGACTCCCTGCCCCTGCGGACGAAGACCACCTGCGAACCGTCCGGCGACCAGGCGGGCTCGCTGTCCGACTCGCCCTCGGGCGGGGAGGTCAGCCGGCGGGCGTCGCGCTCGCCGGCGGGATCGGTCACGAACACGGCCGTCGCGGTGGTCGCCCGCCCGCCCTCGGGCAGGACGAACACGATCTCTTCCTCGCCGCCGCCGCTCCCGCCGCACGCAGGAGCGAGCGCCGCGACGAGCACGCCGAGGACGATGGCCCGGACAGCGGACACGCCGCCGATCACTAGCAGATTGCCGCGGGAGCCGACGCCATCGCCGTGGCGTCGCTCGGGAACGGACGGTCGTCGCGCTGGCCCGCCGTGGTCACGCGAACGGAGCGAGCCGCCGGCGCGAAGTGCGCTCGATCGCGCTCGCCCGCCGGCGTGTGGCGGCGCGCTACGGCGCCGCGGGCGGCGACTCGGCGCCCTCCGAGGGCGTCTCGTCCTGCCTCGGCGCGTCGTCCGGCGGCGGCGAGGCCGCCTCGGCGGCGGCCTGCTTCTTCGCGTCTCGCTTCTCCTGCTTCTTCGCGCGGCGCTCCTTGACCGTCCGCTCGCGCGTCATCTTCGCCATCGTCTGTCGCCGTTTCGCACTCGAGCTCATGGCAGCCTCTCTTCCTGGAGTAGGGGCACGCTTCGCGCGCTCGCCGGGTTCGAGGCGAGGAGCTTGCCAGCGGGTCGGCGCGCGGATCCGCTTGCAGCCGACTGTGGACCCCCGCGCCGGCGCGCGCTGGGCGCGGCCGTCCGGCCGCTCACCAGGCGCGCTCTCGACTCGCTCGACGCGCTCGCCTCGCCGTTCCCGCGCTCGGGAATCACCGCACGCCGCCGGTGGAACCGTCGACCGGATCGGTGCGGCCCGGGACGCGCCGACGCTTCCGCGCCGCCTGCCGAATGACGGCGAGCCGGTACCGACTGCTCGCCGCGACGATCCGGTCGGCCTCCGCTCGCCCCGGCTCGAGCTCCTCCGCCTCGCCCGGCGACGCACTGCCGGCGCGGGAGACCAGCGCGACCACGTCGCCTGGAGGACCGACCCCGGCGGCGTTCGGCCTCTCGTGCGCGTAGGCAGGGTCGGTTCGCGACGTGGAGGCCATCGTGCCTCCCCTCTCTCCCGGCCATTTGAACCGGAGGGAACAGGGAGGCGCGGGAAACTCGTGTATACGACTCACTCTAGCGGACGCGGTGGGTCTCGCCCCGGGCCGCTGGCGCGGCGGCGGCGGCCGGACAGCGCAGCAGAACACCGCCGACACGGCTCAGGTGCAGACGAACGGGGCGGATGCCCACGCTGCGATCCGGGATGGCCGCGACGAGCTTCGGCGGCTCGATCTGGAGATCGAGAACCAGCCAACGACCGGGCTTGCGGCGAGGCTCGGGCCGGCGCTCCGCCGCCTGCGGCGAGACCGCTAGATCCCGCCCGAGAACGTGTCGCAGGCGGCGGGCGTCCCGCGCTCGTACCCGCGCGAGAACCAGCGGCGGCGCTGCTCGGCCGACCCGTGCGTCCACGTCTCCGGGTTCACCTGGCCGCGCGCCCGCTCCTGGATTCGGTCGTCGCCGATCGCACTCGCGGCGTCGAGCGCCTCGTCGATGTCCCGCTGGGTCAGCTCCTCGAACAGCCGCTGGTCGCGAACGGCGTCCGCGGCCCAGGCGCCCGCGTAGCAGTCCGCCTGCAGCTCCGCACGGACCGCGCGGCTCTCGGGGCCCTGCCGGTCGCCGCCGATCCGCTCCAGGACGCCCGTCTGGTTCTGCACGTGGTGGCCGTACTCGTGGGCGATCACGTACGCCTGGGCGAAGTCGCCGCCGGCGCCGAAGCGCGATCGGAGCTCGTCGAAGAAGCCGAGGTCGATGTAGACGAGCTCGTCGCGCGGGCAGTAGAACGGGCCGACCTGCGAGCTCGCGTAGCCGCAACCCGTCTGCACCTCGTCGGTGAAGAAGACGGTGTCGGCGTACGGGTAGCGCCGGCCGCTCCGCTCGAAGACGCCGTCCCAGTACGCCTGCACGCTGTTCACGACCGCGACGATGCGGCAGTCCTGGCGCTCGTTCGCGTCCTCGCCCCGCCGGCACGCCTCGGAGACCTGGCCCGGGGAGTCGGTGCCGATCGCCCGGCCGTCGAGCGGCTCCAGCTCGCCGAGCCCGCCGCCGGTGAGCACCGCGAACAGCAGGTACAGCAGCAGGGCGCCGCCGCCGAGCCCGCCGCCGCCGAGCACGAGCCCGCCGCGCGCTCGACCGCGGCTGCGCCCGCGCAGGTCGGTGACCTGACTGGGATCGAGCCGCGCGCCCCGCCGGAACCGCACGACGCGCGTCCTCCCCGCGCGACGCGCCGCTCAATCGCCGCGCGCCCGGTGAGTACGTTCCCCGCGTGCACGAACCGCCGCTGCGCGAGCACGGGATCGGCTTCGGCCAGGCGGCGCGCGTGTGGGCGTACGTCGGCCTGAACAGCTTCGGCGGGCCGGCAGGCCAGATCGCGGTGATGCACCGGGTCCTCGTGGACGACCGGCGCTGGTTCGGCGAGCGGCGCTTCCTGCATGCGCTCAACTACTGCATGCTGCTCCCCGGCCCCGAGGCGCAGCAGCTCGCCACGTACTTCGGCTGGCTCCTGCACGGCGTCCGCGGCGGCCTGGTCGCGGGCGGCCTGTTCGTCCTCCCCGGCTTCGCGGCGATCCTTGCGTTGAGCGTGCTCTACGCCGGCTACGGCGACACCGCCGGCGTCGAGGCGATCTCCTACGGGATCAAGCCCGCCGTGATGGCGATCGTCGCGTTCGCCGTCGTCCGGATCGGCTCCCGTGCGCTGACGACGCGCTTCGCGTTCGGGGTCGCAGCGGCCGCGTTCGTGGCCATCTTCTTCCTCGACGTCCCCTTCCCGTTGATCGTCACCGGCGCAGGACTGCTCGGTTACCTGGCCGGCCGCCGCCGGCCCGCTGCACTCCCCGTCGCGGCACACGCTGCGCGGGTTACGACCCGCGAGGCGGCCGCACCGCTCGTCGACGACGACGCCGCCCGCAGCGGCCGGCCCTCCACCCGGCGCGCGCTGCGGACGCTCGCGCTCGGGCTCGCGGTCTGGCTGACGCCCCTCGCGGTGCTCGCGCTCGCGCTCGGCCGCGACCACGTCTTCGTCGAGGAAGGGGTGCTCTTCTCCACGGCCGCGGTGGTCAGCTTCGGCGGTGCCTACGCGGTGCTGGGTTACATCGCGCAGCAGGCCGTGCAGGGCTACGGCTGGCTGACGGCCGGCGAGATGCTGGACGGGCTGGGGATGGCGGAGTCGACGCCCGGGCCGCTGATCATGGTCGTCGAGTACGTCGGCTTCCTGGCGGCCTACCGCTCGCCGGGCGAGCTCGACCCGCTGCTGGCCGGCGTCCTCGGCGCCGCCCTCGTGACCTGGGTGACGTTCGCCCCCTCGTTCCTCTGGATCTTCCTCGGCGCACCCTACGCCGAGTACCTGCGCGGGAACCGGCACCTGACGGCGGCGCTGTCGGCCATCACGGCGGCCGTGGTCGGCGTGATCCTCAACCTGGCCGTCTGGTTCTCGCTGCACGCCCTCTTCGACCAGGTGGGCGAGCGCCACCTCCTCGGCGTGCGCCTCTACGACCCCCGCTGGCCCTCGTTCGACCCCGTCGCTGCCGGGCTCGCCGCGCTCGCCTTCTACGTCGTCTTCCGGCGCCGCTGGCCGCTGCTCGCGACCCTCGGCGCGAGCGCCGCGCTGGGCGCGGCGCTCTCGCTCGCCGGCGCCGGCTGACGGCCGCGCTACGGAGTGACCTGCTCCGGGCGCTCGCCCAGCTCGACCTCGACCTCGCGCGTGTCGCCGCCGCGGACGACGGTCAGCGTGACCGTGTCCCCGGGACGGTGCGCGTCGATCGCGGTCTGCAGGTCCTGAGTCGTGCGCACCGGCTCGCCGTCGACCGCGGTGATCACGTCGCCGCCGGTCGGGTAGCTGACGCCGTTCACCGTCCGCGAGCCGCTGCCCGCCCGCAGCTTCGCCGCCTCCGCGGGGCCCTCGGGCCTGACCTCCGAGACGGCGACACCCGCCGGGACGCCGAGCTCCTTCGCCGCCGACTCGGGGACCGCGACGATCGACACGCCGAGGTACGCGTGCTCGACCTCGCCGCGGCGGATCAGGCGCGGGACGATGTCCTGCACGGTCGAGGACGGGATCGCGAAGCCGACGCCCGCGTTCGCACCCGAGCCGCTGCGGATCTGCGCGTTCACGCCGACCACCTCGCCGCGCATGTTCAGCAGCGGCCCGCCCGAGTTGCCGTGGTTGATCGCGGCGTCGGTCTGGATGGAATCGTTGATCGTGAAGTTGTTCGGCGCCTGCATCTGCCGGTTCAGCGCGCTGACGATCCCCGTGGTGACCGTGCTGTCGAGGCCGAACGGGCTCCCGATGGCGATCACCTGGTCGCCGACCTCGAGCGCCTCCGAGTCGCCGAGGCGCAGCGCGTGGATGCGCGACGCGGGTGCGTCGACGTCGACGACGGCCAGGTCGGTGGACGCATCGGTTCCGAGCACCCGCGCGGAGAAGGTCTCGCCGTCGGGGAAGGTGACGAAGACCGTCTTCGCGTCCTCGACGACGTGCTGGTTGGTGACGACCCGGCCCTGGTCGTCGTACACGAAGCCGGAGCCCTGCGTCCGGCTCTCGGGCGAGTCGAACGGTCGCTCGTCCTCGTCGCCCGGCGGCGCGACGGTGACCTCGACGATGCCGTTCGCGACGTCCTTGTAGACCTCCGCGACCGTGGGCGAGGTCTCGCTCGCGGTCGGGCTCCCCTGGCGGACGGGGACCTCGCGCACCCGCGGCTCGGAGTCCATCGTCGCGTGCAGGGCTGCGCCGGTGATACCGCCTACGAGCGCGGCGACGAGCGCGACGGCTATCACGGCGAGCAGGGGGAGCGCTGGGCGATGCATCTCGAGGTCCTTTCCGGTCGGGTGCGCCCTCTATGGGAGCAGCCGCGCCTAAGGCGCACCTGTGAAGTGGCTAAGAAGTCGGTGAACGAAACGTTCTCAGCAGAATCTTAGGCGCAGCTCAGCTGGCTCTTACCCGGGTCGGGGAGGATGCCGGCCGTGGAGCGACGCGACTGCGCACGCTTCCCCCTCCGTGTGCGCCCTGGCCGCGGGCGGGCGGTCGGTCGACCGTCCGCCCGGCCAGGGGTCCGTGGGCGTGGGCGCGCTGCCAGGCCCGCGGCACAATGGCGCTAGTGGACGTGCTGGTCGTGGACGACGAGCGTGCCGTGCGCGAGTCGCTGCGGCGCGCGCTCGAGCTCGAGGGCTACCGCGTCGAGCTCGCCGCCGGCGGCGAGGAGGCGCTCGCGCGTCTCGGGGCCGGCGACGGTGCCGTCCCCGACGTCGTCGTGCTGGACGTCCTCATGCCCGGGATCGACGGACTCGAGGTCTGCCGGAGGCTGCGCGCGGGCGGAAGCTCGCTGCCCGTCCTGATGCTGACGGCCCGGGACGCCGTGGACGACCGCGTCGCGGGGCTCGACGCCGGCGCCGACGACTACCTGGTGAAGCCGTTCGCCCTCGAGGAGCTGCTCGCGCGCCTGCGCGCGCTGCTGCGACGAACGAGCGACGGCGGCGACGGGAAGCTCCGCTTCGCCGATCTCGAGCTCGACCCGGGCACGCGCCTGGTGACGCGCGGCGGCCGGCCGATCGAGCTCACGCGCACCGAGTTCAACCTCCTCGAGCTATTCCTGCGCAACCCGCGCCAGGTGCTGACACGCTCGGTGATCTTCGACCGGGTCTGGGGCTACGACTTCGGGTTCGCCTCGAACTCGCTGGACGTCTACGTCGGCTACCTGCGCCGCAAGACGGAGGCCGGGGGCGAGCCGCGCTTGATCCAGACCGTCCGCGGCGTCGGGTACGCGCTGCGCGAGCCGTGAGCACGCTCGAGGTTCGGGTCGGCCGTCGGAGCCGCTTCGTGGGCCGGCTACGCCCGGCGGACCACCTCGGCCCGGGTCGATGAGCTTGCGCGCGCGGCTGACCCTCGTGGCGGCCGCGGCCGTCGCGCTCGCCGTCGTGCTCTCGTCCGCGCTCGTGTTCGTCGTCGTGCGCGCCCAGCTCCGCGGCGAGGTCGACGACGCGCTCGGCCGCCGCGCCGCCGAGATCTCGCGTCTCCCGCCCGACCCCCACCAGATCCAGCGGGCGTTCTTCCGGCTTCGGTCGGAGCTCGGCGGCGCGGGCGGCTACCCGCAGGTCGTCCTCGACGACGGCCGCGCGGTGCGACCGCGCGGTGCGGTCGTGCCGCTCCCGGTCGACGAGCGCGTGCTGGAGGTCGCGCGCGGCGAGCGGGGGGCGTTCCTCGCCGACGAGCACGTCGCCGGGACACACGTGCGGGTGATCACGTTCCCGTACGCCGGAGTCGCCGTGCAGATCGCGCGCCCGCTGACCGAGGTCGACCGGACGCTCGCTCGCACGAGGACCTTCCTGCTCCTGATCGCCACCGGCGGGATCGCGTTCGCCGTCCTGCTCGGGCTGCTCGTCTCGCGGGCGGCGGTCGCGCCCGTCCAGCGGCTGACAGAGGCGACCGAGCGGGTGACGGAGACCGGCGACCTCTCCGAGCGGATCGACGCCGGCGGGCGCAGCGACGAGCTGGGCCGCCTGGCAGCGAGCTTCAACGCGATGCTCGCGGCGCTCGAGGAGTCGGTCCGGGCGCAGCGTCAGCTCGTCGCCGATGCCTCCCACGAGCTGCGCACGCCGCTCACGAGCGTGCGCACGAACTTCGAGGTCCTGAGCAGCGAGCGCGAGCTTCCTGCCGACGACCGGCGGCGCCTGCTCGACGACGTCGCGGAGCAGATCGGCGAGATGACGACGCTGATCGCCGAGCTGATCGAGGTCGCCCGCGGCGACGGGCGCCGCGAGGAGGCGGAGGAGGTGCGCCTCGATCTGGTCACGGCGAGCGCGGTCGAGCGCGTCAGCCGCGACCGGCCCGGCATCCGCTTCGCAACGGACCTCCACGAGGCGCGCGTCCACGGCGTGCCGGCCAGGCTCGAGCGCGCGGTCGGCAACGTGGTCGACAACGCCGCCAAGTGGAGCCCGCCCGGCGGCGAGGTCGAGGTGACCGTGCGTCCCGGCGAGGTGGTGGTGCGCGATCACGGGCCCGGGATCGACGAGGCCGACCTGCCGTTCGTGTTCGACCGCTTCTACCGCTCTGCGTCGGCCCGCGACCTCCCCGGCTCGGGGCTGGGGCTGGCGATCGTGCGCCAGGTCGCGCTGGCGCACGGAGGCGACGTCGTGGCCGAGCGCGCCGAGGGCGGCGGCACGCGCGTGACGCTGCGGCTGGACGGCGCGAACGGCGGTCCTGCAGCGCCTTCACGCGATTCTTAGGGACGTCTCAGGACGCTCTTAGGCGCGGCTGCTTCCCTTGCCGACGTGACTCGGACGCGGACACTGCTGATCGGCGCCGCCGCGCTCGTCGCGGTCGGCGCCGGCGGCGGCGCCGTCGCGGCGGCGAAGCTCGGGTCGCCGCGTGCCGAGAGCGACGCGATCGTCGAGGACGCGGCCAGGCAGCTCGGCGTGGAGCCGGAGCGGTTGCGGTCCGCACTCCAGCGCGCGCTCTCGAACCGGGTGGACGCGGCGGTTCGCGACGGCCGGCTGAGCGCGGAGCAGGCGCAGCGGCTGAAGGAGCGGATCGCCGAGGGCGAGCTCCCGCTCTTCCGGGGCCCGCGGCGCGGGTTCCACGGCCGCCCCGGCTTCGGACTCGGCGGGCCGCGCCACTCCGGCAAGCTCGACGCGGCCGCGGACTACCTGGGCCTGTCGGCGGCCGAGCTCCGCCGGGAGCTGGGCGACGGCAAGACGCTGGCAGCGCTCGCCCGCGAGCGCGACAGGTCGGTCGACGGCCTCGTCGGCGCCCTCACCCGTCGCTTCGAGGAGCGGCTGGACGCCGCCGTCCGTGACGGGCGACTCTCGGCCGAGGAGAAGCGGACGATCCTCGCCCGGCTGGAGCGCCGCATCGAGGCGGTCGTGAACGGCGAGCAGCGCGGCTGGTTCGGCCGCGACGGCCGCGGCCGGCGCGGCTCGTGGGCGCCCGGCCGTCCCTGATCACCCGCCTCGACGCTCGGCGCTGCTGCGATCATCGGCGGGTGCGAGCCGTCCTGCGTCTCGCGCCGGCGGTGGTCGCGGCGCTCGTGCTCGCGGCGTGCGGCGGTGAGGACGACGGCCAGCCGCCCACGCAGGCGACCGAGACCGCGGGCGGCGGCACGGCACTCGACTTCGACCGTGTCGAGACGGTCGCCACCGGGCTCGAGGTCCCCTGGGCCCTCGCGTTCCTCGACGAGCGCACGCTGCTCGTGACCGAGCGGCCGGGGCGGGTGCGCGTGATCGCCGACGGCGAGCTGCGGGCCGAGCCCGCGCTCGAGCTGGACGTCATCGCCTCGGGCGAGGCGGGGCTGCTCGGCATCGCGGCCCACCCGTCCTACCCGAGGCCGCCGCACGTCTTCCTCCACTACACGGCCGCGGACGGGAACCGGATCTCGCGCTTCCGCGTGGCGGACGGCGTCCGCCTGCGCGACGAGCAGGTGGCGCTGCGCGGCATCCCGGCGACCACGGTTCACGCCGGCGGCGCGCTCGCGTTCGGCCCGGACGGCCTCCTGTACGCGGGCACCGGCGACGCCGGCACGCCGCAGCTCGCGGCCGACCGGACCTCGCTCGCCGGCAAGGTCCTCCGCCTGGACCCCGACGGCGCCGTCCCCGAAGACAACCCGTTCTCCTCGCCGGTTTTTGCGTTCGGACTGCGCAACCCGCAGGGCCTGGCCTGGGGCGCAGACGACCGCCTGTACGCGAGCGAGCACGGACCGAGCGGCGAGGCGGGCCTCTGCTGCCACGACGAGGTGAACGCGATCGAGGCGGGCGGCTTCTACGGCTGGCCGCTCCGGGCGGGCCGGACCCGGGTCGCGGAGGGCACGCCGCCCGCGGAGCCGGTCGACCCGCTGGCCGACAGCGGCGCGGACACGACCTGGGCGCCGGCCGGCGTTGCCGTCGACGCCGCCGGCGCCGGGGATACGAGCGTCCTCGTGGCGACCCTCCGCGGCGAGCGGCTGCTGCGCTTCGCGGTCGGCGACGACGGCGGCCTCGGCGAGCCGCGCGCGGTGCTGGAG
>JACVRR010000078.1 GCA_014534345.1 Thermoleophilia bacterium | reverse complement strand
CTCCGAGCCCGCCCGCCTCGCCCGCCTCGCCCGCCTCGCCCGCCTCGTCGCCCACGCCGTCGCCGTCGCCCGCCCCCGCGCCCGCTCCCGCGTCGTCCTCCGGCTTGATCTGGCCGGTCTCCGGCCCGGTCGTCAGCACGTTCGGGATGCGGTGGGGCCGGATGCACGAGGGCATCGACATCTCCGCGCCCACCGGCACGCCGGTGCGCGCGGCGGCGTCGGGGACCGTCATCACGGCGGGGGTGATGAGCGGGTACGGCAACCTGATCGTGATCGACCACGGCGGCGGCCTGGCAACGGCCTACGCCCACCTCTCGGGGTTCGCCGTCCGCGGCGGTCACGTCTCGCAGGGCCAGGTGATCGGCACCGTCGGCTGCACGGGGCGCTGCTTCGGCCCTCACCTCCATTTCGAGGTGCGGCTGAACGGCACGCCGGTCGACCCGCTGCGCTACCTGTAGCGGCCGTCGCGACCGACGCCCCGCAGGACGGCGCGCGTCGGACGAGCCGCGCCGAGCGCCCGCCTGCGGATCTTCACGACGTGGTAGCCGGTCGCGATCACCTGGATGCACGGTTCGCGCGCGCCCGCGCCGACCGCCACGGCCACGAGCAGCGTTCGCCCGCGCTGCTCCACGCGCCTCACGGCGAACGGGTTGCACGGGGTCGGCAGGCGGACGAACGCCGCCACGAGCGCGAAGCGCCGGAAGTCGACCGCCCGGACGCGCTCCCGGTCCTCGGGCCGCAGACGCGGCGTGAAGCGCTCCACGGCGGCAGCGTCGAGCGCGACGTAGGCGCGCTGCGGCGCGGTGCCGCCGTCGCTCCCCTTCGCCACGGTCGAGTACCGCAGCGTCGCTCCGGCCGACGACGCGAGCGCGAGCGTCGCAGCCGCGGTCACCGCCAGTGCCGCGGGGCGCACCACGCCGACGGTAGCAACCTGCTGCCGGGCTGCCTAGGCAGCGTCCACCTGGACGAGGTGCAGATCGGGGAGGTTCCGCCACCTCTCGGCCAGGTCGAGGCCGTAGCCGACGAACAGCTCGTCGGGGACGGTGAACCCGACGTAGCGCACGGGCAGGTCGTCGACGAGCCGCCGGTAGGGCCGGTCGAGCAGCGTCGCGACCGCCAGCGAGGCGGGGCTCCGCAGCCGGAGGACCCGGCAGAGGTAGTTCAGCGTCAGGCCGGTGTCCACGACGTCCTCCACGATCACCACCTCGCGCCCGGAGATCTCCAGGTCGAGGTCCTTCAGCAGGCGGATGCCGGAGTGGCCGCCCGTCTCCGCGCCGCCGTAGCCGGCCAGCTCGACGAAGTCGAGCGCGTGCGGGATCGGCACCGCGCGGGAGAGGTCGGCGAGGAAGACGACGCTCGCCTTGAGCGCGCCGACCAGCAGCGGCTCGCGACCGTGGTAGTCGGCGGCGATGTCGGCACCGAGCTCTGCCACGCGGGCCGCAATCTGGTCGGCCGACAGGTAGACCGAGCCGATGCGCCGGTCGCCGGTCAGGAGGCGAGGTCGAGCCCGAAGCGGCGGGCGAGCCGCTCGAGGTCGCGCCGGTAGAAGAGCTTCGCCCGCACGTCGGGGTACAGGTGCCGCAGTTTGCGCAGCTTCCGGTTCTTGCGCGTCACGAGCGACTGCTTCATCACCGTGATCTCGAGGTAGAGGTCCTGCTCCGGGAGGTAGAAGTCGGGCGTGAACGCCTCGACGACCCGTCCGTCGGCGTCACGCTCGAGCACGAAGGTCCGCGGCTCGTACTCCCACGGCACGCCGTAGTAGTCGAGGATCTTGGCGCACTCCAGCTCGGCGGCGTTGGCGAAGCGGGGCGGCTCGGTTCCCCGATATGCCCGGAAAACCGGTGTTTCCAGGGCCATTGCAGCGAGCGTAGCAGCGGCGGCGGACGCTCCCGGCGCGCGCCGGGGATTCCTGACGGAGTCCCTCCGTCGTCCTAGACTTCCGGCATGAGGACGTCACGCGTCGCGGCGGGCCGGATGTGCTCGTCGGCTCTCGACCCCGTCCGCCCCCCCGAGCCATCCGCATGACGACGTCCCCGACCGTCATCGCGCAGCTCTCCGACCTCCACTGCGGCGAGCCGCACTTCGTCCCGAACCTCCTCGAGCGCGCGATCGCCGAGATCAACGAGCTGCGCCCCGACCTGGTCGTGTGCTCGGGCGACCTGACCACGAACGGGTTCAAGGAGGAGTACGCCGACGCCAAGCGTCACCTCGACCGGCTGGCGTGCGAGTCGCTGGTCGTCGTCCCCGGCAACCACGACTCGCGCAACGTCGGCTACGTGCACTTCGAGCAGCTGTTCGGCGACCGCAACTCGGTACTGCGGGTGAACGGGGTCACGGTCGTGGCGGTCGACTCGAGCGAGCCGGACCTCGACCACGGCCAGATCGGCCGCGGGCGCTACCCGTGGATCGTGGAGGAGTTCGCGGCCGAGCCGGCCGAGCTCCGCGTGTTCATGCTCCACCATCACCTCCTTCCCGTGCCGGGCACGGGCCGGGAGCGAAACATCGTCTACGACGCCGGCGACGCGATCGAGTGCCTCCAGAGCGCGGGGGTCGACCTCGTCCTCTCCGGCCACAAGCACGTCCCGTACGCGTGGCGGCTGGAGGATCTGTTCGTCGTCAACGCCGGCACCGTCTCGACACTGCGGCTCCGCGGGAACACGCGACCCTGTTACAACGTGATCGAGATCGAGGGGCGCCACGTGACCGTCTGGCGCCGGTACCCGTTCCACGGGCAGGAGCGGATCATCCAGTTCTCGACCGAGACGCGCGCGTTCGAGAAGTACACGGCGCGGATCGAGGACGAGGTCACGGGGCGGCGGTGAGGGCGCTCGCGCTCATCGACGGCGAGCACTACGCCCCGGTCGTCCGCGATGCGATCGAATCGCTCCCGCACGAGGTGGTGGCCGCC
Source organism: Thermoleophilia bacterium (assembly GCA_014534345.1). Lineage (GTDB taxonomy): Bacteria > Actinomycetota > Thermoleophilia > Gaiellales > Gaiellaceae > JACVRR01. The sequence goes on along the minus strand of JACVRR010000078.1, from coordinate 8,761 downwards.
GTGGTGGTCGGCGGGACGGAGAAGCTCCGTGGCGACGCCGACTACGGCGTCCCGGTCGCCGACGACTTCGAGGAGGCGGTCGGCGACCACGAGCCCGAGCTCGTCCTCGACCTGTCCGACGAGCCGGTGCTCGGGCCGCGCGAGCGGTTCCGCTGGGCGAGCCGCGCGCTCGCGCTCGGACTTCCCTACGAGGGAGCCGACTTCCGCTTCGAGCCGCCGGCGCTCCACCCGTTCCCGCTGCCGTCGCTCGGCATCGTCGGCACGGGGAAGCGCGTCGGCAAGACCGCCTTCGCCGGCTACGCCGCGCGCCTGCTTGCCGCAGACCGTGAGGTGGTGGTCGTCGCGATGGGGCGGGGCGGTCCCGCTGAGCCGGAGGTCTGCGAGCTGCAGCCGTCCGTCGGCGAGCTGCTCGAGCTCTCGCGCGCCGGTCACCACGCCGCCTCGGACTACCTGGAGGACGCGGCGCTGGCCGGGGTGGTGACGATCGGCTGCCGGCGCTGCGGCGGCGGGCTCGCGGGGGCACCCGTGGTCTCGAACGTCGAGGCGGGTGCACGGCTCGCCGCCGAGCGAGCGCCCGACCTGGTGATCTTCGAGGGCAGCGGCGCCGCGCTCCCGCCGGTCGCGACGACGCGCCGGGTGCTCGTCGCTCCCGCCCAAGAGCCGCCGGAGATCGTCGCCGGGTACCTGAACGCCTACCGGATCCTGGTGTCGGACCTGGTCGTGCTGACGATGGCGGAGGACGGGGTCGACGTCGACGCGATGCGCTCCGCAATCCGGGAGGTCAAGGACGTTCCGGTCGTCGCGACGGTGCTCCGGCCTCGCCCGGTGGAGCCGGTCTCGGGACGCCGGGTCGCCTTCTTCTCGACCGCGCCCGACGGCGTCCTCGACCGGCTGGCGCGACACCTCGCCGACGAGCACGGCGCCGAGGTCGTCCACGCGTCCGGGAACCTCGCCCGCCGCGACGCCCTCGCCGAGGAGCTGGCGGAGCTCGACGCCGACGTCTACCTCGTGGAGATCAAGGCGGCAGCGATCGACGTCGTCGCCGAGGCGGCGAGCGAGCGGGGTGTCGACGTGGTGTTCTGCGACAACGAGGTGCTGCCGCTCCCCGGCGAGCTCGAGCTCGACGGCGAGCTGCGCCGGCTGGCCGACGCGGCGGTGGAGGAGCCGGCCCCGACGTGACGACGCGCCGCCACGAGCCGCTGCCGCTCGGCGGCGACGGCGGCCCCTACTCGAAGGGCCTGATGGCGCGCGCGCTCGCGGCCACGGGACTGCCGAGCGTCCGCGCCTACGAGCTCGCGCTCCGCGTCGAGGCCGACCTGCGCGCGCGCGGCGCGGACGCGATCGACCTCGAGCGCCTGCACGACCTCGCGATCGAGGAGCTCGGCGCCGAGCGCGGCTCGCGGACGATCCGCCGGCTGCGGCGCTACGCCGACCTGCAGCAGCTCGACGTCCCGATCGTCGTCCTCGTCGGCGGGGCGACCGGAACGGGGAAGTCGACGATCGCGACCGAGGTCGCCCACCGGCTCGGCATCACGCGCGTCACCTCGACCGACTTCGTGCGGCAGACGATGCGCGCCTTCTTCTCGCCCGAGTTCGTCCCCTCGGTCCACTACTCGAGCTTCGAGGCCGGGGAAGCGCTGCCGGCGGCCGAGCGCGAGGCCGGCGACCCGCTGCTCGTCGGCTTCCTCGAGCAGACCGCGAACGTCCTCGTCGGGGTGCGCGCCTCGATCGAGCGCGCGCTCCAGGAGGGCTGGTCGATGGTCCTCGAGGGCGTCCACCTCGTCCCCGGGATGCTCCCCGAGCCGCCGGCGCGGGCACTGGTCGTCCACGTGGTGGTCGCGATCGACAACGAGGACGTGCACGCACAGCACTTCTTCATCCGCGATGCCGCGACCGGCGGCGTCCGGCGGCTGGACAAGTACCTGCGCCGGCTGGGGGACATCCGCCACCTGCAGGACTTCATCGTCGACGAGGCGCGCAAGTCGGCGGTGCCGGTCGTTCAGAATGGCAACATCGAGGAGGCGATCGGCGAGGTGATGGAGGTGGTCTACGGGCGGATGGCGGAATTGGCGGCGGCCCCGGCGGGATCGTGATGGCGGAGCTGACGGAGACCACGGAGGAGCGCGAGGCGCCGCCGGCTGCTGAGCCGGGCGTCTGCATCTGCCAGTCGTACGCGCGGGTGACCGAGCGCGCGGCGCTGATCGGTGCGCGCTGGCTCGGGCGCGCGGACGAGGCCGGCGCCGTCGAGGCGGCCACCGCGGGCATGGAGGAGGCGCTCGCGGCGATGCCGATCGAGGGCCGGATCGTGATCGGCGGGCGGGACGGCGAGGCGCTCGCCGCCGGCGCAATCGTCGGCTCGGGCGGCGAGCGGGTCGACCTGGCCCTCGACGCGCTGGAGGGGGTCGGCGTCGTCGCGCGCGGCGGGACGGGCGCGATGTCGATGATCGCGGTCGGAGAGCGCGACTCGCTGCCCGCCCTGCCGGACATGTACATGCGGAAGATGGCGGTCGGGCCGCGCGCGCGGGGGGCGATCGACCTCCGGCGCCCGGTCGCCGAGAACGTCGAGGCGATCGCGGAGGCGTTCGGGCGGCGCGTGAACGACATCACGGTGATCGTCCTCGACCGGCCGCGTCACCACGACCTGGTCGAGGAGCTCCGGGCCGTGGGGACGCGGATCAAGCTGATCCAGGACGGCGACGTGACGGCCTCGATCTCGGCGGCGATCCGCGGCACGAACGACCACCTGGCGATCGGGATCGGCGGGACGCGCCAGGCGGTGCTGACGGCGGCGGCGCTTCGCTGCCTCGGAGGGGAGCTGCAGGCGCAGCTGTGGCCGACGTCCCGCGGCGAGATCGACGCCGCGCGTGAGGCGGGGATCGAGGACGTGGAGCGCGTCTTCACGACCGAGGAGCTGGCGCCCGGCGAGGTGATCGTCGCCGCGACCGGCGTCTCGAACGGCGACCTCCTGCGCGGCGTCCGCTTCCTCGCCGACAGCGCGCGGACGCACTCGCTCGTGATGTGCACGCGCTGCAACTGGGTGCGGTTCGTCGACGGGATCCACTTCTTCGCCCGCGAGCGGCGCGAGGAAGTCCGCCTCCTCATCTAACCGACGCGCCGCGGCCCGCGCCGCGGTGCGACCGAGCAGCGCGCTCTCTTCTCGCGTGGCGCCCGCGCCGAGGTGCGCGGCGGGCGAGGGCGCGGTGCCAGACACTCATGAGGAACGGTCACGGAAGTGTCACGGGAGTGCGCGGATCGATCCCCAGGCCGCGCAACCAAGCGGTCTTCAGGCGCTCCGCCTGCCTGGCTCCAACGGACATGCCCGGGTGTCAGACACCCGGACCGGTCCCCGGCAGACACAGGCGGAAGAGCGGCGTGCGCGGCTGCTACGCGCGGTCGAGGAGGCGCCCCGCGACGGCTTGCTCGACGAGGGTGCGGATCGCGCGAGCGGACGAGGACGGCGCCCGCGCGGCGGCGGAGACGCTCGCGGCCGCCGAGTATCTCTGGTCGAGATGCGTGCGCCGAGGGAGGGCGTCGAGCACTGGGGGGTCGTCGCGGAGATCCACACCGTGGTCGAGCGGTGGCTCGCCGACATGCGTCCACAGCTCGAGGCGATCGCGGGCGCGAACGGCGGCGAGTACGACGGCTGGGAGGCGGCCGCCGACTAGACTGGGCTGCATGCCGACGAAGGAAGAGGTCGTCGAGGCGCTGCGTGAGGTCGAGGATCCCGAACTGGGGATGGACATCGTCGAGCTCGGCCTGATGTACGACGTCGAGGTCGAGGACTCGAAGGTGAAGGTCCGCTACAGCTTGACGTCGCTGGGGTGCCCGGCCGGGCCGATGATCGAGGAGGGGATCCACGACGCCGCTGCGAGCGTGCCGGGCGTCGAGCACGTCGAGACCGAGCTGACGTGGGACCCGCCCTGGACGCCCGAGCTGATGTCGGACGACGCGAAGTTCATCCTTGGCTTCGGCTAGCGCCGAAGCCTAGTACCAGTCGCTGTTCGACCTGACGGACCCCCTGAGCGATTCCGGCCTAAGCCGGAATGGCGAGAACGACCTTGCCGAGCTGGCGGCCCGACTCGAGGTGCTCGTGCGCTGCACGCGCCTCGGACAGCGGGAACACGCGGTCGACGACCGGCCGCGCGCGGCCGCTCGCGACCAGCTCGTAGGCGCCCTCGAAGTCCTCTTTCGTTCCCATGGTCGAGCCGTGGATCGTGAGCTGCTTCCACCAGATGCGGTGGAGCTGCGCCGGCGGGTTCGGCCCGGTCGTCGCGCCGCAGACGGCGACTCGCCCGCCCGGGCGGAGCACGGCGAGCGACGTCGCCCACGTCGCCTCGCCGACGTGCTCGACGACCACGTCGACCCCCGGCCCGCTGACGACCTCCTTCACACGCTCCCGCACGTCCCCGCCCGTGTGCTCGACCCCCGCGTCGGCCCCGAGCTCGTCGGTCGCGCGCGCCAGCTTCTGCTTGCTCGACGAGGTGACGATGACGCGCGCACCGAGGGCCTTCGCGACTGCGAGCGCCGCCGTGGCGAGCCCGCTGCCGATCCCCCAGATGAGCACCCACTCGCCGGGCTGGAGCCGAGCCTTCGTGACGAGCATCCGGTAGGCCGTCTCGAAGACGAGCGGGAACGCCGCCGCCTCCTCGAACGAGAGCCCGTCGGGGATCCGGTACACGTTCGCGGCGGGAACGGCGATCAGCTCGCAGTGCGTCCCATCGGTGTGCTCGCCGATCACGGTGATCCGTCCGTCCCCGTGGTCGAGCCCGGGGTTGATCACGACGCGTTCCCCCGGCGCGAACCCGTCCACGCCCTCGCCGAGGGCGCGCACCAGCCCGGCCCCGTCGGCCCCCAGGATGCGCGGCTTCGGCACCGACGGGAGCCCGCGGCGGACGAAGACGTCGAGCCGGTTCAGCGAGGCGGCCCGCAGCTCGACCAGCACGTCCCCGGGGCCGGGCTTCGGATCCGGGACGTCGTCGTAGCGCAGAACGTCCGGCCCGCCGTCCTCGTGGATCCGCACCGCCTTCACGGCGCGCGATGGTACCCGGGCACAATGGCGGGGTGACCGACGCGGACCTGCAGCGGCTCGGCGAGGAGCTCGGCCTCGACGTCGTCGGCGCCGCGCCCGCCGAGCCGTACGAGGACACCGAGCGGCACATCCGCGAGCGGCGGGCGCGCGGGCTCTTCGCGGACATGCGGTTCACGATGGCGCAGCCCGAGCGCTCGTGCCATCCGGAGCGCCTGCTGCCCGGCGCGCGCACAGTCGTCTCCGCGGCCCTCTGCTACTACGCTCCGGCGCCGGCGCGCGGCCCCGGGGAGGGGAGGCTCCCGCGCTACACCTGGCACGACGCCTACGCGGCGCTGCGCGAGAAGCTCGACGCGCTCGGCCGGGCGCTCGGGGGAAGCTACCGCGTGCTCGTGGACGCCAACCAGCACGTCGACCGCGAGGCGGCCGCCCGCGCCGGCGTCGGCTTCTACGGGAAGAACACGATGCTGATCACGCGCCGGCACGGGTCGTGGGTCGTGCTGGGGACGCTCGTCACGGACGTGGAGCTGGAGCGGACGCCTCCCCTCGCCCTCGATTGCGGCTCCTGCACGCTGTGCATCGACGCCTGCCCGACGGGGGCGCTGGACGAGCCTGGCGTCGTCGACGCCACGCGCTGCCTGTCGTACTGGACGCAGGCCCCCGCGCCGATCCCGTCCGAGTACCGGGTGGAGCTCGGCGACCAGGTCTACGGCTGCGACATCTGCCAGGACGTGTGCCCGTGGAACCGCGGCGTCGAGCGCCGGCGTGCGGACGAGGCTCTGCCGCCGGGAGCCGAGCCGACCGTCTCGCTGGTCGACTGGCTCGAGACGGACGAGCGCGAGCTGCGTGAGCGGTACGCGCGCCTCTACGTCCCCCGCAACGACGGTCGCTACCTCAAGCGGAACGCGCTCGTCGCGCTCGGCAACACGGGCACGCCGGAGCACCGCCCGCTCGCAGACCGGCTCCGCCACGGGGACGACCCGATCCTCCGCGAGCACGCAGAGTGGGCCGTCTCGCGGATCGACGAGCGCGCGGCCGGGGCCTAGCCCGCGCCGGGCCCGCGCGGGTCGGTCTCTTCGGCGACCTGCCGGCCAGCCCCGAGCTTCTCGACGACGTGCGCGCCCCGGACCTCGCCGACCACGCGCTCGACGCTCGGGTCGGCGTGGCCCGGCGCGACGGCGAACCGGGTCGCGGCTCGGCGCACCTCCCCGTACTCGGCAACGGTGAGCTGGAGGATCTCCGGGCAGTCGGGACGCACGCACTCGCAGCGGAACTCGACCGGCTCGTCGGCCTGGAACCATCCTTCGGCGAGACCGACGACGGCCTCGTTGACCTCGCGCACGAGCGACTCGTTGAACGCGAGGCGGCGGGCCCGCTCGTCGCCGCTCACGGGGCGACGGGAGTCGGGGCCAGGTCGCGGGCGAGCTGCTCGGCCCGGGCGGCGACGCGCGGCCGAAGGTCGGCCGGCTCGAGGAGCACGGCGTCGCCGCGGAACGAGAGGATCTCGCCGATCAGCCACTCGTCGCTGCCGGCGGCGGTCTCGGCGACCGCCGCCCCGTCGGCGAGTGGCCGCGCGCCGCGCTCGACCTGCCAGCGCGCGATCGTCGGCGCAAACCAGATGCGCGCCGCCCGGGCGCCGCGGAGGCCGCGCGGCTCGAAGCCCTCGCGCGGGTGGAAGCGGTCGTCGAGCAAGCGGGCGCTTCGCATCCGGTCGAGCCGGAAGCTCCGCTCGGCGTCACGCGACCGATCCCAGGTGTGCACGCGCCAGTGGGGCAGCTCGCGCTCGAGCGAGTACGGCTCGACCAGCCGCCGCGAGGATGCCTCCTCGCCCTCTTTGAGGTACTCGATCTCGACCAGGTGGCGGCCGCGGATCGCATCCGAGAACGTCGCGACGAGCCGTTCCTCCTCGGTGCCCTCGTGCGGCTCGGGAGCGGGCTCGCGCTCGAACCGCCCGAACGTCTCCTCGAGCTTCCGGCGGACCCGCTCGAGCGGCGTGTGCGCCTCGGCCGCGACCATCGGCCCCACGAACTCGAGCGCCAGCCGGATCGCGCGTGCCTCCATCGGCGTCAGCCGCGGCGGCTCGCGGAACGTGTCGCCGTACAGCTCCTTGTCGACGTGGACGCGGTCGCCCTGCAGCTGCGCGTAGACGGTGTAGCACCCGCCGCCGAAGTTGACGAGGTTGAGCAGCGAGAGGTGCTCCTCCAGCGCCTCGTACCGGATGCCGAACCGCTCGACCAGCTCGGCGGCGGGGACGTCGGCGTCGCGCCCGTCGCCGCAGGCGGCCAGCAGGTAGGCAAGCAGCGCCTGCAGGACGGCGAAGCGTTCGGCTGCGACCGGACCGGCGGGACGCTCCCTTGCGGCGTCCTCGACCGCGGCGATCGCCTCGGAGGCGAGCGCAGGCGGATCCGCTGTGTGGCGGTCGCGCACGCGCTCGAGCGCGGCCGCCACCTCGCGGCGCAGCTCCTCGGGCTCGAGCGGGACGGCGCGGCCGTCCTGCCGGAGGATCCACGAGGCGAGCAGGGGCAGGCTCACGTACTCGGTGGCGAACAGATCGCCCTCGACGCGGTTCCGTGGCGGCGGGAAGGCTCGCTCGACCCACCAGGACGTGTCCGCGGCGACGCGGATGCGCGCCTCGCCGGCCGGGTCGCCGATCTGCCACGGCGGCCGGTCGCGGTACTCGTCCACGTCGAACTCGGCGGGGATCCGGAAGTCGCGCTCGCGCCGCGTCGCAAAGCGGATGTCGCTGCGGATGCGGGAGACGCGGAACGTCCGCAGCGCGTCGCGGTCGAGGTCGCGGCCGATCACGTACCAGACGCCCCGCTCGGGGAGCAGTGCGTACGGATCGAGCGAGCGCTCCTGCTCGTCGCCCGTCGCGATCGCCCAGTAGCGGAACTTGACCGTCCGTCCCTTCGAGATCGCCGCCTCGAGCTTGCTCAGCCGGGCCGCGAGCTCGGGCGAGTAGTCCGGGTCGCGAACCTCGACGCGCAGCGCCGTCTCGGTCGGCGCCTCGCGGAACGCGGGCCGCCCGAGCGCGAGGTTCTGCAGCGCGAGGCGCAGCGGCTCCGCGTACGCGAACTTTCCCTCGAGCAGGTAGAGGCCGGTCTGGAGGGCCGCGAGCTCGTCGTCCGAGAGTTCGAGCCGCGGCAGGAAGTACTCGTCCCGGCGCAGCGTGTACAGCTCCTCGCCGGTGAACTCGTCGCGCTGGGAGTGGAGCGGGACGCCGAGCGCGAGCAGCTCCGAACGGTCTGCGTAGAACCGGCGCGCGAACGCCTCGTCGGACATCTCGGAGTAGCCCTCGACGTGCTGCTTCACCTCGCGCGCCGTCAGCGGGCGCCGCTCCGCCATGAGGAAGGCCACCAGCGAGAGCTGCCGGATCAGCTTGTCGGTGTCGTGGCTCACAGCCCGAGCTTAACGCCCGGCCCGTGGTGTTTCTGAGTTCCGGCTGCCTTCTTTGCTGCGGCGGGGAACCCGCTGTGGCGGCGACTGCGATTTGTGGCTCGGAGCCATCCGCGCCCCCGCCGCGCAAGCCTGCACGTTCACGGGCGTCGTACAAACGGCGAGGCGTTCCGTGCGCGAAGTGGAGCTTGGCTCCGCGAGAGCGCAAGCGGGCGGGGTTACGTCGCGTGTGCCGAGGGGAGTTCGTGGGGGGAGCCTGCTCCCCCCCGCGGCCCCATTCGGGGCGGGGGTCGGCGGGGGGGTGGTGGGGGGGGGCGTATTGGCGGGCGGGCAGCGGGG
>JACVRR010000083.1 GCA_014534345.1 Thermoleophilia bacterium | reverse complement strand
TACGACGCCGCGCAGGCCGCCGCGGGTGCGCGGCCACTGTGGGCGCGGTCGTCGCCGGCGCGTACGGGTTCCAGACGGCGCGGCACGCTCCCCACAGGCCCCGCCGGGCGGGACGCGCGGCGCGGCCCGCTGCCCGGAGCCGCGCGGCGTGCCGCCCGCGGGGGCCGTCGTAGAACCACACCGTCGCAGCCCCCCGGCGAACGAGCTCCACGTTCACGTTGACCGTGCCGCGGTGCACGTACCGCAGCAGGCGCGCGTACCGGTCGACGCCGTCCAGGCGCGGGTCGCGTTCCAGGCGGACGGGCGCGCCCGCCGGGATCAGCGACCGCAGCGCGGTCGCCGCCTTGCGCGAGTAGCACTCGCCCGAGCCGAGCTCCGGCGCGTCGACCTGGACGAGCCGGACGCGCGCGCCTCCCGTCAGCTCGATGGTGTCGCCGTCGGCGACGCGGGCGACCGCTCGCTCCTCCGTCCCTCGGCGAGTGAGCCGGCCGCGAGCAGCACCGCGAGCGCCGGCGCCACGGCAACCGCGCGCACGGACATGTCTGCAACAGTCGCACCGCTCGTGCGCGCGGGCAAGGCGCGGCGCCGGGACGCCGCGCGCTACGCGCGGGGCAGACGGACGAGGAAGCGGGCCCCGCGCGGCTCGTGCGGCTCGTACCACGCCTCGCCGCCGGCCGCCTCCGCGAGCCCGCGCACGATCGCCAGCCCGAGGCCGCTCCCCGCCCGGTCGGGGCTCGCCTGGGTGAAGCTGTCGAACAGTGACGCGACGAACTGCGGGTCGACGCCATCGCCGCTGTCGCACACCGACACGACCACCGACGCCTCCTCGCCGCGCACGACGACCGTGTACGGGGGATGGCCGTAGCGCCGCGCGTTCTCGAGGTAGTTGACGAGGACGTGGTGGGCGTGGTCGGGGTCGGCGCTGGCCAGCACCCCCTCGTCCGCCTCGACGGTCACCGCGTCGTCCAGGGCGAGCTCGGCCGCGACCGCGCGCGCCGTGTCCGCGAGGTCGACGGGTCGCGGGTTGCCGTGCAGCCTGCCGGCCTCGATCCGCGACACGAGCAGCAGGTCGTCCACGAGGCGGCGGAGCCGTGCGGCCTGCGCGTCGATCGACTCGAGCAGGCGCCGCTTGTCCTCGTCCCGAACTTGCTCCCAGCGCGCCAGCAGCGTCTGCGCGAAGCCGCCGATCGACGTCAGCGGCGTGCGCAGCTCGTGCGAGGTGATCGCGACGAACTGGCTCTTCAGCTCGCTCGCCCGACGGACCTCGTCGTAGGCGGCCGACAGCGCTCGCTCGGCGCGCTTCCGCTCTCCGATGTCCCGCGCGATCATCGACAGCTCGCTGACGCGGCCGGCGTCGTCGCGGATCGGCGAGATGGTGATGGAGACGTCGATCAGCGACCCGTCCTTGCGGAGCCGCTCCGTCTCGAAGCCGTGGACCGGCTCGCCGGCGGAGGCGCGGGCGAGGAGCGCGTCCGCCTCGCCGTCCCGGTCGGGCGGGACGAGCGCGTTCATCGTACGGCCGATCATCTCCTCGGCCGAGTAGCCGAACAGGCGCTCGGCGCCGGGGTTCCAGCTCGTCACGCGGCCGTCGGCGGCGCGGGCGATGATCGCGTCGACCGAGTGCTCCACGAGCGTGGCCAGGCGTGCCTGCAGCTCGTGCGCGCGGTAGCGGTCGGAGATGTCGTGCAGGAATGCGTGGAACGACCAGCGGCCCTCGTGGTGGAGGGCCGAGATCGTCAGCTCCACGGGGAACTCGTGCCCGTTCCGGTGCAGCGCGCTGATCTCGACGCGCTTGCCGAGCAGCGGGCCCTCGCCCGTCTCCAGGAAGTGGCGCAACCCCTCCTGGTGCCGGGCGCGGTAACGCGGGGGGATGATCGTCTCCGAGAGCAGCCGGCCCTGCACCGCCTCGCGCGCCCAGCCGAAGGTCCGCTCCGCCTCGCGGTTCCAGGCGCGGATTCGTCCCTCCTCGTCGATCGAGATGAACGCCTCGTGGGCGCTGTCGAGGATCGCGTCGAGCACGGGGCCGCCCGTCTGCTCGTCGCCTTCGATGTCGTTCGTGCGTCCCACGCGTCGCCGTCGGGCGTTGCCCGCCACGCGCGGAATTCCCCGCGGCGGCCGCGCGGTAACGCCCGGTCAGACGCTCGGCCGGCCCCGCTCGACGATCGCGCGCAGGTCGAGCCCGGCGGGGAGCGTCCCGAACGCGCGTCCGGCGGCGCGGCCGATGCGCGAGGCGGTGAACGCGTCCGAGACCGCTGCCTCGCCCGTCCGCACCAGCAGCGAGGCCTGCAGTACCGCCGCCATCAGCTCGACGAGGTGGCGAGCGCCTCCCTCGGACGGGCGTGCGAGCTCGTCCTCCAGCTCGTCGATCGCGCCGTCGAGGCGGGCATCGGCGCCGCCCGCCAGTCGGACCTCCTCGAGGTACGCCTCGGCGGCGTCCGGCATCCGCGCCAGCACGCGCAGCACGTCCAGGCAGTTGACGTTCCCCGCGCCCTCCCAGAGCGAGTTCAGCGGGCTCTCGCGGTGGAGGCGCGGCAGGACCGATTCCTCGACGTAGCCGTTGCCGCCGACGCACTCGAGCGCCTCGGCCACGAGCGGCGGCGTCGTCTTGCAGACCCAGTACTTGAGGACGGCGGTCGCGAGCCGGCGGAACGGGAGATCGTCCTCGTCGTAGGCGCGCGCGAGCCGCAGCGCCGCGGCGGTCGCCGCCTCCGACTCGAGGCAGAGGTCGGCGAGCACGTTCGCCATCAGCGGCTGCTCCGCGAGCGGTCGGCCGAACGTGATGCGGTGCGCGGCGTGGTGGGTGGCCTCGGCGACTGCACGGCGGATGAGGGCGGTCGACCCCAGCACGCAGTCGAGCCGGGTGTGGTTCACCATCTCCGCGATCGTCGCCACGCCGCGGCCCTCCTCGCCCACGAGCCGTCCCCACGCCCGCTCGAGCGTGATCTCCGCGGACGCGTTCGACCGGTTCCCGAGCTTGTCCTTGAGCCGCTCGATGCGGAGGCCGTTCCGCTCACTGTCCGGCAGCACGCGCGGGACGAGGTAGCAGGAGAGGCCGGCGGGCGCCTGCGCGAGGACGAGGAAGGCGTCGGACATCGGGGCCGAGCAGAACCACTTGCTGCCGGTCAGCTCCGCCTCGTCGGCGCCGATCGGCTCGGCGACCGTCTCGTTGGTGCGGACGTCCGACCCGCCCCGCCGTTCGGTCATCGCCATGCCGATCAGGGCGCCGTCCTTCTCGGCCGCGGGCCGCAGATCCGGGTCGTAGACAAGCGAGAGGAGCCGCGGCTCCCACTCGTCCAGCAGGTCGCGCTGTGCGCGGAGCGCCGGGACGGCCGCGTGCGTCATGGAGATCGGGCAGCCGACTCCTGCCTCGACCTGCGAGAACGTGACGAACAACGCCGCGCGCGCGACGTGCGCGCCGGGGCGCGGCTCGCGCCACGGGAGGGCGTGCAGGCCCGCCTCGACCGCGAGCTCGAGCAGGGCATGCCAGGCGGGGTGGAACTCGACCTCGTCGATCCGCTCGCCGAACCGGTCGTGAGTTCGCAGCCGCGGCGGGTGCTCGTTCGCGAGCCGGCCCCACTCGAGCGGCTCGCCGCCGAGCTCGACTCCCAGCAGCGAGCAGCGCTCCTCGGCCCACGCGGCGCCCTCGCGCCGGAGCGCGTCGGCCAGCGGCCGGTTGCTCGCGAAAACGTCGTACCGCTCGAGCGCCGGCGGCTGGTTCGCGCGCGTGCGGCCGACGGGCGGGGTCTCGATCGCCACGTGCCGATTCTCGCTGCCGCGCCGCTGCGTGCCTAGGGTAAGTTGCGGCGCGTGCTCCTCGCGTTGACCGCGGGCCAGAAGCTCGGGATCGGCCTCGTCGCCGCGGCGTTCATCGCCTTCGCGCTCGTCGCGTCGTTCCTGCTTCCCCGGCGCGACCCGAACTTCCCGGGACGGCGGATGCCGCTGTTCGTCATCGCCTCGGTGCTGTTCTTCGCGGGGATGATGACCGCCATGGTGACGCTCGCCCGCGAGCCGGAGGGCGAGGCGCACGGGTCACCCGAGACCCAGACGGCGCCGACGGGGACGACCACCGGCGGCCCCGGCGAGACGGAACCGGCGACCACGGCCGGCGAGACGGAGACGGACGCCGGAGACGACGAGGCGGTCGCGGGCGACCCGGCGGCCGGACGGGAGGTCTTCGCGGCGCAGTGTGGGAGCTGCCACACCCTCCAGGAGGCGGGGACGAGCGGCACGATCGGACCGAGCCTCGACGACGCCGAGTTGGCCGCGGAGCCCGCCGAGCGACAGATCCGCGAGGGAGGCGGCGGCATGCCGCCGTTCGAGGGACGGCTCAGCGACGAGGAGATACAGAACGTGACGGCCTTCGTCGTCGAGGCAAGCGCACCCTAGGACGCGCGGGGGAGCAGGCCCCCGCGGGCGCCTCGGCGCGCCGCGCTCGGACACCGGCTGGCTGCAGCGGGGAACGCGGCTCCTCCGGCCGGAGAGCCGGCGGATGCCGCCGTGTCTTCGAGAGCCATATCCAGGTGTCTGACACCCCGACAGGGCCGCTCGAGCCAAGTCGGGCGGCGGGGGGAGAACGCCATCCTGCGAGCCCTGTGAACCGATCCGTGCACTCCTTTCAAACTCCCGTCACACGGTCGTGACGGTGTCTGACACCGGGTCGTGTCCCGAGGAGCCGCGCCCGCCGAGCCAAAGGAAGCGGCGATCGGCCGGCCGGAATGCCGGGCGAGGAACGAGCCCCCATTCCGGCCGCGCGCGAGGCGTACCGCTCTCTGGGAAGCGCCCGGGGCCTGCGCGCGGCCCCCGCCGCGCAGGCCTGCAGGGCGAAGCTGCCCTCCAACGGCGAGGCGTCACTTGCGCGAAGCCCGACTTGCTCGGGCGAGAGCGCACGCCGGCGTCCGTCACCAGGAGGCGAACAGGGAGGGGGGCCCGCAGGGGGAACCGTAGGTTCCCCCCGCGCTTCTACGGAGAGGGCGGGATTTGAACCCGCGACGCGCCGTGAAACGCGTACGCGATTTCCAGTCGCGCTCCTTCGGCCGCTCGGACACCTCTCCGCGCGCGATCCAGGGTAGCCCCTCGCGTTCGGGTGCCACGGGCGATACAACCCCCGGGTGAGTCTCGACGTCGGCTCCTCGCTGAACCTCGCGCTCGGCCTGCTCCAGCTCGCTCTCGCGGCCGTCGTCCTACGCAACCTGGGGCGCTTCGGGCGGGCGTTCCCGTGGCTCGCGGCGCTGATGGCCTTCTTCGCGCTCCGCGGGGTCGACCGTCTCTACGTCGCACTCGCCGACGAAGAGCCGGTCGTCTTCTCGGCGGTCCTCGACGGGATGCTGCTCGTCGTTCTCGTCCTCCTGCTGGTCGGGCTCGAGCGCACCGTCCGCGGCCTGCGGGTCGCGATCGAGGACGCCGACCTCCGGACCGTCGAGTACGAACGCGCGCTGCAGGACTACCGCGCGCTCGCGCGACATCGGCTCGCGAACCCGCTCGCAGCGATCCGCGGCGGGATCACGACGCTCCGCGAGACACCCCTCGACGAAGCGACGCGCGAGCAACTGCTCGCGATGATCGAGAGCGAGACACGCAGGCTCGAGCAGATAACGCTCGACCCGGAGCCGATCGCACCGGAAGAGCGCAGCTTGCGGCCGCGCCCGGAGACACCGCGGGCCGACTGAGAAAGGGCGAGCGCCGCTCGCCCCTCCCCGCTCGGCCGCCTAGCGGCGGTCGATGACGACCTCCTCGTCGCGGCGCCGGCCTCCGAATCCGCCCCAGCTCGACCAGAACACGAGCGAGAGCAGCGCGCCGATCGCGCCGACGACGAGCAGGATCCACCCGATCGCGTCCAGGTTCACGCCGGCGAGCTCGTAACTAACCGCCCACACCAGCACGGCGCCCACCGCGATCAGGATCAGACTCGTCGCAATACCCACGTCACCACCTCCACGAAGACAAGGGGTCCATTCGGGAAACGACCGAATTGAGCCCCGGGTTACGCGGGAACCGACGCCCTCGGGGGCATCGCCGGAGGTTCCGCGGGCGCGGGCGTGGTCGGGACGACGGGACGCGTGCTGACGCCGTTGCCCTGGCGCCGAGCCACCACGAGGCCCGCCTGCCACCCGGGAGCGCGGCCGCCGGGCGGGGGGCGTATCGCGCCGGCGTCGAGGCCGCTCCGGGCGAGGAGCCAGCAGATCACCGAGTTCGAGTTCCACATGTCGCCCGTACTGAGCTCGTCGCGACCCCAGAGCGGCATGGGGACGTCGCGGACCAGCTCGAGGAGGCGCCGCGCGACGAGTGGGTCGTCCGTGAGCCGCCGGGGGCTGTCGACGGCCTCGTCGACGTCCGGGATCACGCCGTCGCGCCAGCAGCGGTTCTCGTACTGCAGGCGCCGGAGCCACCGCGCCGCGCGGAGCCCGATCGCCCCTTCGGCGACGACACCCCGTTCGGCCGGATCGCTCGACCGGACGGGCGCCTGCTCGACCACGAATCGACCCTTCGGGACGACCACCTCGAGCGCCGAGTGGTAGAGGTCGAAGCGTTCCCGCCGCTCGAGCAGGGCCAGGACCGCCTCGTACACCCGTCCGTTGAGGCGGACGAAGTGACCGCCTGCCCCGAGTGGCAGCCAGTACAGGTCGACGCGCGCTTCCGGCTCACCTGCCATGGCTCGTGCCCGCAGCCTGACCGCCAAGCGACGGCGCGGCATCGGCCGAACCGCGGTCGCGACCTGCGGTGAACTACTGGGTCGAGCGCCGCGCGAGGCGGCCCGGACGCCGACGTCGCCTGTCAACCTCGGCGAGGTGACGGTCGACCCGACGACGGGGCTCGGGCTCCCGGCCGTCCGCGGTAAGCGTAACCGGATCGCGTCGTCGCCGGCGCTCTACGGCCGGGCTGCGCCGGGGCTCGAGGCGCTCCGCTGGCAGGACGTGACCTCGCGGCGGGGGTGATCTGCGTCGAGCGGTCGTACGACGAGAAGGCCGGGTGTGCTGGGCGGTCATCCAGTCTGGATTGGCAGGGGCCTTACGAGGCAGCAACTGAGCTGGAACAAGCGGTGGGCGTTTCGTCCCATCGGCGCGCGGCAACGGGAGGCCGATGAACAAGCAGGACTTCATCACAGACCTGGCCGAGCGGTGCGAATTCTCGAAGGCGGAGGCGGGCCGGGCGCTCGACGCCATCCTGGACTCGCTGACCGACGCGATGGCGGACCGCGAGGAGGTCAGCTTCCCGGGGTTCGGAAAGTTCCTGAGCCAGCGGCGGCGGGCGCGCGAGGGTGTGAATCCGCAGGATCCGAGCCAGAAGATCCGGATCCGTGCCGCGAACGTCCCGAAGTTCAGGCCCGGCGCCTCGCTCCGCGCGGCTGTCGCCCAGACGCCCGCGGACTCACGAACGGCGTCCGACTGGGGGGATCGCCAGCCGGCCGGGCCCGCAAGGCCCGCCGAGTGGAAGCCGCTGGGTAGACGGAAGTAAGGCCGCGCTGGCCGACGGCGTGCCGACGGGCTCCCGTTCTACTCGCCGTCCGCCGCGTCCTCGTCGCCGTCAGACGTGGCGGCCTCGAGCGATGTCTCGAGCGCTTCGGCCATGGTGTTGAAGGCCGCGGCGAGGCGGTCGGAGTGCCTCCCGATGTCGTCGGCCAGGCCGACCATCTTCCTGAAGTCGATCGACCCTTGCGTCAACTCGGAATGGAGCTCGGTCGTCAGCTGATCGAGCCGGCCTGTCACAGCTGCTAGATCCTCGAGCGATGGCATGCGTCTCTTCCTTCGGCGGGACAGGCATCTGTGACGGTGCCCGGGAGAAGGCGGTCGTTCCCGCGACGGGGAGGGCGAAACGCGCGGCGCTCCGGTCGCGCTAGGGAAGCGTCGATGGAGCGAGCGGCTCGGGCGGCGTCACCGCGAGGTGCCGAGCGCTGGGAATCGACGCAGAACGCGCAGGCCGCCATCGCGCGCTCGTGTCCGGGTTGTGCGGCGGCCGCGCGATGCCGGCGACTGTGCGCGCCAGCTGCGCGCCGGTGCGCGCCCAGCGAGACGCGGTCCACAGCGGACGTGGATAGAAACCGAGACGGGTACGCAACGCCGCAACCGCGCGCCGCAAACCCGCGTGGTTACGCGGAAAACGGCTAGAGGTCAAGCGGAGGGGGAGGGATTTGAACCCTCGAGGGACCTAACGGCCCCTAACGGTTTTCGAGACCGCCGCATTCGACCGCTCTGCCACCCCTCCGACGGCGGGCCGGCCGGCCCGGGAGCGGAGAAGGAGGGATTCGAACCCTCGAAGGAGGTGTGTACCCCCTTAACGCCTTAGCAGGGCGCCGCCTTCAGCCACTCGGCCACTTCTCCCCGTGCAGCCTGCGGATCGTAGCGGAGGGCGGAGCGACCTCCGGAGAGCGATCGGCCCGCATTCGGCACGAACGCGGCACGGCGCGGTGCGCGATTCCCGGATACGCTCGCGGCGGGTGGCGGGTGGACAACTCCCCACCCGGGTGGGGAACCCGTGCTGGAGCCGCTCGACGGCCCCGTCGCCGTCTTGGCTGTGCTAGTCGTGCACGCGCGCGATCAGCTCGTGGCGGCGCAGCACCTTGGCGGCGGCGCCCGCGAGCCGGACGTCGTAGCCGGCGTCCTTGGGGAACAGCACCTTGTCGCCCGGCTCCACGCCTCCGGCGCCCTCGCCGACCGCCGTGACGACCCCCGTCCGGCAGCCGGCGTCGCGGCTGGCGGGGATGATCAGCCCGGCGCGCGTCTCCGTCTCCTCGTCGCTCGGCTCGACGACGACGTAGTCGTCGAGCGGCTCGAGCGACGGCAGGTCGAGTCGGCGCGGCTCCTCCAGCACGTTCCGAGGATACTCGGCGGCCCCGCCGGCGCCGCCTACAGGCGTCCGGCGTCGATGATGCGCTGGAGGAACTGCCGCGTGCGCGGCTCGCGCGGCGACGCGAACAGCTCCTGGGGCGGGCCCTGCTCGAGGATGACGCCGGCGTCGAGAAAGCACACGCGGTCGGCGATCTCGCGCGCGAACGTCATCTCGTGGGTCGCGATCACCATGGTCATGCCCTCGGCGGCCAGCTCGCGGATCACGTTCAGCACCTCGCCGACGAGCTCCGGGTCGAGCGCGCTCGTGACCTCGTCGAGGAGCAGCAGCGCCGGGCGCATGGCCAGCGCGCGCACGATCGCGACGCGCTGTTGCTGCCCGCCCGACAGCCGGTCGGGGTACTCGTCGCGCTTGTCGGCGAGCCCGAAGCGGGCGAGCAGCGCGTCCGCCTCCTCCTCCGCCCGCGCCCGCGGCAGCCTGAGCGCCTTTCGCGGCGCGAGCGTGACGTTCGCCAGCACGCTCATGTGCGGGAAGAGGTTGAAGGCCTGGAAGACGATCCCGATTCGCCGGCGCACGCGGTTCACGTCGACCCCGCGGGCGGTGATCTCCTCGCCCGCGACGACGATCCGACCCTCGTCGATCGGCTCGATCAGGTTGACGCAGCGCAGCAGCGTGGACTTGCCCGACCCCGAGGCGCCGATCAGGCAGACCACCTCGTGCTCGGCCACGTCGAGGTCGATCCCGCGCAGCACCTCGACGCGGCCGAACGACTTGTGCACGTTCTCCAGCCGGAGCGCTTGCTTCATGCGCGCGCCAGCTCCCGGCGCCGGTTACGCGCGATCAGCCAGTCGGTGAAGCGCGTCATCGGAATGGTCAGGGCCAGGAAGATCGCGGCGGTCGCGACGTACGGCGTGTAGTTGAACGCGCCCGCGACCTCGATCTGCGACTGCCGAAACGCCTCCACGGGGCCGATCAGCGCGACAAGCGCCGTGTCCTTCTGCAGGCCGATGAAGTCGTTCAGCAGCGGCGGCACCACGCGGCGCACGGCCTGCGGGACGACGACGTAGCGCAGCGCCTGCGCCCGGTTGAGCCCGAGCGAGCGCGCCGCCGCCTCCTGGCTCGGGTGCACCGACTCGATCCCGGCGCGGTACACCTCGGCAACGTACGCCGAGTAGACGAGCACGAGCGTGACGACGCCCCAGAAGAACGGCGAGTTCGGCACTCCTTGGAGGTCGAGCGCCGGCGCGCCGAACCCGAGCAGGAAGATCAGCAGGATCGTCGGGATCCCGCGGAAGACGTCGGTGTACGCCGCCGAGAGCAGGCGCAGCGGGAAGAAGACGGGGCCGGGCAGGCTGCGCAGGATCGCCAGGAGCAGCCCGAAGACGAGGATGAACACCTCCGCGATGAGGAACAGCCGCACGTTCCTGGTGAACGCCGAGGCGATGTCCGGCAGCGACTCCCGGAACTCCGGCCCGTAGAAGAAGCTCTCGCGGACCTCCGGCCAGCCCGGGGAGCTCACGACGATCAGCACGACCGCGGTGAAGAACGCGGCGGTGCTGGCGGTCGCGATCGCGAGGCTACGGCCGCCGCCGGGGCCGCCGAGGATGCGGGACGACCGGCCCGCTACTCGAGGACCGGCGCGTCGGTCTTCTCGGAGAGCCACTCCTGCTGGATCTCTTCGAGGGTCCCGTCGCTCTTCAGCGTCTGGAGCGCGGCGTTGACGCAGTCACGGAGTGGATTCCCCTCCTCGAACAGCATCCCGAAGTGTTCCTGGCCGCCCATGGAGGGGAACTGGCCGACGACGGTGCCGTCCTTCACCTCGCCGGAGCCGACGAGGAAGAACGCGGTCGGCAGGTCGACGACGATGCCGTCGATCTGGCGCGCGTTCAGCGCGGAGACGACGTCATTGGACGTGTCGTACACGCGTGGCTCGCGCTCGGGCTCGATGTTCTCCTGGATGTACGCGAGGCTGGTCGTACCGATCTGCGCGCCGAGCCGGTGCTCGCCCAGGTCGTCCAGCGAGGTCGCGTCCGCGATCGGCGTCCCCTCGCGCGCGACGAGCGCCTGGTTCACGTCGTAGTACGAGTCGCTGAAGTCGACGGCGCGGTCGCGGTCCTCGGTGACGGAGATCTGGTTGATGTCGAAGTCGAAGTTCTTGTCGCCGGGGCGAAACGACTGGTTGAACGGGACGTGGATCCACTCGACCTCGTCGTCGGAGAAGCCGAGCTCCTCCGCGACCGCGTACGCGACGGCGCTCTCGAACCCCTCTCCGGTCGAGGGATCGTTGATCTCCCACATCGAGCCCTCCGGCGTTCCGCCCTCGAACCACGGCGGGTAGGCGGGGTTGTCGGTGCCGATGGTGAGCTTGCCCTCGCTGACCGTCTGCAGGCTCTCCTTCTCGCAGTCCGCCGCTGCGGCGCCCTCGGTCGCGGGCGGCGCCGCATCGTCGCCGTCGTCGCCGCCGCAGCCGGCGGCGAGCAGCGACGTCGCGACGAGCAGCGCGAGCACGAGCGCCTTCTGCATGGCGCGAGCATAACCCGGCCCGATGGCGTGCGTGGGGGCGCGCGCGCCTCGCGCCCTCAGCTCGCCGGGAGCACGCGGCCGCGGCGGTCGACGCGGACGGCGCGGGCGCGGAAGTCCGCCCGCGACAGCCGGCGG
>JACVRR010000049.1 GCA_014534345.1 Thermoleophilia bacterium | reverse complement strand
TTCGGTGCCTACGATCTCGTGCGTCATCGGCGAGGGCGGCTCGGGCGGAGCGGTCGCGATCGCCGTCGCGGATCTCGTGCTGATGCAGGAGAACGCCATCTATTCGGTGATCTCCCCGGAGGGCTGCGCGGCGATCCTCTGGCGCGATGCTGGCGAGGCCCGCAAGGCCGCCGCCGCGTTCAAGCCGGACGCCGTCCACTGCCTCGAGCTCGGCGTGATCGACGCGATCGTCGCCGAGCCCGGCGCGGGCGCGCACGAGGACTGGGACGAGGCGGCCCGCCTGCTCGGCGAGTCGCTCCGCGAAGCCCTGGACGAGCTCGACACGCTGCCGGCCGACGAGTTGCGCCGCCGCCGGCGAGCCCGCCTCCGCTCCCTGGGCGTCTTCGCCGCGACGTAGCGCGGGAGCCGCGGACGTGCGGGTGGGCGAACGGCCGCCCGACGTTTCTCCACACGCTCCACAGGGTTTTCCCCCGGAAGCGGCCGCAGTTGTTCGAAACTCGTTAGCTCGCGGCGATCGCGAAGCCCCGAAACGACTCGAGGCCGGCTACCCACCGGCCTCGAGTGCGACCCCCCAGGGCGGAGAAGCCGACTGGCCTCGCCGCAGGAGCCGGTGTAGCCACCGCACCGCCGGTCCAAACACGCGCGTGCTCCGATCGGGCAAGCTGCGCTCGATGCCGCTCGAGGAGTACCGCCGCAAGCGGCGGCCCGAGGCCACTCCCGAGCCGTTCGGCGAGCCGGGCGAGCGGGGCGACGCCCGGATCTTCGTCATCCAGCGGCACGCGGCGCGCCGCCTCCACTACGACTTCCGCCTGGAGCGGAACGGCGCGCTCGCGAGCTGGGCGGTACCGAAGGGGATCCCGCTGGAGCCGGGCGAGAAGGCGCTCGCCGTCCACGTCGAGGACCACCCGCTGGAGTACGCCAGCTTCGAGGGCGAGATCCCCAAGGGGCAGTACGGCGCCGGCACGGTCGAGATCTGGGACCGCGGCACCTACGAGGTCGTCGAGGAGAAGCGCGACGGAGGCCTCACCGTCCGGCTCGCGGGCGAGCGCCTGCAGGGCCTGTGGACGCTCGTGCCGGCCAGGCTCGGCGGCGAGGAGAAGAACTGGCTGCTGCTGCGCAAGCGCGGCGACGGCGCCGCGCCGGACACGGACGAGCGCACCTACCAGCCGATGCTGGCGACGCTCGTGGACGAGGTGCCGGTCGGCGCCGGCTGGCTCTTCGAGGTGAAGTGGGACGGCTACCGTGCGCTCGCGTACGTCCGCGGCGGGGAGGCGACCCTCCGCAGCCGGCGCGACAACGACCTGACGGAGCGCTTCGCCGCGCTCGCGCGCGAGCTCGCGAGGGCGGTGCGTACGCCGAGCTGCGTCGTCGACGGCGAGGTGTGCGCGCTGGACGAGCGCGGCCGCGCGAGCTTCTCGGCGATGCAGCAGGGCGAGGCGACGGCGCTCGTCTACTACGCCTTCGACCTGCTCGAGCTGGAAGGCCGCCCGCTCCTCGACCTCCCGCTCACCGAGCGGCAGCGCCGCCTCGCCGAGCTGCTCGACCCCGCCGTGCGCTCGGTCCGGCTCTCGGAAGCGTTCGAGGACGGCGAGGCGCTGCTCGCGGCCGCGAAGGAGCAGGAGCTCGAGGGCATCATCGCCAAGCGGGCCGACTCGCGCTACCAGCCCGGCAGGCGGACGCGCGATTGGCTGAAGATCAAGACGCACGGCCGCCAGGAGTTCGTCGTCGCCGGCTACACGAGGGGGAGGGGGCGGCGTGCCGGGCGCCTCGGCTCGCTGATCCTCGCGGTCCGGCGCGGCGACGAGCTCTCGTACGTCGGCAACGTCGGCACGGGCTTCGGCGAGCGCGAGCTCGAGCGCCTCGTCGGGCTCCTGCGCGCGCTCAAGCGGACGGAGTCGCCGTTCCCGGCGGCGCCGAAGCTCCCGCGCGTGCGCAAGGACGAGATCGTCTGGGTCGAGCCTCGACTGGTGGCCGAGGTCGAGTTCGCCGAGTGGACGCACGACGGGCACCTGCGCGCGCCCGTGTACAAGGGGCTGCGCGACGACAAGGCGCCCGAGGAGGTGCGCCGCGAGGAACCGCTCCCCGAGGAGATCCGCTCCCGCGGCCGCGTCCTCCGCCTGTCGAACCTCGACAAGCCGTTTTGGCCGGCCGAGGGCATCACCAAGGGCGATCTGCTCGCGTACTACCGTGCGGTCGCGCCGGCGCTCGTCCCGCACCTGCGCGACCGGCCGTTCACCATGCGCCGCTACCCCGAGGGCGCGTACGGCGACGCGTTCTTCCAGAAGGACTCCCCGGTCCACATGCCCGACTGGATCGAGACCGTGCCGATCGTCGTAACGACGCGCGACCGCCCGCGGACGCAGCGCGAGATCGACGCCCCGCTGGTCAACGACGAGCTCGCGCTGCTCTGGATGGTGAACATGGGCTGCATCGACATGAACGTCTGGTACTCGCGGGTCGACCGCCTCGACCGGCCGGACTTCGTCCTCTTCGATCTCGACCCCTCGCCGGACGTCGGCTTCGCCGAGACGATCGAGGTCGCGCTGCTGCTGAAGCAGGCGCTCGAGGCGCTCGAGCTGGAGAGCTTCCCGAAGACGAGCGGCTCGGACGGGATCCACGTGCTCGTCCCGATCGCCCGCCGGCACACCTACGACGACACGCGCGACTTCGCCGCCGTCGTCGCCGGCGCGATCGCCCGCACGCACCGCGGCCTCGTCACGACCGAGTGGGCGAAGGCGAAGCGCCGCGGCGTGCTGATCGACGTCAACCAGAACGGCGAGGGCAAGACGATCGCCTCCGTCTACTCGGTGCGGCCGAAGCCCGGCGCGCCGGTCTCGACGCCGCTCCGGTGGGACGAGGTGAACGAGAGGCTGAACCCGTCGATCTACACGACGGACGTCGTCCTCGACCGCGTCGCCCGGCACGCCGACCTGTACGAGGGCGTGCTGACGACGAAGCAGTCCCTGACGTCGGCTCTGAACGCGCTGCGGTGACGCTCGACGAGCTCGTCCGCGCGCTCGACGCGTACTTCCGTGTCCCCGACGCGCGCGGGGACGCGCGATGGTACCAGCGGGTCGAGCCGTACTGGCGCGAGTTCGTCGAACCCAACTGGCTCGAGCGGCGGAACGGGCTGATGGTGCGCGGGGCGCGCGAGGTGGAGCGGGCCGCCACCTGCGTCTTCCCCCAGCGAGTCGATCGTCGCCTCGCTCGAGCCCGCGACGCTGCTCTTCTCGGAGCACCCGCTCGACCTCGAGGACCAGCCCGGCTTCCTGCCGCTCTCGCTCGCAACCTTCCAGACCATGCGCGCGCGAGGCGTCAGCTTCTACCACGTGCACGGCCCGCTCGACCAGCACCCGGTGGTCTCGCCCTCGCGGCTGCTGGCGCGCGGTCTCGGCCTAGCGAGCTGCGAGGAGTTCTTCCCGATCGTGGAGGGGATCCCGGGCGGCGCCGCCGTGATCGGGGAGAGCGATCTCTCGCTCGACGGCCTCCGAGCGCGGCTGAGCGCCCTGCTGGGCGCGGACGTACCCGTGCGGGTCGTCTCGCGCCCGCGCGAGCGCGCCGGTCGCGTGGCCATCGCCGCCGGCGGCGGAGCGCAGCGCGAGATCCTGGAGGCGGCGCTCGCTCGCGGCGCGCAGACGTACGTGACCGGGAACGCGGCGACGCGCTGCCGGCTCCCTGTTGTCCAGGAGGAGGTCGGCCGGTTCCAGGCGCTGGCGGACGAGGCGGCGTCGCCGTCGTCGACGGAACCCACTTCGGGACCGAGAAGCCGCCGCAGGTCGCGATGGTGCAGTGGTTCCGGGCGCGCGGCCTTCCGGCGGAATTTCGCTGGGAGGGCGCGAAGGGGTAGCTACGGCGCCTCGCCGATCCGCCGCCGGTCGCCGAGGTCGCCGAGCTCGGCGATGTCGCGACGGAACAGCAGCGAGGTCGTCCAGTCGGCCACGACGCGGAGCTTCCGGCTCGGCAGCGGCAGCTGGTACAGGTGGTACGTCCGGGTCAGGAACCAGCCGGGGAAGCCGCGCACGCGGACGCCCAGAACGTCCGCGATGCCCTTGTAGCGCCCGAGCGTCGCCACCTGGCCGAGCATCGCGTAGCGGTACGGGGCGAGCTCGCCGCGCAGATTCTTCGCCAGGCGGCGCGCCTGGCGGAGTGCGTGCTGCGACGTCGGCGGGTCGAACCGCCCCGGGGTGGCGGCGTTCGGCACGCGCGCCCCGTCGCCGAGCGCCCACACGTTGTCGCGGCCCTCCACGCGCAGGTGCCCGTCGACCAGGATCCGCCCCCGCTCGTCCACCGGCAGTCCCCACTCCCGCGGCAGCGGATGCGCCTCGACCCCGGCCGTCCAGACGAGCGTGCGCGTCTCGATCGTCTCCCCGTCCGACAGCCGCGCCCAGCCGTCGCCGGCCTCGGCGAGCGTGGTGGACACCCGGATGTCGATTCCGCGCGAGGCGAGCTGCCGCGCGGCATACTCGCCGAGCCGGCTGGGGATCTCGGCGAGGATCTTCGGCGCCGCGTCGACGAGCACCCACCTGCGTGGCTCGCCGCGGAGCTCGGGATAGTGACGAAGGGCGTCGTCGACCAGGTCGGCGAGCTCGGCGAGGGCCTCCACGCCCGCGTAGCCCGCGCCGACGAAGACGAAGGTGAGGTGCGGGCGGCGCGCGGCCGGGTCCGTCTCGGTCGCCGCGGCGTCGAGCGTGCGCAGCACGTGCTGGCGCAGGTGGATCGCGTCGGCGAGGTCCTTGAAGCCGACGGCGTGGTCCATGAGTCCGGGGATGGGAAGCGCCCGCGGGATGCTGCCGAGTGCGAGGACCAGCTGCTCGTAGCCGATCTCCAGCATCTCCCCGTGCGCCTCGACCGTCACCACGCGGCGGTGCTCGTCGAGCGCGACCGCGCGCCCGAGCAGCACCTCGGCCTCCGGGCACATCTGGCGGAGCGGGACGACCACGTGGCGCGCCTCGAGCGTCCCCGACGCCGCCTCCGGCAGGAGCGGCGTGAAGAGCATGAAGTTCCGCGGATCCACGAGCGTCGCGGCCCCGAGGTAGCGCGCGACGTAGCTGCCGGCGAAGCCGCCGCCGACGACCAGCACGCCGCCGCGCGCGCGCCGCGCCTGCGCGTGCTCCCGCTCCTGGCTCACCGCGACGCCCCGCTCGACGACGACGTCCGGCGCTCTGCGGCGATCTGCCTGCTCTCGACCACGAGGTCCCACTCCGCCCAGCTCTTCTCCGCCCACCCCGGGCGACTGCCGGTGGGAACGGCTCGCACGACGCATCGTCGGGCGGCGCCGCGCGCGCGCCGCGCGGCCGCCCACCACCGCGGGCCGCCTGCTCTCAGCAGCCGCCGGAGCACGCGGCCGGGCGGCCACTGGGCGAGCACCGTCGGCGCGAACCCCGACGACTCGCACCAGTCGAGAAGCGCGCGGAGCGTGGGCGCGAACCAGTTCGTCGGATCACCGTCGAGCTCCGCGCCCGGGTAGAAGCGCACGAGCGGTCGGCCTACCGCGTGGCGCCCGACGTCGGCGTCGCAGACCGCCGTCTCGATCACGAGCTCGCCCCCGACGACGTGCCGCAGCGCGTCGAGGGCGAGCAGCGGGTGACGCAGGTGGTAGAGGACGCCGAGCAGGAGAACGAGGTCGAACTGCTCGTCGAGGAGCTCCGGGAGCTCGTACACGCTCGCCTGCAGGAACTCAGCCCGGGCGCCGAGGAGCTCGCGCGTCTCGTCGAACCCGCAGTACTCCATCGGCGTGACGTCGACGGCGAGGACGCGCGCGGCGCCGCGGCGCTCGGCTTCGAACGCGACGCCGCCGTTCGAGGTGCCGATGTCGAGCACCGTCAGTCCGGAGAGGTCGGCGGGGACGCCGGCGAGCCCGAGCAGCAGGTCGGTGTCGTTGACCCCTGGGGTGTAGACCCCCGGCGCGAGCTGGAAGCGCTGGTGCCACGGGACGCTGCTGCGGGCGAGGAACGCGCTCGCTTCGGCTGGCGTCGTCAGCTCAGCCACGGCGGGAACCCTACGCGCGCTCGACTCCGCGCACCGGCCGCCCCGACCGCTCGAGCTCGCGGATCGCGCGTTCGGCCGCCGCCGCGAAGTCGCGGGCGGCGACCTCGCGCTCGACGCGCTCGCCGCCTTCGAGCTCGCACACGACCCGCTGGGTGACCGTCGCGCCCATCCGCCGGACGACCGGCTGCAGCGCGACCAGCAGGACGTTGCCGACGACGACCGCCGCCAGCGCGCGGAGGAAGCCCTCGTCGTCCACTTCGTCGACGATCGCGATCGAGGCGAGCAGCGCGGCGACCGCCGCGGAGACGTGCGAGGCGAGCGCGAGCCGGGAGACCGCGACGGGATCGCCGCCGCGGCGCCGCGACTCGGTGCCAGCGGCCTGCGTGGTCGCGAGCGCGATGACGGTGACGACGAGCCACGACTTCCAGTCCGGGTCGCCGCTCTCGTCCCACGTCAGCCAGATCAGGCGCAGGGCGAGCAGAAAGCCGAGCACGGCGAGCGCGAGGCTCGCGAACGCGAGCGGCCGGCGGCGTTCCGCGTCGAGCAGGATCCCCGCCGGAAGGCAGAGCAGAGAGTAGAACGAGATGGACGCGGTCGTGAGCAGGATCCGGCCCTCCGTCTCGCCGAAGTCGCCGAGCAGCAGAGTGAGGATCGCCAGGGCCGCCGTCAGGACGAGCGAGACGACGACGGCCCCGAGGAGGGCGCGGCGGGCGTCGAGCTGCACGGCCGCATTCTCGTACGCTCCGCGGGTGGCGTACCAGGTGGCCGTGATCGGGAGCGGCGCCGAGCACGAGGCGCGGGCGGAGGAGGTCGGGCGGCTGCTCGCCGAGCGTGGCTGCGCGGTGGTCTGCGGCGGCCGCGACGAGGTGATGGCTGCGGCCGCGCGCGGCGCGAAGGCGGCGGGCGGCGTGACGATCGGGATCCTCCCCGGCGAGACGCGCGCCGGCGTCAACGAGTGGATCGACCATGTCGTCGTCACCGGCGTCGGCCACGCGCGCAACCTCGCCGTGGCGGCGTCGGGCGACGCGGTGATCGCGATCGGCGGTGCCTGGGGGACGCTGACCGAGATCGGCTTCGCCGGCGTGCTCGGGCGGCCGCTCGTGATTCTCGAGCCCGGCTGGCAGATCGAGGGCGTACCCCGCGCCGCCACGCCCGAGGAGGCGGTTGACCTCGCGCTGTCGCTGCTAGGCGGCGCGGAGTAGCGGGCAGGTGAGACAGGTCGGGCCGCCGTCGCCCTTCGAGAGCTCCTCGCCGCGGTACGTCATTACCTCGACACCCGCGGCTTCGAGGCGACGGCGCGTCTCCCGGTTGCGCTCCAGCGCGAGCGCGACGCGCGGGGCGAGCGCGAGCACGTTCGGTCCCATCGACTCGAACTCCTCGTCGGGCACCTCGACCAGGCGGACCCCGCGCTCGGCGAGCAGCTCCACCAGCGCGACGGGCAGGAGCGGCAGATAGGCGACCACGAGGTCGCCGTCGAGCGGGCTGATCAACGACATCAAGTGGAGGACCTCGCCGGGCCCGCGCAGGTGCGGCAGGTCGAAGGCGAGCACCTCGACGCCCGGAAGCGCGGCCCGCAGCGCGGCGATCCCGGCGGAGTTGGTCCGGTATCCGCGCCCGACGAGCAGTGTCCGCTCATCGAGCAGGACGGTGTCCCCGCCTTCCGCGAACGCGGGGCCGTCGAGCCGCGCTGCCGGCGGGAGCCCCGCCGCGGCGAGGTCGCGCGCCGCCGCCTCCGGTTCCCCGCGCCTCCCGGCCTTGCCGGGACGCAGGACGAGCGCGCGGCCGTCCACGACGAGCGCCGGGTCGTAGGTGTAGACGGCGTCGGGGTTGCCGTCGAGCGGCTCGCCGACGATCACCTCGGCGCCCTTCGACTCGAGCAGCGCGCAGAACTCCTCGTGCTCCCGCGCGAGCGCGGCCGGGTCGGGCGCCGCGCGCCAGCCGTACTCGCGCCAGCGGTCGAAGCCCCCGGGCCGCCGCAGGAACACGCGGCGGAGCGGCGCGGTCATCGTCACAGCTTCATCGTGACATGGAGCCGGTGTCCGTCCGGATCCTCGAAGTAGGCCAGCCGCTCGCCCCATGACTGGTCGGCCGGCGCGGCGATCTCGCGGGCTCCCAGCGCGCGCAACCGCTCTGCCGTTGCGTCGACGTCCTCCACGTACACGCAGAGCTCGAACCCGCCGCTTCCCTCGCCAAGCCCGATGCCGAGGTGCGAGTCGGCGCGGCGCAGCGCCGCGTAGTCGAGCCGCTCTCCCTCGGCCGGCCAGCGGTACGTCCGCTCGAACCCGAATGCGTCCTCGTAGAAACGGGCGGCACGATCGACGTCGGCCGAGTACAGGATCGGGAAGCTGCTCACGTCACCTCGGCCAGTCGCCGCTCCAGGAACCGCCGCTCGGCCGGGTTCGTGACCAGCTCGAGCGCCGTCCGGTAGGCGGCCTCCGCCTCGTCCACCCGGTCGAGCCGACGGAGCAGGTCGGCGCGGGCAGCGTGGAGCAGGTGGTACGCGTCCAGGCCCTCGATCGGCTCGAGCAGGAGGAGACCGGCGGCGGGGCCCTCGGCCATCGCGACCGCGACCGCGCGATTGACCTCGACCACGGGAGAGGGAGCGATCCGCCCCAGGGCGCCGTAGAGCGCGGCGATCTGCGCCCAGTCGGTGTCCTCCGCGCGCGCCGCCTCGGCGTGGACAGCCGCGATCGCCGCCTGCAGGCGGTACGGCCCGGCGCGCCGCAGCGAGAGCGCGCGCTCGAGCACCCGCGTCCCCTCCTCGATCCGGGCGCGGTCCCAGCGCGAGCGGTCCTGCTCCTCGAGCAGGACGAGCTCGCCGTCCGGCCGCGAGCGCGCATCGCGGCGCGAGTCCTGGAGGAGCATCAGCGCGAGCAGCCCGAGCGCCTCCGGCTCGTCCGGCATCGCGACGGCGAGCAGCTTCGCCAGCCGGATCGCCTCGTCGCACAGCGTCGCCCGCACGAGCGCGTCGCCGTGGGTCGACGCGTACCCCTCGTTGAAGACCAGGTAGAGGACGGCCAGGACCGAGTGCAGCCGCTCGGGCAGCACGTGGTCGGGCGGCACGCGGAGCGGAATGCTCGCGTCGCGGATCTTCCGCTTGGCGCGGACGAGGCGCTGCGCCAGGGTCGGCTCGGGGACGAGGAACGCGCGCGCGATCTCGCCGGTCGTCAGCCCACCGACCAGCCGCAGGGTGAGCGGCACCCGGGCGTCCGCCGCGAGCGCCGGGTGGCAGCACGCGAACATCAGCGCCAGGCGCTCGTCGGGCAGGGTGGCGTCGTCCTCTTCGGTCATGCGCAGCTCCCCCAGGGAGACGAGGGCGTCGGTCTTCCGCGCCAGCGTCCGCTCGCGCCGGAGCCGGTCGATCGCCCGGTTGCGCGCAGTCGTGAGGATCCACGCACCGGGATTGCGGGGCACGCTCTCGCCCCAGCGCTCGAGCGCGATCGCGAACGCGTCCTGCACCGCGTCCTCCGCGAGGACGGGGTCGCCGGTCGCACGGGCGATCGCGGCGACGCAGCGGCCCCACTCCTCGTGGAAGACGCGCTCGATCATCCCGCCAGCGGACGGATCTCCACGGAGCCGCGGTCGGCGACCGGGACGGACGCCGCGAGCTCGATCGCCTCGTCGAGGTTCTCGCACTCCACCACCAGCAGCCCGCCCACGACCTCCTTCGTCTCTGCGTACGGCCCGTCCGTGACGAGGGACTCTCCCTCGACCAGCCGGACGGTCTTCGCCGCCCACGGACCGTCGAGCTCCACTCCGGTCACCAGCTGGCCGCGCTCGCCGACCCGCGCGAAGAAGGCCTCCCACTTCGGCACCTCCTCCGCCCTCGCGGCCTCCGCCTCCTCCGGCGAGAGGGTCTCCCAGCGTTCGACATCGGCCGCGGCGTTGTTCAGCAGCAGCGCGTACTTCACGAGCTCTCCTCCCCGTACGTCGGCCGCACCTCGACCGCCCCGTGGTCGGCGCCGGGGATGCGGGCGGCGAGCGCCAGCGCCTCGTCGAGGCTTCCGCACTCGAGGAGGTAGTAGCCGCCGAGCGCCTCCTTCGTCTCGGCGAACGGCCCGTCGGAGACGAGCGTCTCCCCGTCGCGGACGCGCACGGTCGTGGCGGCGCTCGACGGCGCCAACTCGGCGCCGTCGACGATCGCGCCGTTAGTGCGCGCCTCCTGGTCGAACGTCCGGTAGCGCTCGTAGATCGCCTCGCGCTCGCCGTCGGACAGCGCGTTCCAGACGTCCTCGTCCGCGTAGATCAGCGCCATGTACCTCACGACGCGGTCGCCTCCTCGCGGTCGAAGACGACCGTCCTGCGCACCTCGATCGTCCCGAGGCGCGAGGACGGGATCTTCGCCGCCCAGGCGAGCGCCTCCTCGTCCGAGTCGACCTCGATCAGGTAGAAGCCGCCGAGCGCCTCCTTCGTCTCGGCGAAGGGGCCATCGGTGACGAGCTGCTCGCCGTCGCGGACGCGGACGCTCTTCGCCGTACCGACCGGGTGCAGGGCCTCGCCGGCGACGTACGCGCCCGACCGGCGGAGCTGCTCGGTGTACGCGAAGTACTCGCTCATCAGCGCGTTGCGCTCGTCCTCGTCGAGCCGCTCCCACACCTGCTCGTCGTCGTAGATGAGAAGCATGTACTGCACGGGACGCTCCTTTCGTCGATTGCACCCCTACGACGAACGGCCGCGTCCCGAATCGACAGCGTCGGTCGCGAGCATCCGCCGGAGGAGCGTGAGCGCGCCTTCCTTGTCGAGCAGCTCGTTCAGGTTGCCGCACTTCGGGGACTGGACGCACGAGGGGCAGCCGCGCTCGCACGGGCAGCCCTCGATCATCCGCGCCGTGTCGGCGACCCAGCCCTCGAACACCTCGAAGCCGCGCTCGGTGATCCCCACGCCGCCCGCGTGGCCGTCGTACACGAACACCGTCGGCCGGCCGGTCTGGAAGTGGACGTTGGTGGAGAGCCCGCCGATGTCCCAGCGGTCGCACATCGCCCAGAGCGGAAGCAGCGCGATCAGCGCGTGCTCGGCCGCGTGCAGGCTCGACAGGAGGAGCGGCATCCGCTCGAGGCCGGCGAGCTGCTCCGGCTCGGGCAGGAACCAGACCGCCTCCGTGTCGAAGGTCGTCGCGGGCAGGTCGAGGGCGACGAGGTCCAGCGTCGAGCCGTCGCGGATCGCCTTGCGCTGGTAGGCGACGACCTGCTCGGTGACCGAGACGGCCCCGAACGAGAGCTCGAGGCCGAGCCGGCGCTCGGTGCGGTACGGCCGCTCGATCGCCGTCGTCGTCTCCTTCTTGGCCTGCGTGTACCAGTCGCCGCGGTGCGGCTCGACGACGGCCCGCCGGCCGTCGAGGTCGAGCTCGCGGACGAGGTACTGCTCGCCGAGGTGCAGGTAGACGGCGCCCTCGTGAACGGTCGAGTACGCCTTCTCGCGCTCGACCATGCCGAGCAGCGAGCCGGTCGACGCGTCCACGACGGTGAACGAGTCGGGGCTCGTGGAGCGGAGCGGGACGCGCGCGGCCGGGTAGTCGCGGCCCGCCCAGACCCAGCCGGCCGGCGTCCGCTTCAGTTCCGGCAGCTCGGGCGCGCGGGCGAGCGCCTCGTCGCCGAGCGTCTCGCGGTCGGCGTCGTCGAGCGGCGCCTCGAAGGCGGCGGCGAGGACATGGCCGTCGAGGACGCGGCGGTTCGCGTGGTCGAGGATCGCGGCTTCGACCCGGCGAGCCAGCAGCGTCTCGGGCTCGCGCACGAAGTACTGGTCGAGCGCATCTTCGCTGGCGACGAGCACGGCGAGGCCGTGGCCGCGCCGGCCGGCGCGCCCCCACTGCTGGCGCAGGCTGGCGACTGTACCCGGAAAGCCGACCGAGATCGCCGCGTCGAGCAGACCCACGTCGATTCCCAGCTCGAGCGCGTCGGTCGCGCTCACGCCGAGCAGCTCGCCCTCGACCAGACGCCGCTCGACCTCGCGGCGCTGCTGCGGCGTGTAGCCCGCGCGGTACGGCGCCAGCCGGGCGGCCAGCTCGCGGTCGTCGCCCAGCCGCTGGACGGCGAAGCGGTGGATCAGCTCGGCGGCGCGCCGGCTCTTGGCGAAGCAGATCGTCCGCTGCCCGCGCGAGACGAGCTCGGCGAGCAGCTTCGCGGCCTCGCCGAGCGGGCTCGCCCGCAGCCCGAGTTCCGGGTCGAGAAGCGGCGGGTTCCAGAGCGCGATCGTCCGCTCGGCGCGCGGGGCGCCGTCGTCCTCGACGACCGTCACCTCGACGCCGGTCAGCGCGCGCGCCAGCTCGGCCGGGTTCGCGATCGTCGCCGAGGCGAACAGGAACTGCGGCTCGGAGCCGTAGACGCGCGCCAGCCGGCGCAGCCGCCGGAGCACGTTCGCGACGTGCGAGCCGAAGACGCCGCGGTACACGTGTGCCTCGTCGACGATCACGTAGCGCAGGCGCGCCAGCAGCTCGCCCCAGCGGTCGTGGTGCGGCAACACGCCGACGTGGAGCATGTCCGGGTTGGTCAGCACGAGGTTCGCCCAGCGGCGCACCTGCCAGCGCCGCTCGCGCTCGGTGTCGCCGTCGTAGATCGCCGGGCGCAGGCGCGGCAGGCCGACGGTGGCGAGGGTGCGCAGCTGGTCCTGCGCGAGCGCCTTGGTGGGGTAGAGGTAGAGCGCGCGCTGGCGCGGGTCGCGGGCAAGCGCGTCGAGGACCGGGAGGTTGAACGCGAGCGTCTTGCCGCTCGCCGTGCCGGTGGTCACGATCACGTGCTCGCCGCGCGCGGCAGCCGCCCACGCCTCGGCCTGGTGCGAGTACAGGCTCTCGACTCCGCGCGCTGCGAGCGCCTCGCGCACGCGCGCGTGTAGGCCGTCGGGCAGCGGCTCCGTGCGCGCCGGCCGCGCCGGCTCGGTTCCGAGGTGCGCGAGTTCGTCCCCGGCGAGAAGCTCATCCCACACGCCCGTCTCGACCGCCATGCCGGTGATTGTCGCTACGAGGACTGGCGCCGCGCTGGACGCCTCCGCGGCGGACGTGACCTACCGAAGCCGCACGAGCTGCCGGGACGGCATGCCTTCGAACACCGCCGTCGTCGCCGCGACGAACCCGGCCACAGCGACAGCCGCGAGCAGAGTGCTCATGGTCGCTCGACCCGCTCGCAGTCGCGCGCCACACGGTCGATCCGGTCGGCGACCACGTGATCGCGGCCAGGTCCGCAGCGGATGTCGTCGCGCGCACGGTCGCGCGCGTGGACGACGTCGTTCCCAGGGCCCGCGAGAACGCCGTCGGTCCACCGGCGGCCGCGCGGGTCGACGGCGACGATGTAGTCGTGGCCCGCCCCGCCGACGAGCAGGTCGCTGCCCTCCCACCCGTCGAGGATGTCGTTCCCCGGCCCGCCGTAGAGACGATCGTGGCGCGTGCCGCCCGAGAGGTAGTCGGCGCCGGGACCGCCGACGAGCACGTCGCTCCCGCCTCCGCCGAAGAGGCCGTCGCTGCCGCGCCCGCCGTAGAGGCGGTCGGGACGCGTGCGCCCGACCAGCTCGTCGTCTCCGGCGTCGCCGCGGAGGACGTCGGCCGCCGCGTGCCGCCCTGCGCGGATCGTGCACGGCTGCGTCAGGGCGCGTCGGCTGCGTCCGGCCGCGCGCGCGGTTACGACGCGAAAGCGGTGGAAGCATTCCTGCGCCGAGAACGCGATCGTGTCGTCGCCGAGCCAGCTCACTCGCTCGGGCGACCATGTGGGTCCCTCGCCGTTGGGGTCGGAATACGCCGACTTCGGCTTGTCGAGCTCGCGCAGTACGCGCAAGCCGTGCTCGACCTCGGCGACGTAGACGCTCGTCCAGTCGCCCTCGCCGTGGGCGAGGCCGGCGACGCGCGAGCCGTCGGGCGACAGCGAGGCGTACTTGGGAATGCCGGGGAGCAACGTACGGGCGCGAACGTCCTCGCCTCCGGGGATCGCAAGCGTGCGAATTTCGCCGCCAGCAGCGGCGAAGACCGTCGAGGCGACGTGGAGTGCGTCGCCCGAGCGCGCGAACCCCACCCAGACGGCCTCGTCGAACCCGGGCACCGTGGCCACCGTCGTGAGCTCGGCGGTCTCCGTGTCGATGACCGAGACGATCCGCCGGGTGCGATCGGCGCCGGCGTGGACGACTGCGATGCGGTGGCCGTCCGGCGCCCAGGCAGGCGCAGGTGCGACCCCAGTCTCGCCCCATGCTGTGCCCGTGACCGACTCGTCGCCTCTACCTACGAGCAGGAGGGCGAGCCGTCGGCGGCTAGCGGAAGCAGCGTCGATGACGTCGACCGCGAAGTGGTCCTTGTCGGGCCGCCAGGCGACGAGCAGCCGGGCGCCGTCCGGGGACCACGCGACCCAGTCGATCGGCCCGGACAGCTCCGCGAGCGGACGCGATGCGCCGGTGGCCGCGTCCACGATCCTGACGCCCGACCCGCGGCCGCTGACCT
This sequence comes from Thermoleophilia bacterium, assembly GCA_014534345.1. Taxonomy (GTDB): domain Bacteria; phylum Actinomycetota; class Thermoleophilia; order Gaiellales; family Gaiellaceae; genus JACVRR01. Next base: position 1,268 of record JACVRR010000049.1, on the reverse strand, counting down.
CGCCGGCCACGGCGAGGTGGCGACCGTCGGGTGCCCACGATGCCGAGACCGGCGCATATCCCCACGAGAGTCTTGCCGGCGAGCCGGCGGCGAGGACGCGCTCGCGCCGGGTGCGGACGTCGAGCAGCACCAGCTCACGCCGGAGCGGAATCTGATTCGCGCCGCTGGGACGGGGCACCCGGAAGCGCACGGCGGGAAGCTCGGGCACAGAGCCGGTCTCCCGAAGAAGGGCAATGGCAAATCCGTCCGGCGCGGCGGCGAGCAGGTGGTCGCTCGCCGCCGCGGAGCCCGTCGCCGGGGCGAGGATCGCGCGCGGCGCGACGGCGGTCGCCCCGTCCGTCACGCCGGGGGGCGGCGCCGCGGACGTGCCCGTGGGGGTCGGCGAAGTCCACGCGAGGACGCCCATGGCGACGAGGACGAGGACCGCGGCCGGTGAACGCGTCGACCCCATGCGCCGACGGTACGAGCTACGTGTTAACGGCGTATGAGGAAGCACGGGCGGCACCGTGGCGGGCACACGGCGAGCGGTACTCGTGGCGCCAGCGCGGCTCGACCGCGCCCGGCGTCTCGAGCCGCGAGAGGATCGACACGCGCCAGCCGAGCCGCCCGGCGTCGCGTGCGACCCGGATCGCCTCACCTCGGTCGGTGAAGCGTCCAACCGCGCGCGGCGGGAGACCGCCGAAGGGGTCTTCAGCGCTCCGGCGCGTCGCTTCGGCAGTCCGAGTCGCGCCTCGGTCGTGACGACCGGTACTCGTGCCGCCATGGACCGCGCTCCGGGGCGTCCCGTCCTTCGAGCCGCGAGAGCACGGCGACCCGCCAGCCCTGGCGCTCGAGCTGCCGCGCGACCGACAACGCGTCCTCGCGATCCGTGAAGCGCGCGAACGGTGCGCGCGGCAGCCGGCCGACGCGGAACAGGTAGAAGACCCGGCGCGGCGCGTCCGTCTTACGGCCTCCGACGCGGACATCCTTCCCGAGCACCGCCGCGTACGGCATCGGGCTCCACGATCGCGACCGCCGCCAACGCGTCACTAACGGCCGCCGCGGCACGGCCGCCGGCCGCACATTCCGGTCCGTCGCTACGGACGCGACACGCGCAGCGCGATCATCGTCGGGTACTCGGACCCCTCGCTGCGAGCGACGCGCGCAGCGAGAGCTCCATGTCCGTCGCGGCGAGGTGGAGGCGCCCGTCCTCGGCGCGGAGCTGAACGCCCAGCAGCACCTGTACCGCCGTTCGCGTCGAGACCGCGCGCGAGACGACCCCGAGCGCC
>JACVRR010000077.1 GCA_014534345.1 Thermoleophilia bacterium | reverse complement strand
GTGGGTGGCGAGCGTCGGTTTTGTGGCTCGGAGCCACAAGCTCGCTTAGGCGGCGTTCGGACGGCCGGAACCCGAGCGCGTCAGCGCGAGTCTTCCGGCCGGCGCGAGGCGTCCACGCGCTGTCAGGAGTTCTTGGCCTGCGCGCGGCTCCCGCCGCGCAGGCCCTGCACGGCTCAAGGCGATGTCCAACGGAGAGTCGTTTCGTGCGCGAAGCCCGGGTTCCCCGGGCGAGAGCGCAAGCGGGCGTTCCTTACGTCGCCTGCGCCAAGGGAGGGGGCATCGCGGGGGGAACCGTAGGTTCCCCCCGCGCGACGACGACCAGCCAGCGGTCGTCGTACTCGATCCGCTCGGGGAGCTCGCGCTCCGCGCGCGCCAACCCCGCCTCGTACTCCTCGTCGGGGATGAGCTGGAACGTCGAGATGTGCTTCCCGCGGATGCGCGTGAGCGCCTCGTCGCGCGAGAGCGTGCGCCGCTGCCGATGGTGGACGACGCGGAGGTCGTGGAATTCGTGCTCGGCGAGCTGCGACCGCAGCTCCTCCTCGGGTCGGAAGCGCGCGAGGTCGACCTCGAGGAGCGAGGGGAAGTAGCGGTTCAGGTAATAGCCGCGGATCTGCTCGGCGTCGAACGTCAGGAGCGCAAGCCGCCCGCGGGGGGAGAGCACGCGCCGGATTTCGGGCAGCGCGCGCGCCGGATCGACGTGGTGGTAGACGAGCGTCATCGTCACCCGCTCGAACCAGCCGTCCGTGAACGGAAGCTCCTCCGCCCGCGCAAGCTTCAGCCCGACGCCGCGCGGGACGCGTCCGCGCGCCACCTCGAGCATCCCCGGCGACGGGTCGACGCCCCACACCTTCGCTGCGTACCGCTCCGCGAGCGCCGCGGCCAGCCGGCCGGTCCCGCAGCCGACGTCGAGCACGCGGCGGCCGCGCAGGTCGCCCGCCTCGACGAGCAGCTCCACCAGCTCGCGCCAGAGCGCGCCCTCGCCGCCGCGCAGCTCGTCGTAGCGGGGCGCGAGGGGGTCGAAGTCGACAGACCGGGTCATCGCGAGCGGACCCTCGCGTTCGTGGGGCGCTGCCGGCGAAGGAGGCGAGGGAGGAAGGCGCCGCGCGTACAGCTCCGTACCGGCGGGCTCCCGCAGCGCGACATCCTGCCGCCAGCGGCGTCAGGCGTTCGGCGGAGCCGGGCTTCGCCCGGCGGGAGCCGATCGCCGGCCACGGCGCGAGGGCTACTCGCCGAGCAGCTCGTCGGGCTCGGAGAGCGCCTCGATCGCCTCGAGCGCCGCCTCGAGGTCGGCCGCGGGGACGAGCACCTTCTGCGGCGCGTCCTCCGTCGCGGACGGATGGTGCTCGACCGCGGTCTCAAGCTGCGAATCGATCCCGGCGTCCCGGAGGATCACCTGCAGCTCCTCCGCCTCGGTCACATCCCCCGCGACGGCCACCTGGACCAGCTCTGTCACGGCAAGACCTCCCGGCGGCTGCAGCGGCACACGTGGCTCATCGATCCTCCTTGCCCGTCTCCCCCGGATTCGACCCGGCCCGCTCCTCGAGCGCGCCCCCCTTGAGCAGCCGCGGTCCGCCCCGTTCCTCGAACCGGAGCTCGATGATATCGAAGTCCCTGGGTACCTCCGTCTGCGCGAAGACGGCGCGCGCCTCGCGCGCCACCTCGGGGCCGAAGTAGCGGCTCGACAGGTGCGTCAGCGCGAGCATCCGCACGCCCGCGGCCTGCGCGATCCGTGCCGCGTCCGCCGCCGTCGAGTGCGACGTCTCCTCGGCCCGGTCGCGCTCCTCCTCGCCGAACGTCGCCTCGTGGACGAGCAGGTCGGCGCCGCGCGCGGCTTCGAGCACGAAGCGCGTCGGCGCCGTGTCCCCGGCGAGCACGAGCTTCCGGCCGGCACGCGGAGGCCCGAGAACCTGCTCGGGAGCGACCGTCCGGCCGTCGGCCAGCTCGACGGGCTCACCGCGCTGGAGCGTCCCCCGCTCGGGCCCCGCCGGCACGCCGAGCGCGTCGGCGGTCGGCACGTCGAAGCGCCCTGGCCGCGGCGGCTCGAGGAGCGCGTACCCGAGCGCGGATACGCCGTGCTGGACGCCGAAGGCGAGCAGCTGGTACCCGTCGCGCTCCAGCGCGTCGCCGGGTCGCAGCTCGACCAGCGAGTACTCGTAGGTCAGGCGCCCGAAGATCCGCCGGAGCGCGGCGAAGAGGTCGCGCAGCCCGGCCGGCCCGTAGATCGTGATCGGCAGCTCGCGCCCGCGGAGCGCGAACGTCTTCAGCATCCCCGGCAGGCCGAGGTAGTGGTCGGCGTGGTAGTGCGTGAGGAAGACCTCCCGGAGCTCGGGGAGCCCCACCGCCGACTGCAGGAGCTGGCGCTGCGTACCCTCGCCGCAGTCGACGAGCAGCCGTTCCCCGCCGCGGCGGACGAGCAGCGAGGTCGGGGCGCGCCGTGACGTCGGCATCGAGCCCGCCGTGCCGAGGAACACGACGTCGAGGTCCACGCGGCTCGATTCTACGAGCCGCCGGCTACCCGCTCGGAACCGCCAGCTGTTGCCCCGGGTGGATCAGCCCGTCCTCGAGGCCGTTCTGCTCGCGCAGCCGCCAGACCCCCTCCCGCGGGTCACCGGCGTAGAACCGGTCGGCGATCGCCCAGAGCGTGTCGCCGGAGCGCACGACGTACGTCCGCTCGTGGCCGGCGCCGTCGGACGAGCGCGCGAACACGGCCCATGCGACGAGCACGGCGAGCACCACGGCGACGATCCGGACGAACATGCGTTCGCATCCTAGCGCGAACGCACGTTCGTGTCAAGAATGCAGCTCGATGAGGCGTGGCTCCACGGCCGCGCTCTCCACGACGAGCTCGAGCATCGTGCGGACGGGCGAGCGACGGGGCTCGGTCGGGCTCCCGGGGTTGACGATCCACGTTCCTGAGTGCCGCGCCAGCTCGGGCAGGTGGGTGTGACCGTAGACGACCGCCGCGCACCCGGGGAAGCGCGCCGCCAGGCGCTCCGCACGCCCGGCCCGCCGCCCGGCGTCGTGCACGAGCCCGATCGTCGCCGCGCCGGCGGCGAACGTGCACGCCCCGGGCAGCTCGCCGCGGAGCCGCTCGTCGTCGACGTTGCCGCGCACCGCGACCACCGGCGGCCCGAGCCCGCGCAGGAAGGCGAGCACCTCGTAGCCGACGAAGTCCCCGGCGTGGACGATCAGGTCTCCCGCCCGGAGGCGGTCGAGGCACTCGTCCGGCAGCCGCCGCGCCCCGCGCGGAAGGTGGGTGTCGCCGACGACCGCGACGCGGCGAACGCTCGGGAGCAGAGCAGCTACCGCGGGATCGCGGTCGGCGACCCGCGTCCGTTCATGCGGACAAGCCAGACGCGTAGCGTGTCACGCATGCACCGGGGCCACCACCGCGTCCACGAGCTTCTCGGCACCGAAGCGCACCGGATCGCCCGCGGGGACGCCCGTCTCCGACTCCGCGGCGGCGATCGCCTCGCGGGCGCGTCGCTCGTCGAGGTCGCGCGTGTTGAGCGCGATCGCCTCGACACGGGCGGGCCGAGCGGGCAGGCTCGCGTGCTCGTAGAGCTCGACCAGCTCGCGAAGCGACGGGATCGGCTGGCCGGGGTACCCCTCGACCTCGGTCAGGCCGACCAGGTGGCAGAGGACGAGCGCGTGCGGCGCTGCGCCGTGCAGGAGCCCCATCGTCACGCCGGAGTACGCCGGGTGCACGAGCGCGCCCTGTCCCTCGACGAAGAGCACGTCCTCTCCCCCGCGCCGGTGGCCCTCGACGACCAGCCGCTCGGCCGCGCCGGCGAGGAAGTCGGCGACGACGGCGTCGACCGCGATGCCCCAGCCGGCGATCACGATCCCGGTCTGCCCGGTCGGGACGAACTGGGAGCGGACGCCGCGCGCGCGTGCCTCCCGGTCGAGCTCCAGCGCGACCGTCTTCTTCCCGATCGCGCACTCCGAGCCGACGGTCAGCACGATCCGGGTGGGCAGCCGCAGGTTCTCGCCGCTCGGGACGCTCAGGTCGGGCGGCGGCTTCCGCAGGTCGCGCAGCTCGACGCCGTGGCGCGCGGCCAGCTCGGCCATCTCCGCGTCCTCGCTCAGGAACTCGTGCAGCCCGCTCTCGACGTGGAGCCCCTTGCGGATGCACTGCTTCAGCAGCTCGCGCCACGCGGGCGGGAAGCGGCCGCCCTGCGTCGCCACGCCCACGAGCGCCGTGTCGGGGTGGAAGCGGAGGGCGTCGTCGACCGTCGGCACGATCGGCCGGCCGTCCTGCGTCTCGCCGGCGCGCGTCGCGTCGAGCAGCGCGACCACGTCGTCGCGGCGGTAGCGGACGACGCCGCGCGCCGTCTTGCCGTAGTGCGGGTCGCCCGAGAACCCCTCCGCGAGGATCACGTACCGCTTCCGATCCACGCTGGAAGCCTACGAGAGCCGTCCGGCCGCGCGGAGCACCCGCACCGCCCGTTCGGTGAGCAGCTCGTCCGCCGCCTCGCCCCAGTCGACGGCCTCGACGCCACTTCCCTTCGAGCCCGGCCGCTTCCACCAGCGCCCCTCCGTCCGCCACGTCCCGTCGGCGCGGCGCTTCGCCTCGAGCACGTCCAGGGCGTCGGCCGTCCTGGCGTCGCCGAGCCCCACGGAGCGCTCGAGCGTGACCAGCCCCGCGAGCAGGTCGTAGTGCCAGTAGGGCGGGTAGCGCAGCCGCAGCAACGCCGGGTTCGCCGGCTCGCCGGTCCGGTCGGAGCGGTAGACGCGGTGCCGGAGCAGGAACTCGGCGCCCCTGTCCGCCGCCTCGCGTGCGCCGCCGTCGCCGCCCGCGCGCGCGTACTCGGCGAGCCCCATGATCGGCGCCCAGCTCTCGTGGAACGACGAGTGGGAGGCTTCGGGCCGCCGGTCGCAGTTCCAGCCGCCGTCCGGCCACTGCGTGGCAACGAGCGACTCAGCGAGCGTCCGGATCCGCTCGTCGCCCGCGAGCCCGATCCGGCAGCAGGAGTAGACCGCCAGCCCGTCCTGGGAAGCGCAGCGCCGGACCCGGCCCTCGAGCGAGGCGAACGAGCGCAGCCGCCGGGGGCTCGCCAGCCAGCCGAGGGTCGCCTCCGCGGCGGCGAGCGCGGCCGGATGCCCGGGCGGGGCGAGCTCGGCCAGCGACGCGAGCCGCCAGTGAGCGCCGCGCCACTTCGAGTACGGATGACAGCCGTGGTCGTGCGAGAGCGCGGCGACGATCTCCGCGCGCGCGGGGGCGCCGACGACCTCTTGCGCGACCATGCTCCGCCCGGAAGGCTACGCGGTCTGGGCCTCGTCGCCCAGCTCCCGGAGCGCGCTCCGCACGCGCGCCGCGTACGGCGCCCGCTCCTCCGGCGTGGTCAGCCGCGCGGCGGACCCGTACAGCGCGTCGCCGGAGTAGCGCGGGAACAGGTGGACGTGGTAGTGCCAGACCTCCTGATCTCCCCCCGGCTCGTTCTGCTGGCGCGTGGAGATACCGTCGCAGCGGTACGCGCGCTTGAGCGCGAACGCAGGCCGGCGAACGGCCGCGTGCACGTCCCCGGCGAGCTGGCGGTCGACCTCGAAGAGGTTCTCGACGTGCCGGTTCGGGACGACGAGCAGGGCGCCGGCGTTCTTCTCCCACCAGCGCGGATTGACCCAGGCGGTCGTCTCCGCGTTCCGCCACACCACGTCCGCCTGCACGGTCCACGGCGCGTCCTCGCCGCGGACGACGGCGCAGAATGGACAGTCGTAGCCGGGCGGCGCGTGCCGCGGGAGGCGCTCGCTCACCCCGGCAAGACGCCGAGACCGGGCGCCTCCGCCGGCAGCTGCACCCCGTCGACGAGCTCGACCCCCGGCCACGGGTCGTGCGCGAGCAGTAGGTTCCCGTCGAGGTCGACGTGGTCGAACAGGCTCGCGACGTGCGCGCCCGCCGCGATCCCGAGCCCCGACTCGAGCATGCAGCCGAGCATCGCGCCGAGACCGAGCGCGCGCGCCGCGTGCACCATCCGCACGGCCTCCCGGATGCCGCCCGACTTCGCGAGCTTGACGTTCACGCCGTGCGCCCGCTCCGCGCAGCGGGCGACGTCGACGAGCGTGTGACAGTCCTCGTCGACGAAGATCTTGAGCGGCGATCGGCGCTTCAGCTCCAGGCCGGCCGCGTCGCCCGCGGGGAGCGGCTGCTCGCAGTACTCGACGCCGAGCTCGGCGAGCCGAGGGACGGCGTCGAGCGCCTCCTCGAGGCTCCACGCCTCGTTGACGTCGACCTGCAGGGGCAGCTCGGTGACGCCGCGGACGGCGCGGACGCGCTCGACGTCGAGCCCGTCGCGCGCGCCGAGCTTCAGCTTCAGGCGCCGGAACCGGCCCGCGACGCGCTCGGCGCGCCGCGCCATCTCGTCGGGATCCCCGAGCCAGACCGTCCACGACGTCGGCGGCCCGCCGCGCGACAGGCCGAGCAGCCGCCGGACGGGAACGCCGGCCAGCTTCCCGCACAGGTCGTGCAACCCGGCGTCGATCGCCGCGCGGGCGGCGGACTCACGCGCCGGCAGCCGCCCGAGGACCTCCTCCAGCGCGAATGGGTCGTCGCCGAGCGAGCCGGCCGCTTCCTCGACGTAGGCGAGCGCCGATGCCGCCGACTCGCCGTAGCGCGACGACGGGGCCGCCTCGCCGAAGCCGCTCACGTCCTGATGGCGGATCTCGAGGTGCACGACCTCGGTGGTGTCCGACGCCTCGCGCGAGATGACGAACGTCTCCGCGAGGCGAAGCCTGACGATCCGCGCCGAGAGCTGCATGCCCTCAAGCGTAGAGCCGGTCGACAGTCGCCACGCGGCTCGCGTCGAACGTCGTCATCGCCGGCGTCAGCCGGCCGGACGTTCGACGGGCATGCGCCTGGCAGGAATCGAACCTGCCTGCAAATCGCAGCGTTCCTCAGACCGCGGACAGCACCGGGGACAGCACCGTTCGAGCGCCGCCGACCCGGACGAGCATGTTCCGCGTGCTGTCAGCTCGACGACGACGCGTGTGCGAGATTCGCGCGGGCCTCGGCGTAGAGGGGCTCGGGAGCCATTTCGAGCCCGTCCGGCCACGCGATGGTTCCGGCCTCGCGGTCGACGGCCACGCATGCGAAGTACGCGGGATCGCGGAGCGGCTCGAAGACGCCGCGCCAGGCGCGTCCGCTGAAGTCGACGTCGCCGACCGTTCCGTCCGCGAAGGTCAGGCGCAGCCGGTACTCGCCGATGACCTCGACGCCAGTGATGTCCTCGAGCTCTTCCACGGGCTCATGGTAGGGAAGCGGCTCGATCGGCAGGAGCGGCTCGTCGCGCCGGGCGCGCTCCCAGTTCGCTTCCAGCTCGTCCCGGTGGAGGCTCGCCCACTCGCGGACGAGCGTCAGCGCGCGCCGCGGCAGCGAGCCCGCTATCACCTCGCCCGCGAAGTCGACCGACGCCGCCTGGCCGGCGTATCGGGCGTGGAAGTGCGGGCGCGCGTGCGCGCCCTCGTTCCAGTACATCCAGATGGCGATCCCGTAGAAGAAATTGATCCGTGGCACGCCTCAAGCCTGCTCGAGCAGGGCGGCGTAGTCGAGCTCGGCCTCGTCGGTGAGCACATGCGTGTAGGTGTTCGCCGTTACGGTGAGGTTGCGCTGACGCACGAGTTCCCCGATTCACGCCCAGGGGACGCCGCGCAGGTGCTCGAAGGAGATCCGCCGGTGGCGGAGGTCGTGGGAGAGAACGCCGGTCCGCCGGCGGCGGTGCAGGCGCGCGCGACGGCGGTGCGGAAGTGGTCGCCGCCGAGTACAGAAGGCTCGCGCGACGATTCAGGTCAACTGGAGCGTGGTCGCTGCTGGTGCTATCCTTACTCCAACTTGGTGGTAAGGAGGGCGATGGACATCGCCGCCCGTGTCACGTCGAAGGGGCAGATCACGATTCCGAAGCCGGTGCGCGAGGCGCTCAAGCTCACAGACGGCGATCGCGTGGTCTTCCGCGTGCTCGAGGGTGAGCGAGCGATTCTGGCGCGGACGCCCGACCTGCTCGATCTCGCCGGAGCGGTTCCGGTCCCGGCCGGCGTACGCGGGCTTTCGTGGGAAGAGATCCGCCGGCGGGCGTGGTCCGGGCAGCTTCGCGGTTGACCGCGTTCGTCGACTCGAATGTCCTCATCCGACATCTGACCGGCGATCCGCCCGCTCAGGCGAAGGCTGCGACCAGGTTCCTGCGAAGCGGCGAGAGCTTGGTCCTCGTCGATCTGGTCGTGGCGGAGGTCGTCTACGTGCTCGAGTCCGTCTACGAGGTGGAGCGAGAGCGGGTTGCGGAGCTCGTTCGCGCGATCCTGGCCTTCGCGTCGGTGGCCGTACCGGACGAGCCGTTGCTCCTCCGCGCGCTCGAGATCTACGAGCAGGATCGGATCCACTTCGCCGAGTCGTACCTGGCCGCCTGCGCAGAGATCTCAGGGATTGGAGTCGTCGCCTCGTTCGACCGCGACATCGATCGCCTGACATCGATTCGACGGCTCGAGCCGGCCTGACAGACCTTGACCAGGCGTGTCGGATCCGCCCAAACGCGTGAAACGCGACCGAACGCGTACACGGCGTGCCCACTGGTGCCCCCCATCGCGTCGAAAAGCGCGATTAGCAGGATTGTTCGAATCCTCACGACTGGTCGGGATCAGCTACCTCGGGCCACCAGCATCATCGGCGAGGTCGGCGGAGTCCCTGCCCCTTCGCAGATGCCGTCGTCGCGCTGCTATAAGTCGCCGAAGCTACGAGCAGCGGCTTGAGAGCCAGAGCGCCGTCGCCGAGCCGCGCATGCGAGCGAAGAAGACCGGCGTCCCGGTTCGCTCCACCCGGACTGATACGACGGCGTCGATGATGTTCCGCTGCGCGCCGAAGTACGTGGCGTTCACACGCGTCCAGCGCGCGGGCGCGGCGAGGGTGGCGCGGACGCTTACGAGCACTCGGCCAGGTACCTCGCAGTTGGCGAACCTGTCCCACTCCACGGGTGGCCCCGGCAGCCCAGCGTTCGTCAGCGGTACGCGCGCGCGGACGGCTGAGCACCTGCGCATGTTGGCGTACACGCCCGGCGTTCCAGGGCCAAAGCCGGCCTGCCAGCGGTTGCGCGGAAACGGCGCGGGCGGACGAAGACGAACTGCGACGTCGGCCCCGCGGGCTCCCCCCAAGTGCGATGATCGCCGGGACGGTGTAGGGGTCGTGCGGCAGGATCGCCCGCGCCGGGGCCGCGCCGACTCTGAGCGTGCGGCCGCCAGGCGTCAGGTACGAACGATCTCGCGTGCAGACGAACGGGCGATCAACGACACGTGTCGGGGCCTCGGCGCCGCGCGGTTCCACGATCCGCTCCGCCGCGATAGCGGCCACCACGATCATGAAGACGGCAGCGGAACGCAGCGGTTCCGAGTAGCGGCACGCGGCGTCGGCGGACCTTCCGCTCCCATTCGGCGACAATCTGCGCGACGCAGCGGTCTGCCGCGGTCGGATCAGGATGTGGCGTCGCCGGGCGCGCCTCGCGCAGGAGCGTCTCGAGATCAGGCTGCATTCTCTTCCTCCTTGATCGCCTCGCGCAGGTCGGCCCGCGGAGACCGAGAGGGCGAAGCGGCCCGCCGTAACTTCGACGAGATCGTCGCGAGGGTCGAGGCGCGCAGGCGCGCGCGTCGCGAGGAGCACGAGCGGCGAAGGCGCGGCCTCAGGCGGCTGCTGCCCTTCCGCCGCTGAGCGCCGGCCGGCGCGAGCCGGCGTCGCGGAACCCGAGAGACTCTCGCAATACTGCGCGCTCCGGCGCAGAGTCCGTCGTAATTGGACGGCGACGCCGTCATCGGGCGCGACGAGGAGCTGGCGCGGCTGCGGGTGTTCGCGGACGCGGCCGCGTTCGGCCGCGCGGTTCTCGTCCTCGAAGGCGAGGCGGGTGCGGGGAAGACGACGCTCTGGCGCGCCGGCGTCCGAGCGGCGCGCGAGCGGGGATCGCTCGTCCTCGAGGCGCGCCCGGCGGCGGCGGAGGCCCGGCTCTCGTTCGCCGCGGTCGGCGACCTCCTCGGGCCGGTGCTCGAGGACGTCGCCGACGAGCTGCCCCGACCGCAGGAATCCGCGCTCCGCGTCGCGCTCCTGCTCGACGAGCCGGGGAGCGCCCCCGCCGCGGAGCACGCGGTCTCGGCGGCGGTGCTCGCCGCGTTGCGCGCGCTCGCGGCGAGGCGTCCGGTCGTCGTGGCGATCGACGACGTCCAGTGGCTGGACACGTCGTCGGCTGGCGCGCTCGCGTACGCGTGGAGGCGCCTCCGTGACGAGCCGATCGGCCTGCTCGTCGCGCTGCGCGCGGAGACGGAAGCGGCCGCCGCGCTCGTGGAGGGCGAACGGCTCCCGGTCGCCCCGCTGACCCTCGGCGCGGTCCACCGGCTCCTGCGAACGAGGCTCGACCTCGCGTTGCCGCGGCCGCTGCTCCGGCGCGTCCACGACGCGTCGGGCGGCAACCCGTTCTTCGCGCTCGAGCTCGGTCGCGCCCTCCGCCAACGCAAAGGCCTCCCGGCCTCAACGGAGCCGCTGCCGGTGCCGGACAACCTGCTCCAGCTCGTCGGCCATCGCCTCGCGCGACTTCCGGACGCCACGCGCGAGGCGCTGGCGATCGCCGCCGCGCTCGCGCGCCCGACGCTGCCGCTCCTCGCGACCGCCGGCGTGGGCGAGGAGGCGCTCGCGCCGGCGTTCCGGTCGCACGTGCTGGAGGTGGACGGCGACCGCGTGCGCCTCGCCCACCCGCTGCTCGCCGCCGCCGTGCACGACGCGCTGGACGCCGCCGCGCGCCGGTCGCTGCACCGGAGGCTGGCGGCCGTGGCGGTGGACGAGGAGGAGCGGGCGCGCCATCTCGCGCTCGCGGCGGACGGGCCGGACGACGCGGTCGCCGCGGCTCTCGATGAGGCGGCCGAGCGCGCAGCGCGGCGAGGAGCGCCTGCCGCGGCGGCCGACCTCCTCGCGCTCTCGCGCCGGTTCACGCCGGAGGACGAGGACGAGGCTCTGCGGCGGCGGCAGCGGCGCGAAGCGGCCTACGCGAACCTGATCGGCGACCCGGAACGCGCGCGGACGCTCCTGGAGGAGCTGCGCGCGAGCGCGCCCCCGGGGCCCGTGCGCGCGGAGATCCTCGCGGAGCTCGGCTTCGTGCACCTGTACGGCGTCGACTGGCGCTCCGGCGTCGCGCTCTACCGCGGGGCGCTCGACGATGCGGGAGACGACGATCGCGTCCGCGCGGAGGCGGAGCTCGGGCTGGCGGCGGTTCTCGACCTCGTGCAGGACGACGTCGCCGAGGTAATCGAGCACGCCCGGCGCGCCGCCGAGCTCGCCGGTCCGTGGCGGCCGAAGATGCTCGCGCAGGCGCTGTCGCTCCAGGCGAAGAACGAGCTCCTCGCCGGGCGCGGCTTCCCCGCCTCGCTCGTCGAGCGGGCGCTCGCGCTCGAACCGGTGACTCTGCACCTGCCGGTCGTCCACCGCCCGAGCGACTTCGTCGCGTTCATGCTCGCGCTCGTCGACGACTTCGGCGGCGCGCTCGACCGGTACGAAGCCATCCGCGGCGCGGCGCTCGAGCGGGGCGAGGAGGCGCCGTTCGTCTGGACGGCGGCGCGGATGGCGCAGGTCGAGTGCCTGACGGGAGCCTGGGATCGCGCGCTCGAGCACGTGGAAGAGGGTCTCGAGGTCGCCGTCCAGGCGGGCCAGGAGGCGAACGAGGCGGTTCTGCTCGCTACGCGGGCGCTCGTCGAGGCGCATCGCGGGCGGGAGGACGC
>JACVRR010000127.1 GCA_014534345.1 Thermoleophilia bacterium | reverse complement strand
GAACCGCTCGCGGACCGCGCGCGTCGCTTCGAGGCCGTCCATCTCCGGCATCTGCACGTCCATCAGCACGACGTCGTAGCGGTCGCGTTCGACGGCCTCGACCGCCTCCCGCCCGTTGACGGCGACGGCGGCGCGGTGGCCGAGCTTCTCCAGCAGGAGGAGCGCCAGCTGGCGGTTGACCGCGTTGTCCTCGGCGATCAGGACGCGCAGCGGCGCCGAGGCCGCGGCCGGCTCGGGCGCGGCGGGACCGGCGTCCGCCGCCACCGGCGACGGAGGCGCGCCGACGATGTCCAGCAGGGCGTCGTACAGCTGCGACGGCCGGATCGGCTTCGTCAGGCGGGCGGCGAACAGCGCCTCGTCGGCCTCGTCCTCGCGCCGGCCGAGCGACGTCAAGAGCACGAGCGGTAGCTCCTCCGCGGGTCCGAGCGCCCTGATCTCGCGCGCCAGGGCGACGCCGTCGATCCCGGGCATCTGCATGTCGAGCACTCCGACGTCGAACGGCTCGCCGGCGCGCATCCACGCGAGCGCCTCCTGCGGCGAGCCGGTGTCCTGCGCCACCATGCCCCAGCCCTCGGTCTGCAGGCGGACGATGTCGCGGTTCGTGGCGTTATCGTCGACGATCAGCACCCGCCGGCCGGCCAGCGGCGCGGCATCGCGCTCGGCGCGCGCGCGAGGCGGCGCGGGGTCGGCGAGGATCGTGAAGTGGAAGGTCGAGCCCTCCCCGGGGCGGCTCTCGACCCACATCGCCCCGCCCATCAGCTCGCTCAGGCGCTTGCTGATCGCGAGCCCGAGCCCGGTCCCGCCGTAGCGGCGGGTCGTCGACGCGTCGACTTGGCTGAACGACTCGAATAGCCCCTCGAGCCGGTCGGCGGCGATGCCGATCCCGGTGTCGCGGACAGCGAAGTGGAGGCGGTGCGGGCCCGAGCCGTCCGCCGCTGCGCCGTCGAACGGCTCCGCGTGGACGGTCACCACGACCTCCCCCTCCTCGGTGAACTTGACCGCGTTGTTGAGCAGGTTGAGCAGCACCTGCCGCAGGCGGGAGGCGTCGCCCACGATCGCCTCCGGCGTCCCCGGTCGGAGCAGGTACGCGAGGTCGAGGTCCTTCTCGGCCGCGGCACGGGCGACGAGCTCGAGCGCCGACTCGACCGACTCGCGCAGGTCGAACGCCTCGCGGTCGAGGTCGAGCCGTCCCGCCTCGATCTTCGAGAAGTCGAGGATGTCGTTGATCACCGACAGCAGCGCCTCGCCGCTCGTGCGGATGACCTCCGCGAAGCTGCGCTGCTCGGGGTCGAGCTCGGTCTGAAGCAGGAGGTCGGTCATGCCGATCACCGCGTTCATCGGCGTCCGGATCTCGTGGCTCATCGTCGCGAGGAACGCGCTCTTCGCCTCGGTCGCCGCCTCGGCTTCGCGCCGCGCGCGCTGGAGCTCGCCGACGTCGTGGTACATCGCGTACAGGCCGGCCGGCTCACCCGCGACGAGGACCGGCGCGCCGAACAGCTCGACGTCGACGAGCGTCCCGTCCTTCCGCGTCCTCCTCGTCACGGCGTGGGCGAACGCGCCGTGACCCATGCCGATCTCGGTGTAGCGCGCCGCTTCGTCACGAAGCTCGTCGGTGTACGCGACGAGGTCGTCGATGTGCCGCCCGACCGCCTCGTCCGACATGTACCCGAACAGCTGCTCGGCTCTCGGGTTCCACGCGGTGACGCACCCCTGGGCGTCGAGGAGCGCAATCGCAATCGGGCTCGACTCGACGAGCGCCTCGTAGTAGCGCCGCTGACGCTGGAGCTCGCTGATGTCGTGGTAGAGCGCGTAGTAGCCCACGAGCTCGCCGCCGACCGAGACCGGTGCCCCCAGCACTTGGACGTCGACGAGGCTGCCGTCCTTTCGGGTGCGTTGGGTGACGAGCTGGATCTCGCCGGTCCTCACGCGCTCGTTCACTGCCACCGCCTCCTCGCGCAGGCGTGGCTCCGTCGCGACCAGGTCGTCGATGTTCCGGCCGATCGCCTCGTCGGCGGTGTAGCCGAACAGGCGCTCGGCCGCTGGGTTCCACGAAGTGACGATCGTGTCGAGGTCGAAGGTCACGACGGCTGTCGGGCTGACCTCCAGCAGCGCCTCGTAGTAGCGCCGCTGACGCTGGAGTTCGCTGATGTCGTGGTAGATGACGTAGTGGCCGACCTCTTCGCCGCCGACCACGATCGGCGCCGCGCGGATCTCGACGTCGACGAGCGATCCGTCCTTGCGGTTTCGCTGCCTGACGTACTGGGCGGTCGCGCCGGTCAATCGCAGCCGCGTGAGATGGGCCGCGTCGGCGCGCAGGTCCTCGTCGTACGCGACGAGGTCGTCGATGTTCCGTCCGATCGCCTCGTCCGCCGCGTAGCCGAACAGGCGCTCCGCCGCCGCGTTCCACGACGTCACGTTCCCGTCGCGGTCGATCGTCACGATCGCGGTCGGGCTCAGCTCGAACAGCGACGCGTAGTACTGCTTCTGCCGCTGCAGCTCGCTGATGTCGTGGTAGAGCGCGTAGAACGCCACCTGCTCGTCGCCGACGAAGATCGGCGCCGCGAGCACCTCGACGTCGACGAGCGTCCCGTCCTTCCGGGTGCGTCGAGTTACCACGTGCGACGGCTCGCCTGCTCTGCCGCGCCGGCTCACGTCGGCCGCCTCGGCGTGGAGCCGTTCGTCCTTCGCGACCAGGTCGTCGATGTTGCGGCCGATCGCCTCCCCGGCGGTATAGCCGAACAGCCGCTCGGCTGCCGGGTTCCACGAGGTCACATTAGCGTCGAGATCCGTGGTCGCGATCGCGGTCGGGCTCACCTCGAGCAGCGACTCGTAGTAGCGCTTCTGGCGGTGGAGATCGCGGACGTCGTGGTAGATGGCGTAGTAGCCCGTGTGCTCGCCGTCCACCTCGATCGCGACGGCCAGGACCTCCACGTCCACGAGCGCGCCGTCCTTGCGCGTGCGCTGGGTGATCGCGTGGAACCGCCCGCGTCGCAGAGCCTCCTCCTTGAACGCCTGCGCCTCGTCGTGGAGGTCGTCGCGCGTCGCGATCAGGTCGTCGAGCGTGCGGCCGACCGCCTCGTCGCCCGCGTAGCCGAACAGCGACTCAGCCGCGGGGTTCCACGAGGTGACGACGCCCTCGAGGTCGGTCGTGACGATCGCGACCGGGCTGACGTCGAGCAGCGACTCGAAGTACTGCCGCTGCCGTTCGAGCTCCTGGGCCAGCCGCCCGCCGCCGTCTCCCTCAGCCACGCCGCTCTTGACTCTACGGCGGCCGAAGGGGACGGGCAAGCGCCGCGTCAGGGCCGGGCGAGCGCTGGGTCGACGCGCACGACCCGGTCGACGACTGCGCCGCCATACCCCTCCGGGAGGGCGGGGTCGCGCGTGCGCGAGCCGGCGATCCGGAGCGCGGTGAACCTGGCGGGCGTGATGTCGCCGTTCCGGTCGAAGCGGAAGCTGCCGAGGATGCCGTTCCGGACGCGGACCCGGCGCAGCTCTCGCGTGACGGACGCCCGCGTGCCGTCCGAGCGCTCGATCGCCTCGAGCAGGACCTCGGCCGCCTGCGCCGACTCGGTCACGTAGAGCGCCGAGGGGACCGTCCCGCCCGGCTGGGTACGGCCGAACTCGCGGACGAACCGCTTCCCCGCCGGGCCGAGCCCCTCGTGCGCGACGGCGGTCGTGGTCACGTACATGCCGACCGCGGCGCGGCCCGCTGCCCGCAGGATCTCTTCGGGCGGCATGAACGAGTCGCCCGCGATCAGGGCGACGTCGCGACCCAGCCGGGCGCGCAGCGCCTGGACGACGCCGGCGCCGTTCGCGAACAGCCCGTCGCCGATGAAGACGCCGTCCGGGCGCGTGGCGGCGACGCGGTCGGCGAGCGGCGCGAGGCTGCGCGTGTCCGGGTTCCACGTGTCCGAGCCGGCGAGGCCGACGCCCAGCCGCTTGGCCGCCCGCCGGAACGGCACCGTGGTCGCGTCGCCGATCCCGTCGGTGCTCCGGAGCACGAACACGCGGCGAAGCCCGAGCTCGTCGGCGAGGACGGCCCCCGCCGCGCCGTCGTAATCGGCCGAGCCGGTGACGCGGACGTAGTTCCGCCGTCCGGTCGGGTAGTAGATCGCGGGCTCCTCCGGCCCCGCGTCGGACCCTCCGTGCGTCAGGCCCGAGTGCGTGTTCGAGGGGCTGATCATCGCCAGCGGCCCGGGAGCGCGGTTCGCCACCGGGATCTGCATCCAGGCACAGATCGAGTTCCACGGGCCGACGATGCCGACCAGGCGTGGCGAGGCCGCGTACGTCTTCGCGTTGGAGGCGCACTTGAGGAGCTCGACCGCGCCGCTCTGCGCCGTCGAGTCGTCGCAGGACTGGTACCCGACGGTGAAGCGGCCGGCCCGGAAGTCCCGCTGGCGCAGGACGAAACGGATTGCGTCCGCGGCGACTCGCGTCACGTTTCCGGTCGGGCCCTGGAGCGGCAGGTCGGAGGCGATTAGCACGTCCGGCTCGCGCCCGCCCGAGAGCACGGGTGCGCAGATCGAGGCGGGGAGGACCTCTCCGCGCGGCGCGCTCGCGATCGACACCCAGGCCGTGTCGGCGCCCACGGCTACCGAGGGCGGCGTGCCGGAGAGCGGGATCCGCGTCACGCGGTTCGTGCGCGGGTCGACGCGGACGACCTCGTCGGCGAGGAAGTTCGTCACCCAGACGGCGCCCGCCCCGTAGGCGACGGACGAGGCCCCGAACCCGACCTCGATCGGCCGCGGCGTCCCATCCCGCTCCGGAGCGATCCGCCAGAGGATGCCGGTCACGAGGTCGGTCGCCCAGACGGACCCGCCGCCGACCGCGATGCCCCAGAGGTCGTCCGCCGAGACCGCGATCGGCTCGCCGGCCGTGTTCGTCTCCGGATCGATCGGGATCACCGCCGCCTCTTCGTCGCTCGTCACCCAGACGCCTTCGGGGCCGGCGGCGATCGCCCGGCCGGCCCCCACGGGGATCTGCTCGACGACCTTGCCCGTCCGCGCGTCGAGACGCGACAACGAGAGGTCGGGGTTGGTCGCCCAGACCGCGCCGGCACCGGCCGCGAGCTGGCTGACGCCGGCGATGCGGAACTCCCCCGCGTTCGTCCGCCCGGGCCGCGGTGGACCGGGAAGGACCTCCGTCCTCGTCGCCACCACGGAGTCGGGATCGAATCTCGACACGCTGCCGGTGTACTGGTTGCCGAGCGCCAGCGCCGTCTCGGTGCCGTTCCCGACCCACACGGCGCCCTCGCCGACCGCGAGGTCGGTCGGGATGCCGCCCGTCCCGAACGTCTTCACGATCTCGTTCGTCTCGGGGTCGATCTTCGAGATCGTCCGGTCGTCCGCGTTCAGCACCCAGACCGCTCCCTCGCCGACGGCAATCGTGCTCGGCGTCGTGCCGACTGGGACGTACGAGACGCGCCCGTCGGCGCCCACGGCGGCGATCGCGTTCCCGACCCCCGTCGGGCCGTCGTCGTCGCGGGTGAGCGCGACGGCGCCCGCGGCGAGCGCGGCGCCGAGCAGCACGACGATCCCCGCTCCGACGACGACCGGGCGCCGGCGCGACCGCGGCCTCGGCGCCTCGGGGACCGGCGGCAGCTCCGCCCGCGGGACGACCTCGATCACGCGCACCGGGCGCTCGATGCCCTTCAGGCGCACGCGCCGACGGTCGACGAAGCGCACGTCCTCGAGCCGGCGGGCGAGGCTCGAAACGGTCTCGCTGGCGAGGATCTCGCCGGGCCCGGCGATGCTGCAGAGGCGCGCGGCGAGGTTCAGCGCCGCGCCGCGGTACCCGCCTTCCACGGGGACGGCCTCGCCGGAGTCGAGCCCGATTCCGATCCCGAGGGGGAACGACGGCTCGCCGTCGACGCGCTCGCGGAAGCGCAGCTGCAGCTCGACCGCCGCCCGCAGCGCCTGGCGCGCGGAGGGGAAGGCGCACAGCGCCTCGTCGCCCCGGAGCTCGATCAGCTCCCCGCCCGTCGCGCGCACCGCGTCCCGGGCCAGCTCGGCGAAGCGGCCGGCGAGCTTGCCCGCCTCCTCGTCCCCGTGCTCCTGGGTGAACCGTGTGTAGCCGCGGACGTCGACGATCAGGAACGTCCGGACGACCGCTCCCCGGTCGTCCTCGCCGCCGTTCCGCTCGCCCGCCTCCGCTGAGCCCGCTGTCGGCTCCATCGGCGGAGCTTAGGAGAAGTCGCGCGGCGTTCCTAGTGCCGCGACGAGCGCGCTACGCGGCGAGCGGAGGCGGGCCGCCCTCGCGCGGCGACGGCCCTTCGGCGACACTCTCGGCCTCTTGCCACGCGCGCAGCCGCGCTGCCGCCTCGTCGAGCGCCGCCATCGCCTCGCGGACTCGCGCGGAGCCGCCCGCCTCGCCCCGCTCGAGCTCGCGAACGATTACGAGCGCGCGTTCGACGGTCTCGCTGAGTCCCTCGAGGCCGTGCTCGAGCTCCCCTGCCACGAGCCCGGTGCTCCCCGCACCCCGCGGCCGGAAAACCCGTCGGAGGTCTCGGCCGCGCACGCCGCGGCGGCTTGGCGGCCGAGGACGAGCTCGCGAACGAAGGCGCCGGCCTCGCCCGGGCTCGCGGCGCCGTTCGCGCGGACGACGACGGGCGCCCGTAGCGCGCCGGCGGGGCGCGCTACCTCTGCGACCGGAAGCCGAGGTCGAGCAGCCGGCGCGCCTCGACCGCGGCGCTGCCGCGCGCCCCGAGCACGACCGCGATCAGCCGGGTGTTCCCGCGCCGGGCGGAGGCGACCAGGCACGTGTCCGCCTTCGACGTCCAGCCGGTCTTGACGCCGTCGGCGCCGCGGTACGTCGCGAGCAGCGGGTTCTTGTTGACGTACACCTTCGCGAAGGTCGGCGCGGCCCACCGCACCCGCTTGACCTTCGTCCGCACGACCCGGCGGAAGTGCGGGTCGCGCATGGCGTAGCGCGCGAGCGCCGCCATGTCCCAGGCGGTCGAGTAGTTGCCGCGGTCGATCACGCCGCTCGGGCTCGAGAAGCGCGTGTTCTCCATCCCGAGCTCGGCGGCGCGCTGGTTCATCAGCGCCAGGAACGCCTTGCGCGTGCCGGAGGTGGCGTGGGCGAGGGCCAGCGCGTCGTCGTTGCCCGAGTAGAGCATCAGCCCGTAGAGCAGCTTCCATACGGGCACGCGCTCGCCCGGCCGCAGACCTTCGCGGAAGGGCTGGACGCGCGCGACCTTCGGCAGGATCGTCACCCGGCGCTGCGGGCGCAGGCGCTCGACCGCGAGCAGCGCGGTCATGATCTTCGTCGTCGAGGCGACTGGCAGGCGGCGGTGCGGAGCGCGCGCGTACAGGACCCGCCCGGTACGCGCGTCGACGAGGATCGCGCCCTTCGCCGCGACCGGCCGGCGGAGCCGGACGCCGAGACGCTGCCCGTCGACCAGGAGCTGGACCGACGGCGGCCGGCGGGCCCCGCCGGGCCGTGGG
>JACVRR010000148.1 GCA_014534345.1 Thermoleophilia bacterium | reverse complement strand
GAGCCGCTCGACGTCACCGATCCCGGCAGCTGCGAGCGCTTCGTCGAGCGGGCCGTCGGCGCGCTCGGCGGGCTCGACGTCCTCGTCAACGCCGCCGGCCTCGCGCTCGGTCGCGACCCGTTCGACAAGAGCGTCGAGGAGGACGAGCGGATCGTCCTGGAGACGAACGTCAACGGCCTCGTTCGGATGACGCGCCTCTGCCTGCCGCACCTCGCCGACGGCGGGCACATCGTCACCCTCGGCTCGGTCGCGGGCCGGCAGGCGTACGAGAACGCCGCCCTCTACGTGACCTCGAAGTTCGGCGTCCGCGGCTTCACCTACGCGCTCCGGGAGGACCTGCTCGGGCGTCCGATCCGGATCACGACCGTCGACCCCGGCCTGGTCGAGACGGAGTTCTCGGTCGTCCGCTTCCGCGGCGACGCGGAGCGCGCCGCGGGGGTGTACCGCGGCGTGGAGCCGCTGCGCCCCGACGACGTCGCGGCGTGCGTGGTCTTCGCGCTCACGCGGCCGCCGCACGTGAACGTGGACGAGATCGTCGTCAAGGCGCTCGCCCAGTCGAGCGCAGTCCGGATCGTCCGCGAGAGTTAACCGGTCGTGGCGCTCACGATCCTCGAGGGTTCGACGTTCTGCATCTGCGACGACCTCGGCGACATCGGCATGGGCGACAACAGCGGCTTCTTCGCCCGCGACACCCGCTTCCTGTCGTCGCTCATCCTCCTCGTCGACGGGCGGCGGCCGCTGCTGCTGTCGTCGAGCAAGGTCGACTACTTCTCGGCCGTCTTCTACCTTCGCAACCCGATCGCGAACGGGCTCCCGCCGGACGCCCTGCTGATCCGCCGCGACCGCTTCGTCGGCGACGCGATGCAGGACCGGATCGTGCTCGAGAACGCGTTGCGCGAGCCGATCGCCTTCGAGCTGGAGCTCGCGCTGGGCGCGGACTTCGCCGACATCTTCCTCGTCAAGGAGCACGACTTCGCGCTGGGGCGCCCGCGGGACGCGCCGCCGCTGCCTCCGCCCGCCGCCGCGCGCTGGCGCGAGGAAGGGCGCGAGCTGGTGTTCGAGGACGCGAGCGAGTTCGGCGCGGTGACCCGGGTGGTGTTCGCGGAGCCCGGCGAGGCGGTGCGCGCGTCGGTGCGCTACCGCGTCGAGCTCGAGCCGCGCGGCCGCCGCGAGCTCGGCGTCGACGTGTACCCCTCGGCGCGCGAGCGCCCCATGACGGCGCACCTCACGGGCCGGCGCTTCGGCGAGGAGCTGGCGCACGTGCGCGAGTCGCTCGCGGCATGGCAGCTCCGCATCCCGCAGCTGCGGGCGAGCTGGGACCCGCTCGTCCACGCTTTCGGCCAGTCCGTCGCCGACCTGGCGTCACTCAGGATGCGCAGCACGGACGGCGTGGCCAACCTCCCCGCTGCCGGAATGCCGTGGTTCATGACGGTCTTCGGCCGGGACACGATCATCACCTCGCTGCAGACGCTGCTGTTCGGCCCCGAGCTCGCGCGCGGCGCGCTCACCGCGCTCGCGGAGTTGCAGGCATCCGAGGACGACCCGGCGATCGACGCCGAGCCGGGCAAGATCGTCCACGAGGTGCGGGACGGCAAGACGGCGGCGGCATGGTTCCGCCGCTACTACGGCACGGTCGACGCGACGCCGCTCTACCTCATCCTCCTGTCCGAGGTGTGGCGCTGGACGGACGACCGCGTGCTCGTCCGCGACCTGCGCGAGCCCGCCCTGCGTGCGCTCGAGTGGATCGACCGCCACGCCGACCGGAACGGCGACGGGTTCATCGACTACGAGCGCCGGACCGAGCGCGGCCTCGAGAACCAGTCCTGGAAGGACTCCTTCGACTCGCAGCGGTTCGCCGACGGCTCGTTCGCCCGTCCGCCGGTCGCCCCCTGCGAGGCGCAGGGCTACGTGTACGACGCGAAGCGGCGCGTCGCCGAGCTGGCGCGCGCGGTCTGGCGCGACCGGGATCTGGCCGACCGCCTCGACGGCGAGGCCGAGGAGCTCCGCCGTCGGTTCGACGATGCGTACTGGGTCGACCGGCGCGGCGGGTACTACGCGTTGGCGCTGGACGGGGAGGGCCGCCGGGTCGACTCCCTGTGCTCGAACATCGGCCACCTGCTCTGGAGCGGGATCGTCCCGGAGGAGCGGGTCGACGCGGTCGTCGACCGCCTGATGGGCGAGGAGCTGTGGTCGGGCTGGGGCGTGCGCACGATGTCCGCCGCGGACGCCGGCTACAACCCGCTCGCGTACCACAACGGGACCGTCTGGCCGCACGACAACTCGCTGATCGCCTGGGGGCTCGCGCGCCACGGGCGCTGGCCCGAGGCCCAGCGCGTCGCCCGCCGGATGGTCGAGGCGGCGGGGCACTTCGGCTGGCAGCTGCCGGAAGTCTTCGCCGGCCTGCCGCGCTCGGAATGCCCGTTCCCGATCGTCTACCCGACGTCGGCGCGCCCGCAGGCGTGGGCCTCCGGCGCGCCGGTCCTGCTGCTGCGCGTGCTGCTCGGCCTGGAGCCGAACCCGGCGCTGCACACGCTCGAGAGCGCCGCGCCGCCGGAGCTGCCGAGCTGGATCGGCGACGTCCGCCTGAAGGGCGTGCCTGCGTTCGACGCGAGCTGGGACGTGGCCGTCTCCGATCGGCGCGTCTCGGTCGAGCGGCATGGCTGACGAGCGCCTCCGCGTCGCGCTGCTGGCGCCCGTCTGGTTCCCCGTTCCCCCGACGGGCTACGGCGGGATCGAGTGGGTCGTCGCGCTGCTCGCCGACGGCCTGACGGAGGCCGGCCACGACGTGACGCTGTTCGCGTCGGGCGACTCGCGAACACAGGCCAGGCTGTCCGCCGTCTTCGCCGAGGCGCCGAGCGAGTGGATCGGTCACTCGCAGTTGGACCTGCGGCACGCGCTCTCCTGCCTCGTGCGCGCCGACGAGTTCGACCTCGTCAACGACCACAGCGGCCCCCTCGCCTTCGCGCTCGCGGGCCTCGTCTCGACCCCGGTCGTGCACACCGTCCACGGACCGCTCGCCGACGACCCGGGCGCGATCTACGAGCAGGTGGTCTCCCTCAACCCGCGGGCGCGGCTGGTCTCGCTCTCGCTGACGCAGCGTCGACCGCGGCCCGACCTGCCCTGGGTGGCCAACTGCCCGAACGCGCTCGACTTCTCGGTCTACCCCGTCCAGGCGCAGCGGGGCGACTACCTCCTGTTCCTCGGCCGGCTGTCCGCCGAGAAGGGCTGCCACCGCGCGATCGCCGTCGCGACCGAGCTCGGGCTTCCGTTGAAGATCGCCGGGAAGTGCCGGGAGCCGGACGAGCTCGCCTACTTCCGCGAGCTGGTGGAGCCGCACCTGGCCCACGGGATCGAGTACCTCGGCGAGGTGCCGCACGGCCAGAAGGTGGAGCTGCTCCAGCAGGCGCGGGCGACGTTGTTCCCGATCGACTGGGACGAGCCCTTCGGGCTGGTGATGGTCGAGTCGATGGCCTGCGGCACGCCGGTGATCGCGACGCGGCGCGGCGCTGTCCCCGAGGTGATCGAGCACGGCGTCACGGGCGTGATCGTCGACGACTACCGCCGGATGGCGGCGGCCCTCGACGAGGCGGACGCACTCGAGCCGCTCGCGATCCGCCGGCGGGCCGAGGAGCGGTTCGCGCCCGAGCGGATGGTCGCCGACTACCTCGCCGCCTACCGCACGGTCGTCGGCGCCGGTTAGCCGCCGACGCCGCGTGCGGGCGCGCAGCGTCAGACGGCAGCTCGCGCCTCGACGTAGCGCCGCAGCCCCGCGTACGACTGCCAGAGCGGCATCGCCCGCTCGTAGGGGTCGCGGTCGTCGCCCTCGGCGACGCCCTCCGCGCGCGCCGCGGCGCCGCACTCGTCCTCGCTGGCGCCTTCCGCGACCGTTCGTGTCCACGCGTGCAGCCGGCGGCGGAGGTCGGCGAGGTGCCGGCCGACGTCGTCGAACACGCCGAAGTGGATCAGCGCGAGCCGGTGCGGCGCCGCGCGTTCGAGTCCGTCCAGCGTCCGTTCCCACGCCTCGAGGTCGAAGTCGGGCGGCGGGCAGGGCGGCGCGACGAACCTCGCCGGGTCGATGCGCACCCCCGCGGCGTCGCCGGCGAGCACGGTTCCGTCGCCGGTGACGTAGCAGACGTGGTGCGAGGCGTGACCCGGCGCGGGGAGGCACTCGAGCCCCAGCACGCGTTCGCCGACGACGTCGACGTTCGCCTCGGGCACGGGCGCCACCTCGCCCCAGAGGTCGTCGAAGGCGCCGCCGTACAGGCGGCGCGCGCTGCGCTCGAGGCGCGAGGGGTCGACCAGGTGCGGCGCCCCGACGCCCGAGACGTGGACCCGCAGCGCCGGGTGGCGGCGCACGAGCACGCCCGCCGCCCCGGCGTGGTCGAGGTGGATGTGCGACAGCAGCAGGTGGCGGAGGTCGGTCAGCGCGAGCCCGCGCACCCGGAGCGCGTCCTCGAGCGCGCCGACGCAGCTCGCGGGGCCGCAGTCGAACAGCGCGGGCCCCTCTTCGGTCTCCAGCAGGTAGACGCCGATCACGCGTCCGCCCGCGAAGCCGACGTCGAGCGGGCCGTCGCTCAGGCGCACCATAGGAACATGTCGATTTCCCCGGCGCCCGCTCGGACGGCGAGATCCGAGCGCGCGAACTCCTCCCCCGCCGCGCGCCTCGGGAAGACGACGAGCCGCACGGGCTCGTCGACGATCGCCGTCACGCCCGGGCGGCCGCCTCGGCGCCGACCAGCACGCTACGCGTCAAAGGATCACGCCGACCGAGAGTCACCCGTCTCTCCGACGCCGGCCACACGCGTAGCCACCCGGCCCGCCGCCAACGCATCCGCGAGATCCTCGATCAGGTCGTCTGCCGCCTCGATGCCGACCGAGAGCCGGACGAGGTTGCCCGGCGCGGCGAAGGGCGCGTCGGCGGTGGACGCGTGCGTCATGCGCGCGGGATGCTCGATCAGGCTCTCGACGCCGCCGAGGCTCTCGGCCAGCTTCCAGATCCGGGTGCGCGCGACCAGCTCGACCGCCTCCTCGTCGGAGGTCGCGAGGAACGAGATCATCCCGCCGAAGTCGCGCATCTGGCGCCGGGCGATCTCGTGTCCGGGGTGGCTCTCGAGTCCCGGGTACAGCACGCGCTCGACGGCCGGGTGCCCGTCGAGGAAGGCGGCGACGCGGCGTGCGTTGGCGCAGTGCTCGCGCATCCGCACGGCGAGTGTCTTGACGCCGCGCAGGACGAGCCAGCAGTCGAATGGGCCCGGCACGGCGCCCAGCGACTTCTGCAGGAACCGCAGCCGCTCGGCGACGGTCGGGTCGTTGGTGGCGACGAAGCCGCCGACCACGTCGGAGTGCCCGCCCAGGTACTTGGTCGTCGAGTGGAGGACGGCGTCCGCCCCGAGCGCGAGCGGACGCTGGAGGTACGGGGTCGCGAAGGTGTTGTCGACGACGACGAGCGCGCCCGCGTCATGCGCAGCGTCGGCTGCCGCGCGGATGTCGACGACGTTCAGGAGTGGGTTCGACGGCGACTCGATCCAGACGATTCGCGTCCGCTCGTCGAGTCGCCCCCGGAGGTTCGGGAACTCCTCCGCCGGGACGTACTCGAACAGGTACCCCTTCGGCTCGTAGACCTGCGATGTCATCCGGTAGACGCCGCCGTAGACGTCTGCGATCAGCACGACGCGCTCGCCCGGGTTGACGAGGTGCATGAGCGTCGTCGTGGCGCCGAGGCCCGATGAGAACGCGACGCCGTACTGCGCGTTCTCGAGCGACGCGAGGCACGTCTGCAACGCGGTGCGCGTCGGGTTCGAGACGCGCGCGATCCACGCCGGGCAGGAGCCTGATGCCGCTACCGGAGCGATCACGACCCCGATCTACCAGACGTCCACGTTCGTCCAGGAGGCCGTCGGCGAGCACAAGGGTTACGACTACGCGCGCGTCGCGAACCCGACGCG
>JACVRR010000113.1 GCA_014534345.1 Thermoleophilia bacterium | reverse complement strand
CGCGCACAAGATGAACTCGCTGCCCGACGAGCTCTCGGGCGGCGAGCAGCAGCGCGTCTCGATCGCGCGCGCCGTCGTCAACCACCCGCCGCTGCTCGTCTGCGACGAGCCGACCGGGAACCTCGACCCCGACACGTCGGTCGGGATCATGCAGCTCCTCTACCGGATCAACCGGGCGGGGACGACGGTGCTGATGGTCACGCACGACCGCGAGCTGGTCGACAAGATGCGCAAGCGCGTCATCGCGCTCGACGAGGGGCGGCTGGCGCGGGACGAGCGGCGCGGGGGGTACACCTCCGAGTGAGGGCTCGCCTCGTCGTCTCCGAGGCCGTCCGGTCGCTGTCGTCCAACCTCTCGACCACCGTCGCGGCCACGACGACCGTTCTGATCGCGATGTTCCTGCTCGGGCTCGCGGTCGCGCTCGGGACGTGGATGTACTCCTGGAGCGAGCACGTCGAGCGGCAGCTGATGGTGCGCGTCTTCTTCGAGCAGCGGGCGGACGAGGACCAGATTGCCGCCCTGCGCGAGCGGCTGCGGGCGGACCCCCGCGTCGAGCGGGTCTCCTTCGTGCCGCCCGAAGAGGCGCTGAAGCGGATGCGGCGCAAGTTCCCCGAGGCCACGAAGGACCTCGCCTCCAACCCGTTCCCGGCCGCGCTCGAGATCCAGCCGACGGGCGGCGAGCACCTGAAGGCGGTGTCGGCGATGCTGCGCCCGCCGCCGCCGGGCGTGTCGAGCGTCGAGGACGGCCGGAAGATCTCGAGCAACGTGATCCGCGTCACGGGCGCGATCGAGCTCGTCTGCCTGATCGCCGTGCTGGTGCTGTTCGCGGCCTCGACGCTGCTGATCGCCAACACGATCCGCCTCTCGATCTTCTCGCGGCGGCGCGAGATCGAGGTGATGAAGCTGGTCGGCGCGACGAACTGGTTCGTTCGCGGCCCGTTCATGCTCGAGGGGCTGATCTGCGGGGTGCTCGGCGCCGCTGCGGCGGTCGGGCTGCTGCTGCTCGGCAAGGAGGTCGCGCTCGAGCGGATCACGTTCATCCGGGACCCGAACGCACAGGCGATCGCGTTCGCCTGGAACGCGCTCATCCTGGTCGCCGCCGGGCTGCTCCTCGGAGCGATCGGCTCCGCGCTCACCATCCGTCGCTTCCTCAAGATCTAGCCGCGCGCGTTCCGCGCGTCCGGTGGCTACAAAGCCGGCGTGAACGACGTCGTCGTCGAGGTCACGAAGCGGGGGAAGCTGCTCGTCGGCGAGCCCTTCTTCGTCCCCGGGACGCCGCTCCTGCTCGACCGCAAGGGCAGCGGCGCGGCGGGGCCGGGAGACCTCGCGGTCGCGCGTCGCCCGGCGCGGGGCCGGGCGCGGATCGAGCGAGTGCTGGGGCGGGCCGACGACGTCGAGGCGGTGCTCGAGGGGTTGCTGGTCGACGCCGGGGAGCGGGCTCCGTTCGAGCCGCACGCGCTGCCCGAGCCGAGCGTCGAGGGCCGGGCCGACCTCCGCGACCTCGTCACCTTCACCATCGACCCGGAGACGGCGAAGGACTTCGACGATGCGATCTCCGCGCGCCGCGAGGGAGACGGCGGCCGCGTCTGGGTGCACATCGCCGACGTCGGCCACTTCGTCGCGGTCGGCACGCCGCTCGACCGCGGCGCGACCGCGCGCGGCTTCTCTGTCTACGTGCCCGGCCGCGTCGCGCCGATGCTCCCGCCCGCGCTCGCGGACGACGCCTGCAGCCTCCGGCCGCACGTCGACCGCCTCTGCGTCACGGTCGAGATCCCGTTCGGTCCGTCGCTCGCCATCGGAGAGGCGGCGTTCTACCGCTCGGTGATCCGCAGCCGCGAGCGGCTGACGTACGGCCGGGCCGAGGCGGTCCTCGCCGGACGCGAGCGCCTGGACGCCGAGCTGGGCGACGCGCTCCGGCTCGCCGACGGTGTCGCGCGCGAGCTGCGCAGGCGCCGCTTCGCGCGCGGGGCGCTGCGGATCGAGACGCCCGAGCTCGCGTTCGCGTTCGACGGCCGGGGCGGCGTCGAGCGCGCCTGGCTCGAGGGCGAGCCGGAGGCGCACGCCCTGGTCGAGGAGCTGATGATCCTCGCCAACGAGGCGGTCGCCGGGCTGCTTGCGAGCCGCCGGCGCACGGCGCTCTACCGCGTCCACGAGCGGCCCGATCCGCAGGCCGTCTCGCTGCTCGTCGCGAAGCTCGCCGACCTCGACGTGCCGACGCCGCCCGCGCCCCCCGACACGAAGTTGACCCCCGCCGAGGCCGCACGGCTGGCGGCCGCCGTCGGCGAGCGGGTCGCCGCCTACGTCGAGCGCGCCGGCCGCGGCCGCGAGGCGTTCCCGTCGCTCGTCCTCCGAGCGCACAAGCAGGCGCGCTACGACCCCGCCAACCTAGGCCACACCGGGCTCGCCAGCCCGGCGTACTGCCACTTCACCTCGCCGATCCGCCGCTACCCCGACCTCGTCTGCCACCGGGCACTGCTGCGCGAGCTGGGCGCGGACGACGCCCCGCTGCCGGACGACCTCGGCGAGGTGGCCGCGCACACGTCCGCGCGTGAGCGAGCCGCGGCCGAGCTCGAGTATCGGGCCGACGACGTCTGCCTTGCCTGGCTGCTCGAGCGCGAGCTCTACGAGCGCGGCTGGGACGCGACCTGGGAGGGCGAGATCACCGGCGTGATCGGGTCGGGCGTGTTCGTCCGCTTCGGCGAAGTGTTCGAGGGCTACCTGCCGGTCCGGCGCATCCCGGGCGACTACTTCGAGCTGAACGCGCTCGGGACGGCGCTCGTCGGCCGGGCGTCGCGGCGGACGTACCGCCTCGGCGACCCGATCGAGGTGCTCGTCGAGGACATCCGGCGGGCAGAGGGGAAGGTCGAACTGCGGATGTGAGATGATCACGGCGGTGGGCGCGAGCGATCTGCGCCGGACGCTGTACGAGACCTGGGAGACGATGGCGCCCGGGTGGGACGAGCGGCGCGAGTGGTTGCGCGAGCTCTCGCGGCCGGTCGCCGAGCACCTCGTCTCCCGCCTCGCGCCGCAGCCCGGGGAGACGATCCTCGAGCTCGCTGCGGGCCTCGGCGACGCCGGCTTCGAGGCGGCACGGCGCTGTCCCGACTGCCACGTGGTCGTGACCGACTTCTCGCCGTCGATGGTGGACGCGGCCCGGCGGCGAGCCGAGGAGCTGGGGATCGAGAACGCCGAGTTCCGCGTGATGGACGGCGAGCGGCTCGAGCGTGCCGACGCGAGCGTCGACGGCGTCCTCTGCCGCTGGGGCTACATGCTCATGCCCGACCCGGCCGCCGCGCTGGTCGAGACGAGGCGCGTCCTGCGCGAGGGCGGCCGGCTCGCGTTCTCGGTCTGGGCGGGGCCCGAGCGGAACCCTTTCGCAGCCCGGCCCGCCCGCGTGCTCGTCGAGCGCGGCCATCTGCCGCCGCCGGCGCCCGGCGCGCCCGGGATCTTCAGCATGGCGAGCCGCGAGCGCATCGACGACCTCCTTCGCGGCGCCGGCTTCGCGGAGTGGGAGGTCGAGGAGGTGCCGGTCACCTGGAGCTTCGCGAGCTTCGACGAGTACTGGCGCTACCTGATCGAGTTCGTGGGCGCGATCGGAATGGCGATCCGCGCGCTGCCCGACGACGCGCGCGACTCGGTGCGGGAGGCGCTCGAGGAGTCGGTCGCCGACCTGCGCGCGAACGGCGGGTATACGATGCCGTCGGTCTGTCTCGACGTGCTGGCGAGGTGAGCGAGATGTCGGCAATCCGAAGCGGCGTTCGCGCGGTAGTCAGACACATGAAGACGGCGGCGGCGCTCATCGCGGTCCTCGCCCTGCTCCTGTCGGCTGCCTGCGGCGGGGACGACGGGGACGACGCCGAGCCGCAGCCACCGGCGGCGGGGACGACCGAGAACGGCGACGGGGCGTCCGGCGAGGCGGTGTTCACACAGAACTGCGGGTCGTGCCACACGCTCTCGGCTGCGGGGACCTCGGGGACGACCGGCCCCGACCTGGACGACGCTGCGCCGTCCCAGGACGAGGTCGAGGAGCAGGTCCGGAACGGCGGCGGCGGCATGCCGGCCTTCGAGGGCCGGCTGAGCGACGACGAGATCGAAGCCGTCTCCGAATACGTCGCCACCTCCGCGGGCGGATAGGCGCAGCCCGGCTTCTACAATCGCCGCATGGCCGGGGGCCGGGGCGAGAAGGCGATCGCCGAGAACCGGCGCGCGCGGCACGACTACCACCTCCTCGAGCGCCTCGAAGGCGGCCTTGTCCTGACCGGCACCGAGGTGAAGTCGCTCCGCGCCGGCGGCGCCGCCCTGCAGCGAGCGTACGCGGACGTCCGCGACGGCGAGGTATGGCTCGTCGGCGCCCACATCGCCCCGTACGACCAGGGGACGACGGCGAGCCACGACCCCGACCGGGACAGGAAGGTCCTGCTCCACCGGCGCGAGATCGCCTCGCTGATCGGCAAGGTGAAGGAGCGCGGGTTCACGCTCGTCCCGACGCGGCTCTACTTCAAGCACGGACGGGTCAAGGTCGAGCTCGCGCTCGCCCGCGGCAAGGAGCAGCGCGACCGCCGGCGGGACATCGCCCAGCGCGACGCCGACCGGCAGATCGAGCGCGCGCTCAAGAGCCGCGGCTAGCGCATCCAGCCCGGCAGGACTAGCATCCGGCGGGTGAGGGGGCCGTTCGCCGTGCTCGCCGCGCTCGCGCTCGGCGCGCTGCTCGCCCTCGGCGGCGCGCGCGGCGCGGAGGCGACGAGCTGGGTGGCGTTCGGCGACTCGTCGCCCGCCTGGTCGCCGGACGGCACGAGGAGCGCTTTCGAGTCGAGCCTGCGCGGCAGCCGCGGGCCCGACGCGCCCGCGCTGTACGTCGCGCGCGCGGACGCGTCGCGGCCCGTCCAGGTCGCGGGCGACGCCTCGACCCCGGCGTGGTCGCCGGACGGCCGCCAGCTCGCCTTCGCGAGCGGCAGCGGCCGGCAGGCCGCGTGCGGCCAGGGCGGCTGCGGGCCGATCATCTGCTGCCGCCCGCCGACCGCAATCCTTGCCATGGGCGCCGAGGGGACGCCGACGCGCGTCGTCGCCGCGCCTCCCGGCTACAACAGGGACCCGGCCTGGTCGTCGGACGGCCGCCGGATCGCGTTCTCGAACCTGCGCGACCGGACGACGCTGTACGTTGTCGAGGTTGACGGGAGCGGGTTGACCGCCCTGACGAGCGACGACGCCACCGAGTGGGATCCGGCCTGGTCGCCGGACGGACGGCAGCTCGCATTCGCGCGGACGACGCCCGGCGGGCGTGCCGCGGTCTACGTCATGCGGCCCGACGGCAGCGGGCGGCGCCGGGTCACCGACCAGCAGGGGTGGGACCCGGCCTGGTCGCCGGACGGGACGCGGATCGCGTTCTCGAACGACCGCGGCATCTTCGTCGTGAACGCCGACGGGGCGGGGCTGCGCCGGCTGACGGGCGACGGCAGCGATCCCGCGTGGTCGCCGGACGGGCGCCGGATCGCGTTCTCGAGCACGCACGGCAGCGAGGACGTCCTGCCCATGACGATCCGCCTCTTCGTGGTGAACGCCGACGGGACCGGGCGCGCCGTGTTGACCGATCCGCGCGTGCTGTCGGCCTCGCTGGCCACCGTCCCGGGCCGGCCGCGCGTGGGGCGCGTCCTCGCGGCCAGGCTGACGCTCGAGCCCGCCCGGCCGGTGTCGAGCGCGGACGTCCGCTGCGAGGCGCGGCTGCCGCGAGCGCCGCTCCCCCTGGTCTCGAGGTCGGGCGGGGAGGGGACGGCGACCTGTCGCTGGCGCGTGCCGCGGACGGCGAGCGGGAAGCGCATCGTCGGCTTCGTCGGCGTAACCGGCGTGGTCACACACCGGTTCGCGCGCCGAGCCCGCTAGGCGGGCGCTCGCACCGCCTGCGCGCTAGCCGGCACTCGCGCGCCACGCGGGCGCGAGCCGGTTGGCGACCTCGAGCAGGCTCAGCGCCCCGACGACCGCGAGCCCTGCGAGCGGCTGCATGGCCACACCGGCCAGCGCGATGACGAGCAGGCGCGCGTCGCGGCCGAAGCGCACGCGGACGGCGGGCGGCGGGAGCGGGCGCCCGAACGTCGCCTCGAAGCTCGCCTTCACGTACGGGACGAGCGCGGTGGCCACGAGTGCGGGGGCGAGGACGATCCACGCGCTCGTCCCACCGCCAGCGGCGAGCGCGAGCGCGACGAGGAGCGCCGCGTCGCCGACCCGGTCGAGCACCGTGTCCAGGAAGGCGCCGCGGAGCGAGGCGCGCAGCGAGGCTCGCGCGACCTCGCCGTCGCAGCCGTCGACGATCGAGGCGAGCTGCACCAGCAGCCCGCCGGCCACGAGCGCCGCGGGCGACTCGGCGCCGAGCGCGAGCACGCCGGCGGCGAAGAGCGTCAGGCCGAAACCGATCCCGGTGACCGCGTTCGGGGTGAACCCCGCGCGCAGGAACAGCAGCGACAGCCGCCAGGAGACATAGCGGTTCAGCCGCCGCGAGACGAGCCCGTCGCTTCGCCCCCGGGCGGCGCGGCGGACGAGCAGCCGCTCCGCGCGCGCCGCCTCCGCGGGGGTGTCCACGTCCACCCAGGGCGAGCCGGCGAGGTCGACCGCCGCCAGCTCGCGTCCCTCGGCCAGCCAGCGCTGCTTGACCGCGTTCCAGCTTCCCTCCCCCTCGGCGAGGGCGCGCTCGGCCGCGAAGACGACCTCGGGGTCGCACACGGCGAGGCCGGCGTCCACCCCGTCGCACGGGTCGAGCTGGCGGGCGACCGCGACGACACGGCCGTCCTCGAGGCGGACCTTGGTCGCCTCCTCGACGTCGCAGAACCCCGGCCGGGTGTCGACCGCGAGCGCGAAGGCCGCCGGGCTGGTCAGCACCTTGCGTACCGCGTCCGGCTCGAAGACGTGATCCGCCATCGTGACGAGGAAGCGACGTCCGGCCGCGCGGCCGCCGACCAGCGCCGAGGAGCCGTTCCCGAGCTGGAAGTCGCCGTTGAGCACGAGCTCGACCTCGAGGCCGGTGGCGGCCACGTAGCGCTCGATCTCCTCCTTGGCGTGGCCGACGACGACCACGATCGGCCCGACGCCGGCCAGGCGGAGCGTCTCGACGGCACGCTCGAGCAGCGCCCGTCCCGCGACGCGCTTCAGCGGCTTCGGCCCGTGGTTCAACCTCGTCCCCGAGCCCGCGGCGAGGATGACCCCGACGGTCTCCGGGAGCGCTCTCTCGGTCACGCCGTGGACTTTCTCACGAAACCGCGCCATATGCAGCGCTATCCGGCGGTCGGGCGCGTGCGCCGCCCCCGGGCCCCGCTCGATCGCGATACTGCGCCTGTGCAGGCGTGGATGCGCGCCCACGGCTACGTCAGACCGCGGAGCGGGCGGCTCCTCGCGGGCGTGGTCGCCGGACTGGCGCGGAAGTGGGACGTGAACGTGTGGCTTCTCCGGCTGCTGTTCGTCGTGGTGCCCGGACCGCAGATCATCGCCTACGTCGTCCTGTGGGCGGGCATGCCGACGGAGGAGTGACCGGGCCCGAACCGCCGCGTCGCCGCGCTACAATGTGCCCGACATACGGGGGCGACCAGGTCTCGACGTGGTCGGTTCTCCGGCGGAGCTGCAAGCCGAGGTCTCCGGTTGGCCTCGTAAAACAACCGGAAGCAAAAGCAAGTGCGGATAACGAACTCGCACTCGCCGCCTAACTAGCGTAGGCGGTCGCCGTCCCGGGTTGGGCCCGTGACCCGGAGCCGGCGCCAACGAACGGGCTCGGCGCAGAGGGAGAGCCAATCGCCCGAAGCGCGACAGCGAAGGATGGCTAGCCCGGCGGTAGGTCGGCTGTCCACCGGCCGGCGGGCGAAGCGCAAGGGCAGCCTAAGCTTGTAGACGCTTCGACCGGCGCGGCCGCGGACGCGGGTTCGATTCCCGCCGCCTCCATACCGCCCGGAAGTCCGCTCGCGCTGGCGCGCGAGCATGACGACTTCCGGGCGATGACCTCTTGAAACCCGGCGGCGGTGAGCCGCGCCCGCGCATGTCGGGCGCCGCGGCCATCGATCTGAGCACTTACACGCGCGGGGTCACATGCGCGGGGTCAGGTCTTGCGGTGCAACACGGCAGACGCCGCCGCACAGCGGTCGGCAAGAGACAGAACCGGGGTCGCTGGTGGGCTTCTGCTCGTGATAGCGCCGACGATCGTGTTGCGGCGCAAGACCTGACTGGGAGAGTGGCCAGGCACCGTCCTGACCGCCGGTCAGGCTGGCGCCGACCTGCTCCTCCGTGGCTCGAGACCTGACCGACCTCGCCGCGAGTGTCCTCTCGGGGGATCTGCCCGG
>JACVRR010000159.1 GCA_014534345.1 Thermoleophilia bacterium | reverse complement strand
CGCCCTCGCGCGCGAGCTGAGGGCCCTGCGGCCGGCGGAGGAGCTGCCGCTCGTCCTCCTCACGTCGCTCGGCCGCCGCGAGGCGGAGTCGGACGAGGCGCTGTTCGCGGCCCGCCTGACGAAGCCGATCCGG
Organism: Thermoleophilia bacterium; assembly: GCA_014534345.1. GTDB lineage: Bacteria > Actinomycetota > Thermoleophilia > Gaiellales > Gaiellaceae > JACVRR01. Next base: position 4,624 of record JACVRR010000159.1, on the reverse strand, counting down.
CCGTCGCAGTTGTACGACGCGCTCCTCGACCTTCTCGGCGCGCCGCCCACGCCGGCGGCGGCGGATGCCCGTCCCGCGGCGGACGAGCCGGCCACGGCGACGGTGCCGCTGCGCGTCCTGATCGCCGAGGACAACGCCGTCAACCGCCAGCTCGCCCTCCTCCTGCTGGAGAAGCTGGGCCACCGCGCCGCCGTCGCGGTCAACGGGCGGGAGGCGGTCGAGGCCGTCGAGCGCGACCGCTACGACGTCGTGCTGATGGACGTGCAGATGCCGGAGATGGACGGCCTCGAAGCGACGCGCGCGGTCCGCGAGCGGTTCCCCTCGGGCGGGCCGTACATCATCGCCGCGACGGCGAACGCGCTCGGGGACGAGCGCGACCGCTGCCTGGCCGCCGGCATGGACGACTATCTGAGCAAGCCCATCCGGCTCGAGCGGCTTGCCGCCGCGCTCGCGCGCGTGCGGCCCGCGGTTGACGGCCCCGCGGACGGGGTCGACGGGTCCGGGCGCGAGGCGATCGACGCGTCGGTGCTCGCGCAGCTGCGCGCGGCGGTCGGCGACGAGGCGACCGGCGAGCTCGTCGAGACGTTCCTCGCCGAGGCGCCGAAGGTCCTGGCGGCGCTTCGGCAGGCGCTGGAGGCGGAGGACTCGGACGCGCTGCGCCGCGGCGCGCACACGCTGAAGGCGAACGCGGCGACGTTCGGCGCAGACGCGCTCGCCGAGCTCGCCCGCGAGCTCGAGGCGGCCGGCGAGGAAGCGCGGCTCGCGGGGGCGGCCGAGCTCGTCTCCCGGGTCGAGGCCGAGTACGAGCGGGCACGGGCGGTGCTCGCGGCGGAGCGCAGATGAACGAGAGCCCCGCCTGGATCCTGGTCGTCGACGACGACCCGGTCAACCGCGCGCTGCTGACGCGCCTGCTCGAGCAGGACGGCTACCGCGTCGACACCGCGCCCGACGGTCGCCGCGCGCTGGAGATGCTCGAGGGCGACCCGTTCGACGTCGTCCTGCTCGACCTGCTGATGCCCGAGCTGGACGGGTACGAGGTCCTCACGAGGATGAAGGCGGACGACACGCTCCGCCACGTCCCCGTCCTGATGATCACCGCGCTCGACGACGTGCAGAGCGCGGCGCGCTGCATCGAGGCCGGCGCCGACGACTACCTGCCGAAGCCGTTCGACCCCGTCGTGCTGCGCGCGCGGGTGAAGGCGGGGTGGAGCAAGAAGCGGCTCCACGACCTCGAGGCCCGCCACCTCGGTGAGATGGCGCGGCTCAACAGGCGCCTCGAGGCTCGCATCGAGGAGCAGATGGCCGAGCTGCTCCGTACCGGCGAGCTGAAGCGATTCCTGCCGCAGCAGATCGCCGACGGCTTGCTCGCAGGCGAGCTCGAGCCGGACAAGGGCGTCGAGCGAAAGCGGATCACCGTGCTGGTGGCCGACTTGGTCGGCTTCACGACCCTGTCGGAGACGCTCGAGCCCGAGGAGCTCGCGCAGGTGGTCAACGACTACCTGCGCGAGATGATGGCGACCGCTGTCGCCGAGGGAGGGACGCTGATCGACTTCGCGGGCGACGGCGTGCTCGTCGTCTACGGCGCCCCGGGCGACACCGACGAAGAGCAGCAGGCGCTGCAGGCGATCCGAACGGGCCTCGGCATGCGAGACCGCGTGCGCGCGCTCGCGGCGCGGTTTCGCTCGCGCGGCGTCCCCGCCGAGCTCGAGGTGCGGGTCGGCGTCAACAGCGGCTACTGCACGCTCGGCGTCTTCGGGAGCGAGGTCATGCGCGCGTACAAGGCGGTCGGCTTCCCCGTGAACGTCGCGGCGCGTCTGGAGAGCGCAGCTGCTCCCGGCTCGATCCTCTGCGGCTTTCGCACGTACGCGCTGGTCGAGGACCGCGTCCGCGCGGTGCGCCGCGAGCCGCTGTCCGTCAGGGGCGCCGCGCGCCCAGTCGAGGCCTGGGAGATCGTCGAGCTCGTCGGGGACGACGCCGCCGCCGAGCGCCCTTCGGACGCCCGCTCACCCGCCGCGTAGGAGGTGCGGGACGGCGGCCGCCGCGAACAGCGCGGCGAGCGCGAGCCCGAGCGCCGGATAGCCGTGGACGGCGAGCGCCGCGCCGCCGACCGCCGAGCCGACCAGGTACCCGAACTGCCCCGCTGCCGTGCGCGCCGAGGTCACGGCCAGCTTCCGCTCCGGCGCCGCGTCGAGCCCGAACAGGCTCCCGGCCAGCGTCCGCCCGCCCGCAATCGCGCTCAGCGCGGCGAAGACCAGCGCGGTGACCGCGAGCGCCGGACGGGCGGCGCCGAGGACTGCGGCGCCCACCGAGGCGAGCAGCGCCAGCACGATCAGCAGCCCTCGCGTCGAGCGCGCGGCGAGGCCGCGGAGGGCGAAGTTCCCCGCGATGTACGAGGCGCCGCCCGCGGCCAGGACGAGCCCGGTGAGAGAGGGAGACGCGCCGTAGGACTCGATCAGGAGCGCGCCGGCGAAGACGAGGATCCCCGCCCAGGCCGAGAAGGCGAGCAGCTCGCCGAGCGCCCAGGCGGCGACGGCCCGGTCGCGGAGCAGCGTCCGGAGCGGCACGCGGGCGACTTCCGCGGCAGCCGGCCCCGCGCGGCAGACGGACAGCACGCCGGCGGCGACGAGCGCCGTCGCGACCGGGAGCGCGAACGCGAGGCGCCAACTCACGTCGGCGGCGGCGCCGACGAGCGGCATGCCGACCACCCAGGCGGCGGCCTGGCCCGCGAGCGCCCAGGCGACGACGCGCGCGCGCTCGGCCGGCTCGACCCACTCCGCGGCGCCCGCGACGCCGCCCGACACGAGCACGGCGACGGCGATCCCGGTCGGGATCTGCGCGAGCGCGAAGACCGCGAACGAGGGCGCGAGCGCGGTCAGCAGCGAGCTGAGCGCGAGCAGGAGCGTGCCGCCCGCGAGCAGCGTTCGCAGCGCGACGCCGCCCGCGAGTCGGCCGAGCAGAAGCGCGGTGACGCCTGCCACGAGACCCGTGAGCGTCCTCACCTGGCCGGCCGTCGCGGTCGAGACGCCGAAGTCGCGCGCGACGTCGACCAGGATCGGCGCCAGCACCAGCACGCCCGCCTGGGCCGCGAGCAGCGTCAGGAACAGCGCGACCGCCGGCGCGACCAGCCGCGCCCGGCCCGCGCGGATCGCGGCGCCCACGGGCACCGGCTCATCGTAGGACGCGCGGAACAGGCGCTTCTCGGGGGTCACCTCGCCGTCCGCGACCGTGTCCCGGGGACTGTCCCTCGGACATGGCTGGAACCGACGTGGCTGGCGCGGACCGGTCCGGGTGTCTGACACCCGGACATGGCTTTTCGGGCCAGGCACGCGGTTCGGCTGCAAACCCGCATGGTTCCCAGGCCTGTGGAGCGATTGGCACACTCCCGTGACACTCTCGTCACAGTTCCTCATGGGTGTCTGACACCGGGCCATGTCCCGACCGGGCCTGGCGCTTCGCGTTCGGGTCCGGAGGCTCGACGAGACGTCAAGCAGCGCGGAGCGCGAGTCGCCTCCCCCGCGCTACGTCCAACCGGTGACGAGCCAGCGGCGGCGGCGGAAGCGCGGGCCGAGCGTCGCGAGCCGGACGAGGATCAGCACCAGCAGCGCGCCCCACACGCCGGCGACGCCCAGGTCGAGTGCGAGGGCGGTCAGAGCGGCGGCGATCGAGGCGAGGCCCGAGGCGAGCATCGACCACATCAGGTAGCGGACGTCCCCGGCCCCGATCAGGATCCCGTCCAGCGCGAACACGATCCCGTTCAGCGGCTGCATGAGGACGAAGATCGGCCACAGGAGCAGCGCCTGCTCGACGACCGCCTCGTCGCCCGTGAAGGCGCGCGGTAGCACCGGCGCGAGCGCGAGCATCGCGGCGGCGAAGACGGCGCCGACGAGCGCCGACATGAGGATCATCCGGACGCTGGCGGCGTAGGCGCCCTCCGCGTCGCCGGCGCCGAGCGTCCGGCCGACGATGACCTGGCCGGCGATGGCGACGGCGTCCAACACGAGGGCGAGGAAGATCCAGAGCTGGAAGGCGATGTTGTGCGCGCCGAGCGCGGCGTCGCCGAACCGGGCGACGACGGCCGTCGCGACCACGAACGACGCGTAGAGCGCCGACGTCCGCACGAAGATGTGGCGCCCGACCGCGAGCAGCCGGCGCAGCAGCGCGCCCCGGACCGCCCGAGCCCCACGCGCGTCGAGGAGCACCTTGACGACGAACGCCGCGCCCATGCCCGTCTGCGCGACCACCGTCGCCCACGCGGAGCCGGCGATGCCCCACCCGAGGGGGTACACGAACAGGTAGCTGAGAACCGCGTTCGCCGCGTTCCCGGCGCCGACGTACACGAGCGGTGTCCGCAGGTCGGCGACACCGCGCAGGTAGCCCTGGACGCCGACCGCGATCAGCGCGAACGGCAGCCCGAGCGAGGCGATGCGCAGGTACGTGACCGCGTACTCGCCCGTCTGCCCCGTCGCGCCGAGCGCCGCCACCACCGGCTCCGCGAGCGCGACGACCGCGGCGGCGAGGGCGAGACCGATGCCGAGCGACAGCCAGAGCGCCTGCGCCCCGAGCGCCCGCGCCACGCGCCCCTCGCCCGCCCCCTCCGCCCGCGCGACCTGCGCCGTCGTCCCGT
>JACVRR010000073.1 GCA_014534345.1 Thermoleophilia bacterium | reverse complement strand
TCAGCTCCAGCATCGTGAGCGTGCTGCGCCCGGACACGCCCCCGCCCCGCGTGGAGCAGCTGCTGCCGCAGGAGCCGCCGGTGGCGCTGGACGCGACCGAGCCCGAGCTGGAGCCGTCGCCACCCGCCGCGCCTCCCCCGGAGGACACGCCCCCCGCCACCCCGCCCGCGGCGTCTGTCGCGCCGGCGAAACTGCCCGTTGCGGCCGCTCCCGACGCCGCGCTTCCGTCGGAGCCCGACGGCGGCGCGGACGCGGCGGTGCACGGCGACCACGACCAGAGCGTAGGGCGACGCCGGCGCGGACGCCAGTGTCCGCGCCGGCCCTCGCCCTGGGGGCCATGCCCCGGCGGGACGCGTGGCGGCCTAGCCGGCCCAGCCGACGCGCCGGGCTCCGCCGTAGTCGGGGTTGCCGCGGTAGGTGCGACTCCAGATTCCCGTCCCGCAGGCCTCGCACTTCGCCTCGATGATTCGGTCGGTGTTGTAGGCGGTGTTCGCCTGGTAGACCATCCCGATGTGGTAGGCCGAGGCGAAGGCGTCCATCATGATCGCGTTCGCCTTCGCGACCGTCGTGTTCGGGGCGCCGGCCCCGTACTTGAACGACTCGGCGACGTACGGGCCGTGCGTGTTCTGCATCCGGTAGTGGTAGCGGAACCCCGCGTCCGACGTGTCGCTCCGCTCGTACCATGCCTTGAACGTGAAGCCGGAGCAGTCGGGCCCCTCGCCGCGCGTGTTCGGGTCCTGGGGCGGGTCGCCCGGCGAGTCGTCGACGTCGTTGTTGTTCCAGCAGCCGCCGCCCCACTGGTAGCCCTCCCAGGCGCCCTGCTCGGCGTAGCTGCGCGCCTGCGAGCGATAGACGTCACTGGTGTTGAAGTACTCGTTGTTGCACGAGGCCTGGAAGTTCGTGTGGTAAGCGCTCGCGCCGCCGGCCAGTAGCGCCGCCGCGACGGTCAGGCCGGCAACCAGCCCGGGCAGGAAGCCGAGCAGCTTGCGGTTGGTCATCGCGTCCCTCCGAGGTCGAACTCGACGATCTGCGCACCCTGGGGGGTGGTGCGCAGCTGGTACACCCGGTCGCCGTGCACCCGGAAGCGGCTGAGCGGCGCGCTCTCGGCCCACTCGGCACGGGCCACGCTGAAGCTCGCCCCGAGTCCGGCGGGCGTGAGCTCGAGGACGCGGAACTCGGCCTCGGTCTCCGTCCACACCCGCACGACGACGAGCAGTCCGTTGCCGCGCGGCTCCGCGAGCTGGACCTCGCCGAGTGCGGTCGGACTCGTCACCCGCCAGGCACGCACGACCTGCTCGCCGCGCACGAGCGCGAACCGCGCCTCCGCGGCGGAGGCGCGAACCACGACCTCCGTGCCCGCGCCGACCGGCCGCCCAGCGCGCGCGAGGCGACGCTGAGCCGCCGCCTCGAGCGGCGTCCGCCCGTCCGCCGTCGGTAGCCACAGCTCGAACGGGTACGCGTGCGCGACCGGGCCGGACGGAGCCATCCGGAGCATGTCGGCGCTCGGCGCGGCGAGCGGAGCCGTCGCGACGGCCTCGCCCGAGCGCGCGAACGAGCGGACGACGGGGCCGCGCTCGTGGCCGCCTTCGTCGAGGACGTGCGCCGTTCCGTCGGGCGCCAGCGCGAGGTCGCCCTCGCCGCCCGAGAAGGGGATCGCGGTGTGCTCCACGGCCCGCCCCGCGGGACGGAAGCGGGCGAGGCGGCGGTTCACCTGGTCGAGCACCACGAGCGACCCGTCCGCGGCCACGTCGAACGCGGAGGGCCCGATCCGAGACTGCTCGGGGCCGCTGTCGAGCCCGAGCTCGCCTGCGCCGTCGCCCCAGCCGGCGCGCGCGACGACACGGGCCGGCGCCCTGGCCGCGCCGAAGCGGTGCGGGCCGAGCTCGACCGGGATCCAGCTCGGGACGACGGTCGCCCGCTGCGGCTTCGCCGCGCCCGCCGGCGGCAGGGTCAGCGACTCGCCGCTGTCGGCCTCGACGACGGCGTAGTACTCGACGGCGCCGCCGTGCACGTAGGCCGCCGGCAGGGCCGCCGACAGGGTGGCGTCGCCATCGCTCGCCAGCGGCAGTCTCCGCGAAGCGCGTGTCTCCCGCACGGCGGACGTACACCCGCCCGGCGAGCCGACAGCGAGCGCCGAGCGCGTCGCGCGCGCAGACCGCCTCGTAGCGGAGCGTGACGGGCTCGCCGCGGGCGACGAGCGACGGCGGCGAGTGCATGACCTCGCGAAGCTGCCGCTCGGGCGCGCCGGGCGGCGCGCCCCCGTCCACGGCGCCGACGGCGTTCACCGCCAGCGCCGCCGTTCCCGCCAGCACGCCCACGAGGAACCCCGCGAGCGGCCGGCGCCAGTGTCGTGCCATCGTGCCTCCTTCGTCCGTTGACCCAAGTCGCCGCAGCCGCCCTGCGACCGTAGCCGTTAGTTTGCAACGGGGACAACACGGGTGTGTGCCGGATGTGTGCCGGGACGGCCGCCGCGGCGGGGACTAGCCTTGGGCCGTGTCCCCGCAGCGGCGGACCGCGCTCGTCTCCGTCCTGGCCGCGCTCGTGCTGGTGGCGATCAAGCTCGGGACGGGCCTGGCGACCGACAGCCTCGGGCTCCTCTCCGAGGCCGTCCACTCGGGAACCGACCTCGTCGCGGCGCTGCTCACCTTCTTCGCGCTCGGCGTCGCGGGGAGGCCGGCCGACCGCTCACACCCGTACGGGCACGGGAAGGCCGAGCACCTCGCGGCGCTGGCCGAGGCCGCGATCTTGGTCGGCGCGAGCCTGCTCGTCGCCTACAGCGCCGTCTCGCGCCTCGTCGGGGCGTCGACCGTGGAGGTCGACCCCGCCTGGTACGCGTTCGCCGCGATCGGCGTCGTCCTCGTCATCGACGTCTCCCGGGCGTGGGTCTCGCTGACGGCGTCGCGCCGCTACGACAGCCCCGCCCTGCAGGCGAACGCGCTCCATTTCGCGGCCGACTTCGCCGGCTCGCTGGCGGTGCTCTCCGGGCTGGCGCTCGCGGCGGTCGGCTACCCCGACGCCGACTCGGTGGCGGCGCTGTTCGTCGCCGTGCTCGTGCTCGCCGGAGCCGGCCGCCTGATCGCGCGCAACGTCGACGTGCTGATGGACCGCGCGCCGCGCGAGGCGGAGGAGGCGGCGCGGGCGGCTGTCGCCGGGCTCGACCCGCCGGTCGAGCTCCGGCGGCTGCGCGTGCGCGAGGCCGCCGGCCGCCACTTCGCCGACGTGGTGATCGGGGTGTCGCCCGGCGCGGCCGTCGGACAGGGGCACGCGGCCGCGAACGCGGTCGAGGAGGCGCTCTCGCGGGCGCTCGCCCGCAGCGACGTCGTCGTTCACGTGGAGCCGAACGAGGAGCACGCCGCCCTGCGCGAGCGCGCGCTCGCCGCGGCGCTCGGCGTCCCCGGCGTTCGCGAGGTGCACAACGTGTCGGTGGTGACGGCCGCCGGCCGCAACCACGTCTCGCTGCACCTCAAGCTCCCGGGCGAGCTGCCGCTCGAGGAGGCGCACGCGGTGGCGAACGAGGTCGAGCGTGCGATCGCCGCAGCGCTTCCGGATGTCGAGGGCGTGCAGACGCACCTCGAGCCGCTGGCCGAGGCGGGGCGGCGAGGCGAGACGCCGCCCGCCGCGACGGTCTCCGCCGACGCGGCGGTCATCGCCCGGATCGTCGAGGAGGTGACCGGCTCGCCGCCGCGCGCGCTCCGCTTTCTCGAGACGCCCGAGGGGCGCGTGACCTTCCTCACCCTGGCCGTCGACCCGCGCGCGACGCTCGCCCACGCGCACGCCCGCGCGGCCGCCGTCGAGGAGCGGATCCGGCGCGAGCGGCCCGACGTCGCGGAGGTGATCGTCCACACCGAGCCGTAGCGGCCCGGGCGGCGCCCGCTACAGGTCGCGGCGCGCGAACGCCGTGCCGGCCGCGAGCGCGACCAGGCCGACGTAGACGACGATCCAGGCGAAGAGGCCGCCGCCGGCGGCCTCCGCCCCGCCGAACGGCCCCAGCCGGACGACGAACGCGGCGGCCCCGAACGTCTCTGACGTGAGCCGGTGGAGCCCGTCCTGGTAGAGAGCCTCGAACGGCAGCGCGTACGCCGTCCGGCGCCCAACGTCGATCAGCGTCTCCGAGTTCATCGCCTCCCCGATCTGCCCGAGGAGCCCGCCGGTCAGGCCCGCGCCGAAGAGCATGAACACGGCGATCCCGTTCGCGGTCGTCGACAGGAAGACCGACCCGAGCAGCGAGAGGGCGCACAGCAGGACGACGGCGGCCGCCAGTTCGAGCGTCGGCGCGAAGAACTCGTCCGGCCACCAGCCGCCCGCGGTGCGCACGATCCCGGCCGCGGCCGTGAACACACCGACCACGTACAGCGTGCACACGGCCGCGGCGCCGAGGAAGCGCGCGAGCAGGAAGGTGCTTCGCCCGATCGGCCGCACGACGAGCGGCTGCAGCGTCCCCCGCTCGGCGTCGCCGCGCACGGCGCCGAGCGTGAGGAAGATCGCCAGGACGGTCCCGAGGAAGAGGGTGGCGAACATCGCCAGCCCGAGCAGCGTCGCCCCGACCGCGACCTCGATCTCGAGCAGCTCCGATCCGTCGGCGAAGCGCAGCGCCTCGTCGAACGCCCTGTCGACCCCGAGCCAGAACAGTCCGAGGAAGGCCACCGTGAGGACGAGCACGACGAGGAAGACACGCCGCCGGAGCGCCTCCTGGAGCGTGTGGAGGGCGACCGCGGTGACGGCGGTCACGCGTCCTCGCCCCCGGCCGCCTCGAGGTAGACCTCCTCGAGCGAGGTCGCCAGCACGCGCACGCCGTAGACGTCCTCGCCGGCGGCGACCAGGTCGCGCACGATCGCCGGCACCTCGTCGCGCGTCGCCGCAGGGTACGCGCGCGTCCCGCCGTCGACGTCGACCTCGACGCCGCGCGGGCGCGAGAGCTCGTCCGGGCGCCCCGCCGCCACCACGTCCCCCCGGGAGAGGATGACCACGCGGTCGCAGACGAGCTCGACCTCGGTGAGCAGGTGCGAGTTCAGGAGCACGCCGATCCCCGCCCGGCGCAGGTCGTCGAGGAGGCCGCGCACGTCACGCCGGCCGGCGGGGTCGAGCGCGCTGGTCGGCTCGTCGAGCAGCAGCAGGCGCGGCGAGCCGACCAGCGCCTGGGCGATCCCGAGCCGCTGCTGCATCCCCTTCGACATCTCCTCCACCGGGCGCGTCCGGGCCTCGGCCAGGCCGACGCGCTCGAGCAGCTCCTTGCGCGTTCCCGCGTCGGCACCCTTCCCGGCGAGGCGCTGGTGGAGCGTGAGCACCTCGTCGGCGGTCATCCAGCCGGGGAAGCGGAACAGCTCCGCGAGGTAGCCGAGCGCGCGGCGGGCGCGTGGCGAGCCGGCCGGGGCGCCGCAGACCTCGACCCGCCCGGCGCTCGGGTGCACGAGGCCGCACGCGATCTTGACCAGGGTCGACTTGCCCGCGCCGTTCGGGCCGAGCAGGCCGACCAGCTCGCCGGCGGCGACCTCGAGGGAGACGCCGCGGAGCGCCTCGACCGCGCCGTACCGCTTCTCGACCCCGTGGGCGGCGAGCGCGAGCGCCACGGCCCGAGTCTAGGTGGCGCGGCCCCCGGCTAGAGCGGGCGACCGGGCTCGAACCGGTGACTAGAGCTTGGAAGGCTCTCGTGATTCCCCTTCACCACGCCCGCGCCCCGCTAGCGTAGCGCGGTGCGCCCCGAGCCTTTCGCGTGGTCGCTCCATCTCGACGCCACGCTGCCGCTGGCCCTGCTCGCCGTCGCCTACGCGCTCGCGCTGCGCCGCTACCCGGCGACCCGGGCGCGGACCGCAGCCTTCGCCGGCGGCCTCGCCCTGCTGCTCGCGACCGCCGTCACGCCCCTCTACCCGCTCACGTTTCACCTGCTGTCGGCGCACCTGCTGCAGAACGTCGTGCTGGCCGAGTGGGCGCCGGCGCTGCTCGTGCTCGGCGTCCCGCCGGCGCTGGCCGCCGACCTGGCCCGCTTCGCTCCCGTCCGCGCGTTGACACACCCGCTCGTCGCCCTCCCCCTCTGGCTCGTCTCGTACTTCGTCTGGCACCTGCCGCCGGCGTACGACGCCGCGCTCCGTCACCCGGACACCCTCCTCCACCTCGAGCACGCGAGCTACCTGGTGACCGGCCTGCTCCTCTGGTGGCCCGTGCTGCAGGACGAGCCGCACCGCCTGCGCGCGCAGCAGCGCTCGCTCTACGTCGCGGCCGCCTTCCTGCTCTCGAGCCCGATCGGCCTGCTGCTCGCGCTGCTCCCCGACGCCGTCTACGAGTGGTATCGGGACGGTTTCGCGGAGTGGGAGGTCTCGGCCCTCACCGATCAGCGCGCCGCCGGGGTGACCATGGCCGGCGAGCAGGCGATCGTCTTCTTCGCCGTCTTCTCGTACTGGTTCTTCCGCTTCCTCGGCGACGAGGAGCAGGAGGCGGACGACGCGGTCGCGGCGTAGGACGACCCGGTGACCGCAGGCGTCTGCCGGGGGCCGCTCGCGGGCGCCCGCGCCGGCGGCCGGCCGCCTACCTGCCGGCCGGGCGGCGAGGCGTGTCCGGCGCGCGCAGCGCCCGCCGAAGCGCCTCGTCGAGCGTCGCGCCGGAGCTGCAGCACGAGCCGAGGACGACGTCCCAGCGGTCGTGCTCGCGTGCGAGGGCGACCGGGCGGCGGCCGAACAGCGTCGTCAGCTGCCAGATGGACACGACCGTGCCCGTGTTCCCGCGGTGCACGCGTGGGAAACGCAGCGCGGCGCTGACGCCTACCGCTTTCCCCCGTCGGGGACCTAGCGCACAATTGGCGCATGTCGGCCGCCGCCGAGGCCCCGGGAGCGACGCCGGCGGCGGAGCTCGTCTCGTTCGTCCCGCGCGTCACGCTGGAGTGGCTGCGCGACGAGCCCGACCGGCTCTGGCGCGAGGTCGAGGGCACGCTCGCGTTCGTCGACATCTCCGGCTTCACGGCGATGTCGGAGCGGCTCTCGGGGCTGGGCAAGGCGGGCGCCGAGGAGGTCACGGACGTAATGAACTCCACGTTCGCGGCGCTGCTCGAGATCGCGTACGCGCACGGCGGCGGGCTGCTGAAGTTCGGCGGCGACGCGCTGCTCCTGCTGTACACGGGCGAGCAGCACACCGGCCGGGCGGCCCGTGCGGCGTTCGGCATGCGCCGTCGGCTACGTGCGATCGGCCGGCCGCGCACCTCGGCCGGCGCCGTCACCCTCCGCATGCACGTCGGGATCCACAGCGGGGTGTTCAACTTCTTCCTGGTCGGCGACTCGCACCGCGAGCTGCTCGTCACCGGGCCGGCCGCGAGCGAGACGGTCGCGATGGAGGCGACCTCCGAGGCGGGGGAAATCCTCCTCAGCCCGGGGGCGGCGGCGGAGCTCGACCCGGCCGACCTGGGCGACGAGAAGGGCGAGGGGGTCCTGCTCGCGCGCGAGCCAGCCGCCCCGCTCGGCCTCGAGCCGCTCCCGGACGTCACGGGCATCCCGCTCGAGGCCGCCGTGCCGGCGCCGCTCCGTGCGCAGCTGCTCGAGGTCGGCCCGCTCGAGGGTGAGCACCGCAATGCCGCGATCGGCTTCCTCCGCTTCTCCGGCGTCGACGAGGTGATCGAGAGCGAAGGGCCCGAAGCGGCGGCCGACGCGCTCGAGGCGCTCGTGCGCGCCGTCCAGGCCGCCGCCGACGAGCACCGGGTCACCTTCCTCGAGAGCGACGTCGACCGGGACGGTGGACGGATCGTCCTCGTCGCCGGGGCGCCGCAGACGTTCGGCGACGAGGAGGAGCGGCTCCTGCGCACGCTCCGTGCGGCCGTCGACGCGGGCCTTCCGCTCCCCGTGCACGTCGGCGCGAGCCGCGGTCGCGTCTTCGCGGGCCAGGTGGGAGCGTCGTTCCGGCGTACGTACACGGTCCTGGGCGACACGGCTGCGCTCGCCGCGCGGCTGATGGCCAGCGCCGGCGAGGACGAGGTCTACGTTGCCGCGGAGGCGTTCGAGCGGACCAACGGCCGCTTCGCCGGAACAGAGCTCGAGCCGCTCCGACTGAAGGGAAAGAGCGAGCCCGCGCGCGCGTTCCTGCTCGGCGAGCTCGTCGACGCGACGCCCGAGCCGCCGGCCGAGGACGGCAAGCTGCCGTTCGTCGACCGTGAGCGCGAGCGCGCCGTGCTCGCCGCGTCGGTCGCCCCCGTGCGGATGGGCTTCGGGACGATGGTCGAGCTGATCGGCGAGCCGGGGATCGGCAAGTCGCGGCTGGCGGAGGAGCTGCGTGAGCAGTGCACCGACATGGCGACGATCGCAGCGCGCTGCGAGCAGTACGAGGCGAGCACCGCGTATCACCCGTTCCGGCCGCTCCTCCGTTCGCTCCTCCGCGTCGAGCTCAACGGCGGAGGCGCGCACAACCGCGCGGTCCTGACAGCGCGACTCCGTGACCTCGACGGCGAGCTGGCCCCCTGGGCACCGCTGCTCGCCGCGCTGCTCGACGTCGAGGTCGAGTCGACGCCGGAGGTCGACGAGCTCGACCCGTCGTTTCGCCGGGCGCGCCTGCACGGCGTCGTCGGCTCGCTGCTCGGGCGGCTGCTGAGCGACCCGACGCTGCTGCTGTTCGAGGACGTCCACTGGATGGACGAGCCTTCCTCGGAGCTCCTCCGCCACCTGGGCACGCAGCTGTCGACGCGCCCCTGGCTCACGTGCACGACCCGGCGGCCCGGCGACGGCGGGTTCGCGGCCGCTGCGGGCACGCCGCCGCTCCCGGCGCTGACGCTCCGCCTGGAGCCGCTGCCCGATGCCGACGCGAGGGCGCTGATCGAGGCGGCGGCCGGCCGGCCGCGGTCCGACGAGGAGGTGCGCGCGATCGCCGAGCGCGGCAGCGGCAACCCGCTCTTCATCCAGGAGCTCGCGTCAGTGGACGAGGCGGCCGAGCTTACGGACGAGCTCCCCGAGACGGTGCAGGAGCTGGTCGCGACGCGGATCGACCGGCTCGCGCCGGGCGATCGCGCCCTCCTGCGCTGGGCGTCGGTACTCGGGCCGAGCTTCGCCGGCGCGGTCATCGCCGACGTGCTCCAGGACGATCCCTCTGCGGCGTCGGACTCCGAGGCGTGGGACCGGCTGGTCGAGTTCGTCGAGCGCGACCCGGACGTCCCGGGCGCGTTCCGCTTCCGGCACGCGCTGATCCGCGACGCCGCGTACGAGGGCCTGTCGTTCCGGCGGCGCCGAGAGCTCCACGGCCGCGTGGCGGACGTGCTCGAGCGGCGGCATGGCGCCGAAGCCGAAGACGAAGCCGCTGAGCTGCTCTCGCTGCACTTCTCGCGCGCCGGCCGCGCGTCCGAGGCGTGGCGCTACTCGATCGTCGCCGGGCGCCGCGCGCAGGCGAAGTGGGCGAACGTCGAGGCGGCCGAGTTCTACCGCCGCGCCCTCGACGCCGCTAAGGACGTCCCCGACCTCGAGCCGGCCGAGATCGCGGCCGCGTGGGAGGCGCTCGCCGACTGCCTGCAGCTCGCCGGGGAGCTCGACGACGCGGCGTACGCACTGGCCGCCGCCCGCCGCCTGACGCTGGGCGACGACGCGAAGCAGGTCGTCCTCATGCGGAAGGAGGGGGCCGTGAGGGAGCTGATGGGCAAGTACTCGGACGCGATCCGGTGGTACGGCCGCGCTGCGAAGGCGGCCGAGCTCCTGCCCGACGAGGAGTCGCGGACGCGGTGGCGGATCGGGCTCAACCTCGCGTACGCGCAGGTCCGCTTCCGGCAGGGTCAGTTCCGCGAGTGCACTCGCCGCTGCCACGAGGTCGTCGGCGAGGCGCTGCCGCTCGACGACTACGCGAACCTCGCGCCGGCCTACCTGCTCTTGCACCTCGTCCACTCGTTCACCGGCTCGCCCGAGCGCGCCGCGTTCCGCGGGCTCGCGCTACCGCTCTACGAGGAGCTCGGAGACCTCAGCGGCCAGGCGAGCGCCGTCAACAATCTCGGCATCGACGCGTACTACGAGGGCGACTGGCACAAAGCGATCGACCTCTACGAGCGGGGCCGGCAGTTCCGCGAGCGCATGGGCGACGTCACGAACGCGGCCATGGCGACGAACAACATCGGCGAGATCCGCTCCGACCAGGGACGGCTCGACGAGGCCGAGTCCTTGTTCCGCGAGGTCGTCGAGACCTGCGACACCACGGGGCACCGCGCGCTCGCGACCGTCGCGCGCGCGAACCTCGGCCGCGTAGCTGCCCGTGCGGGGCGCCTCGACGAGGCCCAGGAGCTGCTGGAGGAGGCGCTGGCCGTCCTGCGCGAGATCAACGCCTCGAGCTTCGCGCTCGAAGCCGAGTCGCGGCTCGCGGAGGTGGCCGCCCTGCGCGGCGAGCACGGGCGCGAGGTGATCGAGCGCGCGGAGTCGGTGCTCGAGCGCGCGGACGACTCGGCGGAGGCGGCGCCGCTGCGCGCGGCAGCGCTGCGGACGCGTGCCGCCGGGCTGCTCCAGGTCGGCGACGCCGCGGCGGGGAGGGACTCCCTCGCCGAGAGCATCTCGGTCGCGCGCGCAGCCGACGCCGTCTACGAGCTCGCGCTCTCGCTCGGGCTGCTCGCGGCCGTCGCCTGGTTAGCCGATTCCACCCCACGGGTCGTTCGGGGCGATCCGCACGACGAACTCGAGGTCGCCCACGCCGGTCCGGCTCTTCTTGACCATGCACGGAAGCGCCGTCGTCTGCGAGCACGACGCCGTTACCGACTCGAAGAGCACGCCGTCCTTGCTCAGGCAGAAGGTGTAGTTGCCCGCGCCGGACTGGCCCGAGATGGACTTCGCGTACGTGAACGTGATGTCGATCGGGTCGCCGTAGCCGACGGGATTCACGATCGTGAGCGACCCGGTCGTGCCGACCGTCGTGCTGCCGCACGTCGCCTGCGTCGCCGAGAAGCTGAGATCCATCGTCCCGCCTTCCGGCGGAGCGGGCGTGCGGACGCTCGTTCCCCTGCCGTCGCTCGCCCTGCACTCCTCGTCGGCCGGCAGGCAGAGGTCGGCGACCACGTCGAAGAAGTTGCTCGGCCCCGACGCCGGTCCGTGGCTCGCGGTCAGCCGCGCCCCGGACTGCAGGGCCACCGCCGTGACGCTCGCGCTCGCCGATCCGCCCGTCCACGTGCCGAACGGCCCGTACGTCGGGCCCGTAGGCGGCAGCGGCGCCGGGTTGACGACATTCCCGAGGTTGCCGCTCAGCACGGCGCCGCCGGCGTAGTTGGTCTTCACGTTGGCGTACGCGTCGTAGGCGGTGGCCGTCACGGTGAACGTGCCCCTCTCGATCGCATACCTCGGTGTCGCAAGCGGTGGCGCCACGTTCGTCCCGACGGTCGCGAACCCGAAGGTGGCGACGGCGCCCGGCAGCACGGTGAACGCGTTCGTCGTCGCGCTCGAGGCGCCGATGTTCACCGTGACGGTCGGCCTCGCCGTCGTCGTGGCCGTCGCGGCGGTGGCCTGCTCCGCCTTGTACGGCACGACCTGCGCGGTTGCGACGCCCGACGCGAAGGTGATGGTCGCGCTTCCGGTCTGGCCGGCGTACGTCGGCTGGGTGCCGTTGGGAGCGACTCCGAGGTTGCCCGTCAGCGTCGCCGTGCCGCTGTAGGCCGACGTGTTGCCGCAGGCGTCCTTCGCCGTGATCCGGAGCGTCAACGGCGAGCCCGCCGTCTGGGTCCCGACCGTCGTCGAGAACCCCGCACCGGTC
Organism: Thermoleophilia bacterium; assembly: GCA_014534345.1. Lineage (GTDB taxonomy): Bacteria > Actinomycetota > Thermoleophilia > Gaiellales > Gaiellaceae > JACVRR01. The sequence goes on along the minus strand of JACVRR010000073.1, from coordinate 741 downwards.
GACTCCTCGATCACGAGCGAAGCCGGCGACCCGCCGGCGCCCGTCAGCTGGGTCTTGACGACGCCGTCGAACAGGCCGCCGTTGCTCCAGGCCGGGAGGAAGTCGTTGCCGGTGCCGCTGAAGTTGTTCGATTGCTTCGTGCGCGTGGCCCAGTCATGCGTTCCGACGGAGCACGCGCCCACGGTGACGCGTGTCTCGACGTACTCGCCCTTCGCGAGCGCGTCACCGGACGCGGTCGAGCGGAACTCGATGACCCCGTTGACGTTCTGCGCAGCCCAGCGCTTCGCACTGCTCGTACCGTCGGCCCTGTAGACGTCGACGGTCTTCCCCGGCGCGCCACTCGGCGCCGAGGTCGCGCTTCCGGGAAGCATCAACGACGGGAGCGCCACGTTCGCCGAGCCGAGCCCCTGCGTGCTCTCCAGGCCCCCGCACTTGGCGCCGTTGCAGTTCGTCAGCCGGGCGACGTACGTGCGCGAGCTTGCGACCGCCGCGCTCGCGGGCGTTACGTCGACCAGGTAGTACTTGGTCTGGGGCGCGGCGTGCGCCGGACCGATGAGGAGCACGAACGCCGCCACGCCAGCGACCAACATGCTCCCACGCAGGGTCGTGCCTCCGGCCGACCTCGCCTGCCGAAACGGGTTCCGCATGGTGCTCCCCTCCCGCGCTGCCTCGGTCCGCGCGTTCGATTTCGCCGCACCGCGTAGCGTCCCAGGTCCATGCCTGCACGACCAGATCGGACGG